>NZ_JBQKLJ010000002.1:0-272560 GCF_052116285.1 Collinsella sp. Sow4_E3
GGTCGCCGCCGCCGACCAGCGGCTTGCTGAAGTCGACCGGGTCGGTGCCCTCGCGGTCGTAGGTCCAGCCGGCGAAGGTGTAGCCCTCGCGGGTCGGGGCCAGGGGCTGGCGGGCGACGCCGTCGGAATCAGTAACGCCCTGGAGCGTCACATTACCGTCGACGAATACACCGCCGTTGGCGAAGTAGAGGACATCCTTGACGTTCTTGTCCTCGTCAACGTCAGCTCCCTTGTCCTCGGTCCACTGAGCGAACAGGGTAGCGTGGTCGCCGCCGCCGACCAGCGGCTTGCTGAAGTCGACCGGGTCGGTGCCCTCGCGGTCGTAGGTCCAGCCGGCGAAGGTGTAGCCCTCGCGGGTCGGGGCCAGGGGCTGGCGGGCGACGCCGTCGGAATCAGTAACGCCCTGGAGCGTCACATTACCGTCGACGAATACACCGCCGTTGGCGAAGTAGAGGACATCCTTGACGTTCTTGTTCTCGTCAACGTCAGCTCCCTTATCCTCGGTCCACTGAGCGAACAGGGTAGCGCGGTCGCCGCCGCCGACCAGCGGCTTGCTGAAGTCGACCGGGTCGGTGCCCTCGCGGTCGTAGGTCCAGCCGGCGAAGGTGTAGCCCTCGCGGGTCGGGGCCAGGGGCTGGCGGGCGACGCCGTCGGAATCAGTAACGCCCTGGAGCGTCACATTACCGTCGACGAATACACCGCCGTTGGCGAAGTAGAGGACATCCTTGACGTTCTTGTTCTCGTCAACGTCAGCTCCCTTATCCTCGGTCCACTGAGCGAACAGGGTAGCGCGGTCGCCGCCGCCGACCAGCGGCTTGCTGAAGTCGACCGGGTCGGTGCCCTCGCGGTCGTAGGTCCAGCCGGCGAAGGTGTAGCCCTCGCGGGTCGGGGCCAGGGGCTGGCGGGCGACGCCGTCGGAATCAGTAACGCCCTGGAGCGTCACATTACCGTCGACGAACACACCGCCGTTGGCGAAGTAGAGGACATCCTTGACGCCAGTGGCAGCCGCAGCCGCCGCCTCCCCGCTTGTGTCCTGAGTAGTCTCCGCCGCGATAGCAGCAACCGGCGTAGAGCCAAGCACCATACTCAAGCTCAGACCGGCTGTGATAGCAGCGTTAAGCTTCCTATTCATGTGGTCGTCCTTTCCCGACTTGCTTCTCCGCGACCACTTCGCGAAAGAAGACATCTGAATTGCATGGTTAATTCAAGCCGAGAAAAAACTCAAAAGGTTGCGCAACCAAGCTATATCTAAGGTTTGAGACTTTTTTGCAAAAAAGTTTGCAAAAAGCTATTACACCATCCGTACGCTGGGGCAAAGATCTGCCAGCGGGCACTCGTCGCACTTAGGTTTGCGGGCATCGCAGATCTCGCGGCCAAAGGTGATCCACTGGTGGTTGACCGACTCCCAATACTCGTGCGGCAAGATCTTGAGCAGATCCTGCTCGGTCTTGAGCGGCTCTTTGGCGTGCGTCTTGGGACTCAGCATCAGACGGTGCGCGATGCGGTTGACGTGCGTATCGACCGCGATGCCCTCGACAATGCCAAACCCCACGTTGAGCACGATGTTCGCCGTCTTGCGCCCAACGCCCGGCAGCTTGACAAGCTCCTTCATGTCGGCCGGCACCTCGCCGCCGTAATCGGCGACAATCATCTGTGCGGCCTCCACGGCGTGCTTGGCTTTGCTCTTATAGAAGCCGAGCGACTTAATGGTATCTGCCACATCGGCAACGCTCGCCCCCGCCATGGCCTCGGGCGTGGGCCACTGGGCAAACAGCTTCGGCGTCACCTTGTTGACCTGCGCGTCGGTCGTCTGCGCCGAGAGCAACACCGCTATGAGCAGCCTATAGGGATTCTCGTGGTCCAAAAAACACTCAACCGGGCCATAGCGACGGTTAAGGCGCTCGCACACCTCAACGGCGCGCTCGCGCTTGGCGGCATTGGTCTCGCGTGGCATAACGACTCCTCGGATTGGCGGCATAATTACCTATGGGCACGATTGTCCCACGTATGGGGTCTTTACGCCTCCAAAAATGCGCCGGTCTGGCGGCCCCACAAGCTTGCGTACTCGCCGCCTGCCTCGACAAGCTGCGCATGCGTACCGTCCTCGACAATCTCGCCGTCCGCCAGCACCACGATGCGGTCGAGCGCCGCCACGGTGGACAGGCGATGTGCCACCACAATAGAGGTGCGGCCACGCATCAGGTTCTCAAGCGCCTCCTGCACCAGCGCCTCGGACTCGCTATCCAGGGCAGAGGTCGCCTCGTCGAGCACCAGAATCGGCGCGTCGGTGAGGATGGCACGGGCGATGGCCACGCGCTGGCGTTGGCCGCCCGAAAGCTTAACGCCGCGCTCGCCCACCATGGTGTCAAAGCCCCGGGGCAGGCGGTCGATAAACTCCAGGGCATTGGCCAAGCGGGCCGCCTCGCGAATCTGTTCGTCGGTGGCATCGGGGCGGCCGTAGGCGATGTTCTCGCGAATGGAGCGGTGAAACAGCAGTGCCTCCTGCGGCACGTAGGCAACCTGGCGGCGCAGGCTCTGCTGCGTGCAGCGCGAGACATCCTGACCGTCCACGAGTACGCGACCGCCCTGTACGTCGTCCAGGCGCAGCAGCAACTTGGTGAGCGTCGTCTTGCCCGAGCCCGATTTGCCCACCAGGCCCACGCGCTGACCCGCCGCCACATGGAGCGTCAGGTCGTCGAACACGCTCTCGCCCGCCGCGGCGTCGCGGTATGCAAAGCTCAGGTGCTCAAAATCAATCGCTCCCTCGCCCACCTTGAGCTCGGGAGCGTTCTCGTCGTCTGCCACCAGACGCGGCTCGTCCAGCACGCGCGTCATCTCGGCCGCATCGCCCAGCGCGCGGTTGATGCGCTGCATCATGGAGCTTACGTAGTTCAGACGCATGGTGAGGTTGTACGTATAGGTAAAGATCATGACGAGCGCGCCGGCCGAGATGCCAAACCACGCGTTGCCGCCCGCCACAAACACACTCACCACGGCCATGGTAATGACGATAAGGCCCGAGGTCGTAAAGTTGCGCTGCATCATGGCGTGCATCGAAACCGTTTCGGCGTCGCGCGCGGCGCGGTCGGCAGCATCGAACAGGTCGCGCTCAAAGTCTTCGCGCCCGCAGGTCTTGACGGCCAGGATGTTCGTGACCGCGTCGGACAACACGCCCGACAGCTTGTTCTGCGCGGCGGACGTCGCGGCCGAAAGCGGCATGATGCGCTTATACATGAGCCAGACAAACGAGATGTAGACGACCATAATGCCCACCAGGATCACGGTAAACGTCGGCACCACCGGAGCGAGCGCCGCTACCGTGCAGACAACCGAGGTGATAGTGGGAATGAGCGAATACACCGTCACGTCCACCAACCCCGTGTAGCCGCTCATAAAACGGCTCGTCTGGCTCACAAGCGATCCACCAAAACGGCTGGTGTGGAATGTCATGGATTGATTGGAGAGCGTGTCGAAGCACAGGCGCGCCAAGTGATAGTTGCCCGCAATCTCGAGCTTGTAGACGGTGTAGTCCTGCAGCTTGGAGAGGATTTGGCCCACTAGGTTAACGAGCACAAGCGCCAGAATGTAGGGGCCAAAGACCTCAAACACCCGGTCGCCCGCCACGGGGCCGGCCTGGACGCGGTCGACGATAAGCGCCATCACGTAGGTGTTGGCAAACGTGAGCAAAAAGATGTAGCCCGCCGACGAGAGCACCGAGAGAAAGACGATCAGCGGCTGCGTGCGCGTGACGTCCCAAAAACGCTGTAGCGTGCGGCGCACGGTTGAGCGTTTGAGCGGACTGGTGCTTCTCTGTGACATGGGCTTCCTTTCACATCTGGCGGGGCTAAACGTCATTGTTGCATACTAAAGCGCACTTCAGGCAGGCACGATGCGAAAAGCAGCGGGGTGCCCGCGTTTGCGCCGGCGCCCCACCGTCTTGTTGTAATTATTCCTCGTCTTCTTGATCTGTGAGAAGGCCCGCGGGCGTGAGTCCCAAGATCTCATCAGCTTGGTCGGCGTCTTCCAGCGCGTCGATGTCCTTGAGCTTGCGCTCCATGACGTTGGTGCGCGTGGTGATGATGCCCTCGACCGTCTTTCCCGCGGTCTCGATTTGCTGCTGGGCGCGGCGCAGCGCCGCCTGATAGCGCGGCAGCTCGGCCTTGACGGCAGAAAGCACGCGCAGCACGTCATCGGTGCGTTTTTGCAGCCTAAACGTCTGGTAGCTCATCTGTAGACTGTTAAGGATAGCCGCCATGGTGCTAGGGCCGGCAACGTTGACGTGATAGTCGCGACCCAGGGTCTCGATAAGTCCCGGACGACTGACAACCTCGGCGTACAGCCCCTCAAACGGCACGAACATAATGCCAAAGTTGGTCGTTGCCGGCACACTCAGGTACTTTTCGCAGATGTCCTTGGCCTCGCGCTTGACCATGGCGTCGAGCGTCTTACGCGCAGCGGCGACGGCCTCAGCGTCACCCGACTCCTGGGCGTCGAGCAGATGCTCATATGCGTCGCCCGGGAATTTGGAGTCGATCGGCAGCAGCACGGGATCGTCCTCGTCTACCGGCAGCTTGACGGCAAACTCAACACGCTCCGAGGCGCCGGGCTTGGTGGCGACGTTTTCCAGATACTGGTCGGGCGTGAGGATGTCCGCCAGGATTGCACCCAGCTGCACCTCGCCCAAAATGCCGCGCGCCTTTACGTTGCCCAGCACGCGCTTAAGGTCGCCCACGCCGGTGGCGATGGACTGCATGTCGCCCAGGCCCTTGTACACGGCCTCGAGCTGGTCGCTCACCTGCTTAAACGATGCCGACAGGCGATCGTTGAGCGTGCGGGAGAGCTTCTCGTCCACCGTCGCGCGCATCTGATCGAGTTGCACGTTGTTGTCTTTGCGGATAGCACCCAGCTGGGCATCGACCGTCTCGCGCACCTTGTCCAGGCGGTGCTCGATGCCCTCGCGGTTGGCACCGAGTTGTTGGGCCGTCTCGCGGCGCAGGTCATCCATCCGGTCACCAGCTTGCGAAAACTCGCGTGCGATGTTCAGGTAGCGTTGCTGCTCCACGGCCGCATCTGTCGTCTGCTGCTGCGCGATGGCATTGGCCGTGCGGCGGGTTTCTGCCAGCGCAACGTTCAGGGCATCGAGCGCGTTGTTAGCCTGCTCGAGTGCCGCCAGCGCCTCCGCACCGCCATCGCTGCGCTCTCGCAGCTCGGCGCGAAGGCCCTTGAGCTGCAGGGCGCAAGCCACAGCCACTCCTACCGCTACCAAGGCGATCACGACCAGCACAATATCAACAGCAGACATAGACTCCGCCCAACAAACCCAATCGAACATCAATCAAAACCGCGATCAATCTTACCCCGCCACACGCACCGGGCGCCCGGCCCCTTCTTGGGCGCCCCTCTCCTCAGCATATTCCATAATGCGGCGCGCCGTCTCCCTGCTCACCTTTGAGTCATCGCCGGCTAAGTATGCGTACACGTTTCCCTTATTCAGATTCAAATCGCGGCAGAGACCGTAGCGCGTTACGCCCGATTCCCCTAGCGCTCCCAACGTTCTTTTTCGCATCAGAGCGTTGATCCTTCTGTCCGCCACTGGCTTTTCCTTCACCGCTCTATACGCACGCCAAACGTTGGCATAACGATTAGGGAGTTTGTCCTCGGCGCATAGAGATGCCAGGCTACCCGTTTGGGCGTACAAGGACAAAACTCCTCGGTAATCCTCTTCCATCCACGAACCCTCGGATAAGCCCAGAACGTATTCGGCTTTACCCTGCGCCAAAGCGAGCAAAAACAGGGGCTCCGCCACGCGCGGCGCAACCGTCGTCGCCTGCTTAACCAGTTTTCTAAAGCTGAGCGACTGCTGTCCGGATAGCTCTCGGCAATAGCCTTTTAAGAATCCCTCAAAGGTCAGATTCAACCGAGCACCTCCTTTTTGTATTGCCTGTATGCGCAGACCATCTCTTGATAACTCCGCTCCGAAGGCGACGACGCCAGCGCCTCGCCCTCGTCGAATATAAGCCGTTCGAGCAGTCCCCAATCAAGTCGGTCGACGAATGCCTGGCTATGAAGATCGACGATGTCGTTCGGACGGTAGGCATAGAGCTTCATTACCGCTAGGTCTTCCAAGGATGGCGTAAAGTACCTGATAAAACGCGCCCCAATATCCAAGGGAATCAAACGAGCTTCGTAATTGAATGGCATCTGATTACAATATGCCACCGCCATACCATTCACCTCGGGATATCGAGCTATGATCTCGCGGAGGCACCTGTCTGCCTCAAACACATCAATGTCATGTGTAACCGACCGATTCGTCACATCGTTAAGCATGAAGGCGCTCCCTCCCACCAATACAACGCTCGGTCTATCGTCTCTTGGACCTATTTCCAGCTCCGCCTCTTCGTCAATACCCAAAAGAGTCTGTTCTAAATCCTGCTTATGCATAGCAAATCCTATTATTAATTATCATCAATAATACTATTCAGTCGCACGACAGGACCCACAGGATGCAAGAATTCTACTCGTGGCGATAATCCCTGCACCCTAGAAGTCCTAATGTGACAAACGCTAACTCTCCCAGCCGGCGCGGATGGTTGTTACGACATCGCCCAGGCGCTGGCCGAGAGCTGTTAAATGTTGGAGCACTTCGCTGGGCGAAGCGCCGTTGAGAATGCACGTAAGGGCATATGAGGCCAAGAAGATTGCCGCGAGTCCCAACGGGATCAGCACGATCATCGCCAGCGTACGCAGGCGCTGGGCCCAGCGACGGCGACGCGCACGACGCTTGTCGAACGCAAGCTCCTGCGCATATGAATCTTGTTGTACGGAATAGGCTCCTGGGTCCACCTCACCCGCAGACGATACCGCGGGCGCGGCGTTTTGCGCAGGAGGCTGGACGGCTGCCCCTTGCATTTGCATCTCCATAAGCCGCTGCTGTTGGCGCAGCATGCGCTCGGTTTGTTGCTGCGGGGTCTCAAGAAACAGATCCATGTTGGCCTCCTCAATAGGAGCATTCGATGCTTGCGCCCAGCATCCCGCACCATCGCGGCCGCGGCAACGAAATCCGCGGCAATAGCCGCAAAGATTCTTTTGTCAGAAAACTGTCGAAAAGTTCAACAACTCCCCTACCAGCACTTTCTTTGAGCTTTTTTCGCCAGCAATCTTTTGCCCTCTCGCCCTTGCGCCATCCGACCAAAACCTAACCAAAAGCTTGACGGAAATTGTGAAGACAGGGACCCCAAACAAAAACGTGCCGCCCCAAAAGGGGCGGCACGCAAACTTCTAATCAGCTTTTCTGTAGCGAGCACGCAACGACCCAACGCCGGGGCGCGGGGAGGGAGGCCGGATTGCCTTCCCTCAACGCGACCCTGCGAAGCCGTGAGCGGGGAGGGAAGGCAATCCGGCCTCCCGCCCCGCGCTCCGCAGCAGCCAGCGCCAAGCGCTAGTAGTTCACCACCTGCTCCTCAAAGTACGCCTTGGGATGGTTGCAAACCGGGCACACCTCGGGCGCCTTGGCACCAACATGCAGGTGCCCGCAGTTCAGGCACTTCCACACCTTTACGCCCTCGCGCTCAAACACCTCGCCCGATTCAATGCGCTCGACGAGCTTGTTATAGCGCTCCTCGTGAGCCTTCTCGACAGCGCCAACGCCACGGAACTTCGCGGCAATCTCGGCAAAACCCTCCTCTTCGGCGGTCTTGGCGAACTCGTCATACATCGTGGTCCACTCGTAGTTCTCGCCCGCGGCGGCATCGCGCAGGTTGTCCAGCGTATCCGGAACAGCACCGTCGTGCAGGTACTTAAACCACAGCTTGGCATGCTCGGACTCGTTGCCCGCCGTCTCGGCAAAGATATTCGAAATCTGAACGTAGCCGTCCTTTTTGGCCTTGGATGCATAGTAACGATACTTGGTGTGCGCCTGGGACTCACCGGCAAAAGCGGTCTCGAGGTTCTTCTTGGTTTGAGAATTCTCAAAATCCATAGGTGTACTTCCCTTCAATACGCGCCGCCCACAGACTTTGAGCGGCATAGTCTTTAGGATACCCTCATGCCGAGAATCTAAACCTTACTATCCTGTCCTGCAAATTTGCGTCATCACACACTCAGCCAGCGCTCGCCTTCGGCACGACAAAAGCCTTCGCGCTCCAGGTCGGCAAGAATGCCCGCAATAAAATCGCAACCAACCGGTTCGCGACCCGCTGCGGCCTCCATCTTGTTAACGCCTGCAACAGCTTCAACAAGCGTTATGCCCGCCGGCTGTCCGTCGCGAGCTGCAAGCAGCATGCGCACGATATGGGCACGCTTTTGCCGACGCGAGCCCTCAAACTTGGACTGGCGGCTATAGCCCGCCGAGCGCCTAGACGGATTGGGCAGCGTCTTTTTGAGATACGCGCCGTAATCCAGCAGCGCGTAATACCACGCGCGCGGCGTATCGGCATCGTCGAGCGGCACGGCAAAGGGAGCGGCCTCATCCGCCGCCGTACCGGGCGCCGCCGGGCAGGCCGCCTGGATCAACGGCACCAGCTCGCGATCGGGAACAGACGGAACGTCAGGAAAAAAGTGATGCAGAAAGACCGTGCGCACATTGGTCTCCAGGTACACTCCCGGAAGATCAAACGCAAACGACCGAATGCCCTGCGCCGTTGCGGGCCCAATACCGGGCAGCGCGACCAGGTCGCATGTATCACGCGGAAACTCCCCATCCCAGTCCTCCACGAGTCGCTGCGCGGCCTTATGGAGCGCCAAAGCACGACGGTTGTAGCCCATACCCTGCCAAGCGTCCAAAACATCAGAAGGAGCGGCCTGGGCGAGAGAATGCACGGTCGGAAAGCGGTCGAGCCATGCCGGCATGCGCATCTCTACGCGTGGAACCTGCGTCTGCTGCAGCATGACCTCGGAAAGCCAGATGATGTACGGGTCGCGTGTGCGGCGCCACGGAAGGTCGCGATAACGCAGAACCCCTTCCGAACGAATCATCGAACGAAAGGGGTCCTGAATCATAGCTATGCTCCTTATGCGGCGCTACTCCTCCCGGCAAGCACACGCGCAAACGGCATACTCGGGAAAGGCGTCGCGGTCGGCGAACTTGGGATCGACGGCGGGGAACTGGCGGCGAGCGACGACATCGTCCAGCGAAACGGAATCGAGGTAGTCACGCATCAGCGCCTGGGCCCCAGCCCACAGGGGATGATAGCAGCACGTGCCCCTGCGTGCACAGTCGCCATCGAGTGCCGTGCAATCATTCATAACCATAGGGCCCTGAACGGCCTCGACGACCTGACGGATAGTGACCTCGCTCGGGTTGACCTTAAGACGCATACCGCCGTGGACGCCACGCAGGCTCTCCACAATACCGGCCTGAACCAAACCGTGTTGGATCGAACGGGCAAACGAATACGGAACATTGACCTCTTCGGCAGCAGTGCGAACAGAAAGCAACCGCTCCGGCTCCTCGGCAAGCATCGCAAGCATGCGGAGGGCATAATCAGTCTTCCTCGATATGTCCATGTTTCCCCTTTCAAGGAATACGAACAGCTCGAACGGGCTCCGGGGCCGAGCTTACGTCGAGACGCTAAATAACCGCCGGGACAACCAAATAGTGAATTAGATGTCCGCTGAAGGTCGAATCCAAAGCAAATTGCATCAGATTAGGCCTGCAGTGGAATTTAGTATAACCTAACCCCCTGTTTCATTGAACGAGTGTTGCGCAACAAACCCCCCTGTTTAAACCGATATACTTAATTCATTTCCGCATCTCGGAAACAAGGAGCAGAATGAAAGGGACGGCCGAGCGGTTGTCCTATTAAACGCAAAAAGCCACGTCCGAAGACGTGGCTTTAATTGCGTTGGCGGGAAGTACGGGGCTCGAACCCGCGACCTCCGACGTGACAGGCCGGCGCTCTAACCAAACTGAGCTAACTCCCCAGGCAGTCGTTCGCGTTTGTTTCCGCTCGCGTGCGCTGCGGGGATTAGTATACACAGAAGTCTGTTCGCCGCGCAACAACTTTTTTGAAAATATTTTTTGAGACCCTCCCTGCCGTCACTATGTTCAACCAGTTTTGCGGGCGTGCGCCGCTGCGCGGCTAGCCCGCGTGCTCCTCGGCGGGGTTGGTCTGATTGTTCTTGTTGAAGCTCGGCCTTTGGCTCAAATGGAAACGGGGGATGCATTGTGCATCCCCCGTTTTTGTTGCGGTTAATCTAAGTCAATAAACTTGACGCTTAAGACCTTGCCGTCTTTGACGAGCATTCTGGCCATGGTGGGGCCCCGGGTGCCCCTGGGGTAGCTGGCGCTGCCTGGGTTGAGGACCAAGCAGCGGCCCACCTGGGCCTCTTTGGTTACGTGAGTGTGACCGTTGATGGCTACGTCCACGGATCCCACCGGGAGGTCTTCGCGGTAGTGGGCTACGGCAAACTTAAGGCCCTCGTAGCTAAAGAGCGCCAGACGGTCCACTTCGGGGCCGTAATCACGGTAGTAGTCGTTATTGCCCAGAACCGCTCGCACGGGGGCAATGGTTCGCAGATGTTCGTAGTCCATCTCCGACGTAAGATCGCCGGCATGGATAATCAGGTCCGCGCCGCTCAACTCATCTAAAAGCGCGGGCGACAGATAACCGTGGGTGTCCGAGATGATGTCGATACGCTTGGCGCTTGCACTGTTCATGGGATCCCTTCCGCTAAACGATTTGGTGCGTTCATACAAAAAGCCCCGCGGCTCCGCAGACGATTTTGGTCTACAGGGCTGCGGGGCCGGTGTGCTAGAGGCTCAGGGCCTTCTTGAGCGGTACGACGCGACGGCGCGAAACCGGTACGCGTTCGTCGACGCCCGTAATGCCCAGCTGGATAGCGCCCGAGGGAACCGTCTCGACGTCGGTAACACACGCCAGGTTAACGATATAGCGGCGGTGAACGCGGAAGAAGCCAAAATCACAGAGCTTGGCCTCGAACTGTGCCAGCGAGGTCGTCGACAAAAAACGGTCGTCGACGGTATAGATACAGGAGTAATCGTCCTTGGCCATAATGAAGCGAATGTCGTCCACGGGGATGAGCACCTTGCGGCCGCCCTTCTCCACCGGGATGCGCTCGATGGTCACCTTGCTGTCCGCAACGGGCTTCGTGCGCTGCATGACCTTCTCGATTGCACGATCCAGGCGGGCTTCCTCTACCGGCTTCATCAGATAGTCGACGGCATCCACATCAAACGCCTCAACCGCATGATCGCTGTACGCGGTCACAAACACGATCGCCGGCGGATTCTTAAGCTTATGCAGCGCCTCGGCAAGTTGCAGACCCGAAGCGCCAGGCATCGAAATATCGAGGAACACGACATCAACGCGACTCTCCATAAGCATCTCGATGGCGGAGCGAACGCTCGACGCTTCTGTGATCGTGCCGATCTTGCCCGTCTGCTCGAGCAAGAAGCGAAGTTCCGAACGGGCCGGGGCCTCATCATCCACAATCATCGCACGCAGCATGGGGATAAAACCTTTCGTCAACAAACTACATCGGGCATACGCCAACCGGCGTTAAGCCCGTGACCAATTATTCTACTCTTGAATGTCGAAGATGCTCTCCGACAAATCGAGATGTAGGAGCACTTTAGCGCCCTTACCCGGCGCCGATTCGACGCGCGTATAGGAGTGCGGCCCATAAAAGCGATGAATGCGCTCCGAAATATTGTGCATGGCAACGCCGGCGCCGCCACCCTGCGGGGAGCTGGCGTCGGGACGGGCAGAGCGCTCGTCAAACAGTCTGGCAGCAATGCCCTCGTCCATGCCCACACCGTCATCGGCCACCGAAATCAAAATCGCATCGTCACCATCCCTGCGCACCGTCACGTCAATCTTCAGCGCACTGGCATCACCCATGCCGTGACGCACGGCGTTCTCGACAATCGGTTGGATCACAAATGCCGGAACCAGCGTGTCCTCGACGTCCTCGGACACGTCAAAGGTCGCCAGCACGCGATCCTCGCCAAAGCGCGCCTTCTCAAACGTCAGGTAGCGCTTGGTCTGTGCGACCTCGCGCGACACGGGAATGAGCGAGCCCGAATTGTCGAGCGTTGCGCGATAGAACGAGGAGAACTCGCGCAGCAGCTCGCGGGCGCGCAGCGGGTCGGTACGCGTAAACGATGCGATGGTGTTGAGCGTGTTGAACAGGAAGTGCGGGTTAATCTGCGCCTGCAGGGCACGCACCTCGGCACGGGCCGTGAGCTCCTTTTGCACCTCGAGCTCGTGAATGGCGAGCTGCGTGGACAGGATTTCGGCAAAACCCGAGGCGAGCGCATACTGGGTACGGTCGACGGCACGCGGGGTCTTGTAATAGAACTTGAGCGTGCCGACGGTGCGGTCGCCCACCTTGATGGGTGCGATGATGCCAGCGGGGACCTGGTTGTGTGAGCCATCCGAACCCACCACGTCCACCACACGGTTGAACGACTGGACGATACCGTGTTCGATGACGTAGCGCGTGACGAGCGTACGAATGGGAGAATTGGGCAGCAGCTTTTCCTCAAACTCGCCCGCGCAGGCCAGTACGTTGCTCTCGTCGGTAACGGCAACTGTCATGGCGCGTGTCTCGGGCAAAATGCGCTGGCACACCAGACGTGCTGACTCCTGCGTCAGACCGCCTTTAATGTCCTCGAGCATGGCCGAGGCCACCGAGAGCGTCTCCTCGGTGTACTGCGAGCGAACCGAATCGGGATTGAGCGTCAAAAAGAAAAAGATACACAGGAAGATGCATAGCAGCGTACAGGCGACCACGGTCGCGATTGGATCGATTCCAGTCGCCAGGGCAAAAACAAAGTACACCAGCACACAAATGGCGCAGGATACGGCAATGATGCGAAAGATTGACATTGAACTATCGCGCTGGGCGCGGCGGTCGATCATTCAGTCCCCTCCAGGATGCTGGTCAGCTGGGCGTCACGCCAGAGCCCATCCATAATCTTGGGCCAGAAGCTCTGGAAACGCAGGTAGCTTGCGGCGTTTTGGCGTGCGTAGGTCCTGGCCTCGTCAATACCGTGGCGCCAAATGCGTAGGTATCCCTCGTGCTCGCGGGTAAACATGCTGCGGACCATGGCAGTCTTACGCACGCGATCGTCAAGCTCGCGCGAAATCCACGGACCCGGATAGGGCATGAGAGACGCGGCTGTAACGGGAATGAGCTCTTTCTGATGCGCGGCAAACGTTAGCTTGGCACGTTCGTAGTACCAACGGTACACGTCCTGCATAAAGCGCGGCGAGCGTTTCTCGGACTCGGGCGGTAGATGGCGCACGGTCCACTCGTTATCAAACCATACGTCGTAGCCAAATATGCGCATATTAAAGAGGTAGTCCAGGTCCTCGCCACGAGTGATAAACGGGTCAAATGCCACGCGGGTAAAGGCGCGGGCATGGAGGGCCATAAGGCCGCCGCACACATAGTTTGAACGCGAAATACGGGTACCCGAGAGCGCCTTTTTCATCCAGCGATTGAACTCGATACGCTTGGTCCACCAACGGTGGCAGATGCCCACCTTGTCCGTGGGGGCCAGCGGCGATCCGTCTCGATCGTAAAAGTAGCCGCTCTTAACCAAGATCGGCAGGCCCTGACGCGTCTGCTGCCCCAACGCGTAAGTCGCGCGTTTCATAAAGTCGGCATCGATGACAGTCTCGTCGTCATCCAAAAAGATGACGGCATCGTGACCCAGCACGGCGGCACAGGCAAGTCCCATATTGCGGATGGCGCCATAGCCGCGCAGGCTCACGCATTCTCCCGAACCCTTGGGCGCAATCTGCGCTACGCGGTCGGCGATACGCGATGCCTGGGTATTGGTGACTACGGTAACTTTGAGCGTAGGGTGCGCGTCGACGATTTCGCGTACGCGCTTCGACACATCCGCCGTGGCCGAGATGGGACAGACCACCAAAAGGATGATTCGCGGAATATCGCGTACCTGCTCGAGCGAAGCAAGACAGCGATCGAGCTCGGGATTGGCGGCGTTGAGCTTCGTCGAGTGGTCATAGACACCGGGAGCGTTTGCATGGGCATCATCGCCCGCCCAATATGTTGGAATCACAACTGTGGCGTTCATGCCTTCCCTCCCTGCAACACAAAAACGAGGCGCCGCCAAACACAGGCGACGCCCCGCGACCTAGCTGATTCCATCATACCCACTTGGGCAAATCATTGCTCGCAAGTCGCAATGTTTATTGCGGATAACCCCAAAAGAGTACCGCGGACAGGCACAATAGCCGCTCGCTCCTATGCGGCATGCTCTGCCGCTCGAGTCATGCGAGACAGGCGGGCCAGCAGCATAAAGCCAACGATCAGCAGCACAGCAATGGAAAGAACGCCCAGCGACGGGTTGCCAGTCAGCGAGGTGACGACCGACACCAGAAAGGTGCCCATAACGCTTGCATAGCGCCCAAAGATGTCAAAGAAGCCGTAGTACTCGTTGGACTTTTCCTTGGGGATGATGCGGCCAAAGTAGCTACGGCTGAGTGCCTGCACGCCACCCTGGAACAGGCCGACCATAATGGCAAGCACCCAGAATTCAAAGGCGGTCTTGAGGAAAAACGCGGCGAACAGCACAATGCCCATGTAGGCGGCGACCGCCACCAGGATCATGTTGAGCGTGCCCACGCGTCCGGCGAGCTTGCCGTAGATGATAGCGGACGGAAAGGCCACGAACTGTGTAACGAGCAGGGCCAGTACCAGCTGGGTCGAGTCGATGCCCAGAGCCGAACCGTAGCTGGTTGCCATGGAAATGACCGTGTGCACACCGTCGATGTAGAAGAAGAACGCGATCATGTAGACCAGCACGGTCTTGTTGTGGGCGATCTCGCGCATGGTGTGTACGACCTCGGAGAACACGCCGCCCACGATGTGGCCGATGGTGTCCTCGGGACCGCGCTCACGACCGTACTTTTGCTTATAGGTGCGAATGAGCGGCAGGGTAAAGATGAGCCACCAGGCACCAGTGATGACAAACGACAGACGCGTTGCCAGCATGGTGGGGACGCCAAGAGCGGGACCACCCATGATAAGCGCCAGGCAGATGATGAACGGCACGGTGGAACCGATGTAGCCCCAGGCATAGCCCGAGCTGGACACGGCGTCCATACGCTCGTCGGTGGTAATGTCGGGCAGCATGGCGTCATAGAACGTCATAGAAGAGTTAAGGCCGATGGTGCACAGCACGTACACGGTCAAAAATGCCATGGCGGACATTGGGATAGCCTGCGCTAGGCAAAGCACCAAGCCCGTGAGGAAGAAGCCCAAGAAAAACTTGATCTTGTTGCCGGCGTAATCGGCAAGCGCGCCCAGAATGGGCATGAGCATGGCAATGACCAGCGAGGCAATCGTCTGCGCGCTACCCCAAGCGACCACCAGGTCGGCCGAGGAAGCACCGGTATTGATGGCGTTAAAGTAGATGGGCACCACCGAGGTGTTGAGCAGCACGAGGGCCGAATTGCCCACATCGTACATAACCCAGTTACGCTCGAGCTTGGTGTATTTCATGGACAGGGACCCTTCGTATTCGCCCGATATGCAGTCAGTTCATCGTACCCCAATTGCACAGAGGCACCGGTAAGGATTCGGCAAAGGGACACGCACGAGCCCTACTCCTCGCGGTCGAACTCTTCGTCAGCGCCGAGCACGCGACCGCTGTAATTGACGTGGTTGGTCACGGCCTCCATATCGCCGGTCTCGATAAAGCGGGTGACCGTGCACTCGTAATCGACCAGCGCGCGGTCAAAGACCTCGGGGAAGCTCTCGTTCGAGACCTCATCGGTAAAGGGATTCTTCCACGTCAGATGGCCCAGATTGCCGGTGCGCTCGGGCGGCTCGGTCGTCACGCGGTGAGCAAGGCCATCGAGCAGGGAGTAGTCGTGTACTAGGCCCTCGACCAGGGCAATTGCACGCGTCTTGGCCGAGCCCGCCGGTTCAATGGCGCGATAGAGCAGCTGCATGTCGGCAACGGCGGCACCGTACTCCCCCGCTGGGATATCGATACCGTACACACGCCCGGCAACATAGCTCATCAGCACGCCGGCCACGCGATTGATGCGGTCGGTGGTGACGATCTCGCCCGCCGGCGGATAGTCCTCGACCGTGGCCCCGTCGCGCTTGAGCTGCAGCATCAACACGTCCAGGTCACTTTCGAGCACCGCATGGACCTGGCTGCCCGAATCCCCCAGCTCGGGATCGGACTCGACAATGCCAAACTGCTGCTCGTAGACAAAGGGGTGGGCATTACGGTCGAGCACGTAGTGCGACAGCAGGCCCAGCGCAAAGGCGCGGCCCAAGTTGGCATCGCGCGGGAGCAAATGGGACACGCCGTCGCGCAGGCACGAGAACTGGCGCGACATGCGCGAGCGATGCATGGCCTGTGCCAGCAGCGTGCAGTCGGAAACGCGCGGCGTCAGGATGTGGAAGAAAAACGGGTCGGGACCCTGGTTGCCCAGGATAAAGGCAATGCGTTCCTCGTCGGACGTAATGACGCCCTGCGGCAGACGATCGATGCTTTCCTCGCCAAACAGATGATGCGTAATAAGCGCAGGCATAATGATCCTTTCGATTTCATTCGATGTCACCCATTATGCCCACCGCGCGGCCATGCCAAACCCGCGTCGGCAAACGATGGCATGCGGACCGTCTACACAAGCCCCAGGCGCGCCTTAACCTCGGCAGCGCGACGACGGGACACGGGCACCGTCGAGGTTACGCGATCGAGCCTGAGTTCCATAAGACCCGTAGAACCGATCTCGACATTGTGCACGTCTTCCAAATTGACCAGATAGCTGCGGTGGACACGGATAAAGCCCTCGGAGGCCAGGCGCCGCTCGAGCGATGAAATCGACTCATTGATCAGATATGTTCCCTCGGCGCAGACGGCGTTGCAAAAATCGGCGCGCGCCTCAAAGTAGCAGACATCCGCCACGGGAATGAACACCTTTTTACCCCCACGATCCACCGTCAGGCGCAAAGGCTGGCGCGGAGCATGGACGACACGGCGTGCGCCCAGGGCGGTCTCGATCTTATCGAGTGCCTTTGACAGGCGAGCATCCTCGACCGGCTTTACGATGTAATCGACGGCATCGAGGTTATAGGCATCGGCCGCATACTCGGCAAATGCCGTCACAAACACCACGACCGGCGGTGTCTTTAGGTTCTGAAGCGTCTCGGCAAGCTCAATTCCCGAGCGACCGGGCATGGTAATGTCTAAAAACAGCACGTCGGGCTTGTTCGACAGAATCGATTCCACGGCTTCGGTGACATTGCCCGCCTCGGCAATCTGGCCCACACGCGCATCCTTTTCCAACAGATAACGTAGCTCAGCCCTAATTGGAGGCTCGTCATCAACCACCAAGATGTTCCAGCCTTCGGACATATGCGCTTCCCCTCTTTTTTCTCTCAATCCAACCGCGTGCTACACCGTTAGCGGCGCCGGCTCATGCGGCTCGCCGTTCAACTCAACGATGACCTGCGTTCCCACGCCCTCCTGGGACTTCACGCGCATGCCAGAATCTTCTCCGTAAAAGAAATGGATGCGCTGAAGCACGTTGAAGAGCGCCAGGCCGCAGCCTCGCTTGACGGAGCCGTCGGCGGTAATGCTTTCGGGCTCCTCTCGGCGATGCTGCTCAAACAGATGCGCGCAGACTTCTTCGCTCATACCGATGCCGTCATCTTCGACGATGATCTCCAAGCCGTCATCGGTCTCAAAAGCCCTAACACGAATGGAAAGCGGCTCGGTCTCGCGCTGCGCATGCTTGATGCAGTTTTCGAGCAGCGGCTGCAAGATAAACGGCGGCACCAGGCTGTCGCGCACCTCAAAGTCGATGTCGACCGAAACGCGCAGACGGCCGTCGCCATACCGGGCCTGCATAAGATTGATATAACGGGTGCCCTGCTCCACCTCGTGCTCGAGCGTGGTGAGCGTATCGGAGTCAGAAAGCGTCTGACGATAGTAGTTGGAAAAGTCGATCAGCAGCGATCGCGCCTTGTCGGGCTCGGTTCGAACGAGCGAAACGATCGTGCTAATGGTATTGAATAGAAAATGCGGATCGACCTGCGACTGCAGAGCGCGGAGCTCAACGCGGGCCGTGAGCTCATCCTGGCGCTCGAGCTCAAAGCTGGCGAGCTGCGTGGAAATGAGATCGGCGAAACCCGAGGCAAGCGCCGTCTGGCGCATATCGATGCTGCTCAGGCGAGGGTAATACAGCTCGAGTGTGCCCACGCAATGACCACGCACGCTAAGCGGCGCGACAATACCGGCACGCAGACGGGGAAAATAGCCGCCCGTCTCATTGGACGCATCACGCGAAAACACGCTCTGCTCGCCCGTCTCAATCACGTTGAGCGTGGTCTTGAGCACTACCGGGGTTCCGGCAGGGCACTTTGCCGAGTCCTCGCCCCAGCTTGCCAGCACCTGCCTGCCGTCAGTAAAGCAGATGGCAGAAGCGATGGTCTCGGACAGGATGATTTTAGAGGCACCCAGGGCCGCTTCGGGCGTAAGGCCGCGCGACGTGTAGGCAAATATTTTTGATGCGATGGCGAGCGTGCGGTCGGTTGCGCTCGATGTGAGGTCATCGGGGACCACAAAGACATACGAGAAGAAGAAGCACAGCATGACCAGGCCGGCAATAACGACAACGCCTGGAACGGGATTGGGATTATCGGTTAAATCCCAGATAAGCAGCAAGATAAGCGCCGGAACGACAACACCGAGTAGGATGGCCTGAACCACATGCTGGGCCGTACGAAAGACCTTGGTAGAGTTGTAACTCTTGCCCAGAATCAGCCTATTGAGATCCACCGTCATCCCCTCTTGTCCGTAGCACCGATAGCAATAAAGAGGGCCGCAAGCGACCCTCTCCATTGCATTATGCAATCAAAAACTGTGTTTTACATCCAGCCATCGACTAACGGTAGCTTAGGCGCTGTACTTGTTTGGCTCGCCGAAGGTGCCGGCCTCGACAATCCAGCCGTCCTTCATGATGACGTCCATGTTGTCGGTGTTGAGCACGTGAATGTCGGCGGCGACGTCACCGTTGACGACCAGCAGGTCGGCGCACTTGCCGGCCTCGATGGAACCGGTCTCGTCCTCGATGTGGCACATCTTGGCACCGTTGAGGGTGGCGCAGGTGATGGTCTCGACCGGGGTGAAGCCGATCTTGTCGACGAACTCGTACATCTCCTCGATGGAGCAGGTGCCGTACGGGGTGACGAAGGAGAAGGAGTCAGAGCCGATCGTCATGACGACGCCGCGCTTCTTGGCCTCGCGCAGACAGTCATAGTTGCGCTGCAGCTCCTTCTCGACCAGGGTACCCTCGTACTTGTCGTGCAGCTCGGGGACGTAGACGGGAGGATAGGTGGCGTACCAGGTGGGCAGGAAGGCGATCGTCGGGGTGAAGAAGGTGCCCTGCTCGGCCATGAGGTCCATGGTGCGCTCATCGATATCGAAGCCGTGAATCAGCTGCTCGCAGCCAAAGCGAACGGAATCGTAGGCGGCGGCGTGGTTGTTGTAGCAGTGGCTCCACACGGGGATACCGACCATCTTGGCCTCTTCGACCACGGCCTGGATCTCCTCGGAGCAATAGTGCTGGTCGCGACCGGAGTCCCAGCGCCAGATGCCGCCACCGGTAGCCCAGATCTTGATGGCATCGGGGTTCTCGCGCAGGCGACGACGGACGGCCTTGCGCAGATCCCAAGGACCGTCGACCTGGTCGCCCCAGGGATGGGATTCCTTGTTGAGCTCCTGGGTGCAGTGGTGGGAGTCACCGTGACCGGCAACACGGCAGAAGCCGAGGCCGGTGGCCAGAACGCGCGGACCCTTAAAGACGCCCTTGTCGATGCAGTCGCGAATCTGGATACCAAAGCGGCCGATCTCGCAGACGGTGGTGAGGCCGTGGGTGAGGCAGTCGTAGGCCTGCTTGACGGCGACGGCCTGCTTCTCGAGAAGCGGCTGCATGACCCAATCGGTGTCATCGTCGGTCAGGTTGCCCGAGAAGTGCAGGTGGGTGTCGATCAGGCCGGGAAGGACAGTCTTGCCGGCGGCGTCGATAACCTCAACGCCCTCGGGAAGGTCCTGCATAACACCGGCGTACTCGATCTTGCCGTTGTCGTCGACGAGAACGAGGGAGTTCTCGACCGGCTCGGCACCGGTACCGTCGATAAGCTTGCCGCCAACGATTGCATACTTAGTGGACATGGTTCCTCCTTATGGATCCATATAGTGGGTGAGGCCGTGTCGGGTTAAGGCCTCACAAAGCTACCCAAGTGATGCCGGGTTCGGTACGCGGGAGAGAGGGCACCGCGCACCCAATCCGCCCCGGTTAGGCGTTACTTTTTACGGGAATTGGTGAAAGCCATGAGAGCCAGGCCAATAGCCAACCAGCCGATCACGATGCTCCACTCCACCATGTTGAGGGAGGCGGGAGAGAACGGAATCACGAGCAGGCCGATGATGATGGCGCAGGCAGCGATGGCGAGGCAGATGCCAAACTTGCCGCCGGGCACCTCGTAGGGACGAGGTAGGTCGGGCTCGGTGAAGCGCATGCGCAGGCAGGCAAGAGCGACCATGCCGCAAGAGAAGATGAAGGCGAGAGCCGACACATTGGTCAGAGGGATGAGCATGTTCTTGCCCAGGAACGGACCGACGACGGTGATGATGGCCAGAACGACGCAGGCGAGCTTGGGAGCGCCGGAATTGGAATCGACCTCGGCAAACTTCTCGGGCAGCTGGCCCTTGCGGCCCATGGCGAGCATAATGCGGCTCGTGGCGCCGTAGAAGGAGTTCATCGGGCCCATGGGTCCAAGCGTGGCGATGACGAGCATGGCCAGGTACAGGAGCATGTTGATGCCCTTAAGACAGGCAAGCGCGGGAACGGGGCTCTTAACAAACTCATGCCAGTCAAGGATAGTGCCGAACGAGTAAATGCAGACCATGTAGAAGCCGCCGGCGGCCAGCAGGGCCAGGGAGATGATCTTGCCGAACTTGTTCCAGTTAAGGCCCTCGGCTGCTTCCTCAGCCTGCTGAGGAATGGTGTCGAAACCGGCGTAGAAGAACGGGGTCAGAACCAGGACCGACACGATGCCGGCGAACAGGCTGGTGCCCTCGGTGGCGGCCTTACCGCCGCCAGCACCGGCGACCTGGGAGAACACAGGCATGGCGTTGTTCGGCGAGCCGGTGAACAGCGAGACGCCCATGGCGAGTAGCATGCCGCAGAGCAGGGCCTTGGTCAGGAAGGCTTGGAGCTTGGCGGCCGAGCTGGCACCGCGGAAATTGAGGAAGATGACGTAGACTGCAAAGCCGAGCGCGATCAGCGTCGGGAACAGGTAAACGTCGGCGCCCAGGATGGTGTAGAGCTTGATGGCGCGCAGCCACTCAAGACCGGGCAGGCTACCGAACATCTCGGACACGAGAGTCGAAATGGCAATGGCCTCCCACGGGCACAGGATGCCGTTGCCCAGGGCCAGGAGCCAACCGGTAATGTAGCTCAGTGTACGGCCAAAGCTACGATCGACATACTCGACGATGCCGCCCGAGATGGGGATAGCAGCCGTAAGCTCACCGAAAACAGCTCCGACGGGCACGAGGAAGATTGCACCCAAGAGGAATGCGATCATAGCGGGAACGGGACCGCCGCCCACGACCATCCAGTCGCCGACCTGCAGAACCCAACCGGTACCGATGATGGCACCGAAACCGATGGTGAAGAAGTTCCAGAGCGAAAGCGTTTTCTTCATGCCGCCGGTATCCTCGACTGCAACTTCTGCGTTCTTGTCCGCCATTGTTCCCCTCCTTTCCTTTTTGACGCCCCTTGGCGTCACCCCTTGCACGGCCTGTTTTGCCGTGCACTTTTTATTTCATGGCTTTAAGATACGGCCTTGGCACAGCAACGCCACTCGTAGCTCGACCGAAGGCAGAACTGCAAAACGAGCGGCGCCGTTTTTGGGACGAACGGCGAGGGGCGCCACTCGGTGCGGGCGTCCGTTTTGATGACGCGACTCAATCGCTCGCGGAGGGCGTCGCTTTATGACGCCAGGCTCGCTCCCGTCCATGCCGCTTACCGAGGTTTTGGTGTATGTCCTCATTTGCTGCACGTCTTTTTTGTAGGATGGACGGGTTATACATGAGACGAGGCGGTGCAAATGGCATACGAATACAACGGCGGCGAACGACAGCGAAACGTTCGCCTTGCCGGGCGTACCACGCCAGCATCCAGGAGTGTTTTTGACAACGACGGGCCGCAGCGTCCGCAGGATCGCCCCTCGTCGTCTATGCTGCAGAATACCAGCACGCGTCAGGCGGGTCGCCCATGCTCGGGCACCCGTCAACGCCGGGCCGAAGTGCCTCGGCGGCAGAAAATCGATCGGCGAAAGTCTGACAATCACATCAGCCGTTTCTTTTCGAAGCCCCGCGGCGGACGCGGCGCAAAGCAGCCACGGCCGCTGGGACGCGGCCGGGCCGCCAATCCGCAGATTCATCGTCTCTGTCTTGCCCTGTGCTCCATCATGGCATGTCTGGCATTTGTGTATCTGGGGTCGTGTGCCTCGCATGGCTCTGCCGGCCTAGAGCCCACCGCCGAGGAAAAGCTCCTCAAAGCCCCAGTCGCACCCGGCTACTCGTTTGCTTTTTCGACCCCACGTTCGCAGTGGAGTGCCGGCACCATGCCGCATATTTACCAGATCGACCCCGCATGGTCGGAGCTGCCCTACGCCGGCGGAACTATCCGCCAAAACGGCTGCGGACCCACCTGCCTCACCATGATCTACATCTTTAAAACGGGGCGCACCGATATGACGCCGGTCGATATGTGCGCCCTTTCCGAGGCGGGCAACTATGCCCCCACCGGTGCCACCGAGTGGTCGTTTATGACGAGCGGCGCCGCGCAGCTGGGGCTTAACGGGACGCAGCTCTACAACGACCGAGACTCGATGGCCCAGGCCTTGCGCTCGGGTGCTCCCGTAATCGCCGTCGTGCGTCCCGGCACGTTTACCAACGTGGGTCATTACATCGTGCTTTACGGCATTGACGACGCCGACCAAATCGGTGTCTACGATCCCAATTCGCCCAGCCGTAGCGCCCGCCGTTGGGGCGTCGTAGAAGTCCTCAACGAAATCGAAACCATGTGGGCCTACTACTAGTCATTGGGGACAGACTTAAATGGCCAATACTAGTCATTGGGGACAGACTTAAATGACCAGCCATTAAATGACTAGCCACTGGGGACGGTCTTTGCAGACGACCGCTCGCGCTGCCGAAAAGGACTGTCCCAAGATGCCGGCAGAAAAGGAACGTCCCCAAGTGCCGGGTTTCTGCGGTCTTCAGCGCTTCTCATGAACAGCCACCTCAATAGCAAAAGCCCCGCAGTCGGAGCGGACTGCGGGGCTCATGAAGAGAGGCTAGTTTGTGGGCGCTTTGCCTGGCGCCCACAAGAGAGGCAACAGAGTAGAGACTACTCGTGGATGCGGGTACCGGAGAGGCCGGCCATGGTCTCGGCGGCCTTGTCCAGGGCGCCGATAATGCAGGTGCGGCCCTTGCGGGAACGGGCGAACTTGATGGCAGCACGGACCTTGGGCTCCATGGAACCCTTACCGAACTGGCCCTCGTCGGCCAGGCGCTCGGCCTCGTCGGCGGTGAGGTCCTCGAGCTCCTCCTGGTTGGGCTTGCCAAAGTTGATGGCGACATGCTCAACGGCGGTCAGCAGGAACAGAACGTCGGCGTCGCAGTCCTCGGCCAGCAGCTCGCCGCCCAAGTCCTTGTCGATGACGGCGGGAACGCCTTTGTAGCAACCCTTGTTCTCGTAGTCGCGGACGACGGGAATGCCGCCGCCACCGCAGGCGATGACGATGAACTCGTTGTCGAGCAGGTTGAGGATGGAGTCGGCCTCGACGATCTTCTTGGGATCGGGGGAGGCGACGACGCGGCGCCAGCCGCGGCCGGAATCCTCGACGAAGACCTTGGAGGGATCCTCGGCCATGAACTCCTTGGCCTGCTCCTCGGTGTAGAAGGGGCCGATCGGCTTGGTCGGGTTCTTGAACGCGGGATCATCCGGATCGCACTCGATCTGGGTGACGACGGTGGCGGCGTGCCAACGCTTATAGCGCTTGTGCATCTCGCGGCCGATGCCCTGCTGCAGGTGATAACCAATGTAGCCCTGGGACATGGCGCCGCACTCGGGCAGCGGCATCTCGGGGGTACCGATGGCGTCGTGGGCGGCGGCGAAGGCATTCTGGATCATGCCGACCTGCGGGCCGTTGCCGTGGGTGATGATGATCTCGTTACCCTGCTCGATGAGACCAAGGAGTGCGTGGGCGGTGTTGCTCACGGCCTCGATCTGCTCGACGGGGTTGTTGCCGAGGGCGTTGCCGCCAAGGGCGACGACAATACGATCGGGCTTGCCAAGAGGCTTAGACATTGCTGGAATCCTTTCTGTAAAAGGCCTACATCCCATTAATAACCCACGTCCGTGCAATACGCGAGTTTATTAAGGTTTATATTCTCTTTATCGCTCATTTTATTCATTTTGAAAACAGTTGAACGGTGAACGGTCGTTTTTACCCGTTCAGCGTAAAGATGCCCAGCTCAAGCATATCTAAGCTATTTACGTGCGACTTTATTTTGATAGAGCAGGGATTAGACCAGATTATGCAAACTATATCTTTGCTAAACACAAAACAGACAGCGCAATATCTTACTTGCACTATACGAGATTCTATACATTTATAAGACGAGTATGCAGCCCTGCAATAACATAGCGTTTTTCATCCAACTTAGGGAATAGACGAGCACCTTTACCGCGCGTCGGCCGGCAGCCGGCGAGCCGTCTCGTCGATTGCCGCTTCCAGAAATTCAAAAACTGATATTGCGCGCGCAATTACGGCATGGTACTTTAGCGAAGAACAGCGCGGGCTGGGGCGACAGAGATCTGTCGTGAAGTTTGGGTTCGGCGACCCCGCTGCTGTCTTCTCCTTATCCGCCAGCGAACCCCTTGAGCGACGGATTGAGGAGGTCCTTACTATGACAAAAATGCTCAAGATCACGCTGAATGGCGAGACGTTTCTCGCCGACATGCTCTGGGACAAGGCTCCCGAGGCGTGCAAGCTGTTCGAATCGTCCTGTCCGGTCGAGTCACGTATCTTTTCGGCCAAGATCTGCGATGCCGAGGTAACCTATCCCGTATCGGGCCCCATCGCCAATTACGAGCACATCGAGAACCCCGTCTTTCACGAGCCAGCGGGCGCCGTGAGCTGGTATGGCGGCTGGTCGTCAATTTGCATCTTCTTTGACGTGTGCGAGCCCTTTGGCACCTGCAACATGTTCGCCCGCATCTGCGAAGCCGACCGCGAGCGCTTTGCCGCCGCCTGCCGCAATGTCTGGGACAACCAGGGCATGTACATTAAAAACGAAATCGTCGAGATCGAAACGGAGGCCTAAAGATGATGGATATCAACACCCTGCTCGCACTCGACCTTGCCGAGTACACCACTGCACTTGAGGCCCTCGCTGACCAAATGATGCTCGAAGAACCCCGTGACATCGACTACATGCGCCGCCGCAAGCTCGACACCGGCCGCGAATTCGCCGTCTGGAACTTCACCGTCGGCTACTGTATGAACGCCGCCGACGCTCTCTCCCTCCTGCGAGCCCAGGCCAACGAAAACGCCAACGACGGCACCGCCGACCTCGCAACGATCAACAACAGCGCCGCGCGCCTGTGCGACTGGTTCTCGGGCGCCTTTGACGTCACCGGCAAAATGGATGACACTACGGCAATCCTCGCCCACAGCCGCGACCTCTACGCCCAGGTAGAGACTCACGAACAGTTCGCGGCCCTCACCCGTGCCACTGAGCGCTATCTGGTCCAGCTCCAATTTTGGGTCGACCGCCAGATTCCCTGGCCGGCTATTAGCGACCTCGTCCACGGCTACCGCCTACGCACAGAGAGCGGCGAGACAAGGTAAAAACAGCCAGGTAGCACCAACATAGTCCCACCACGGGACCCAAAGTAAGAATCAGAGGGCTGGAGACGCACGCAACAGCGTCCCCAGCCCCTTCGCAAAGTAGAGCGCTGTTTCAGTGGCTTTGAGACCTTATCGGACCTTTGCTATCTTCCAATTTTTGTATATTTACGACGTTATTATCTGCCAATTTTTGTATGATTTTAGGCGATTCTATCTGTCAATTTTTGTCATTTGGGGGTTTAATGCTACGCCGTAAGGTCACTGATAGGCTTTTGAGCTGGAAGAATAACTCCAATAAGGCATTACTTGTTACTGGTGCGCGTCAGATCGGCAAGAGCTATGCGATTCGCGCGTTTGGAAAAAGCAACTACGCTTCGTATTTTGAGGTCAATTTACTACTCGATATCGAAGCAAGGAATGCACTTGTTGGCGCAAAGAACTCCGTTGACTTTATCAACCGCGTAGCCCTTCTTGCGGATGCGCCGCTTGTTGAGGGCGATACGCTTGTCTTTGTCGATGAGATTCAGGAGTATCCGCAGATCGTTACACTCATGAAGGCGTTGGTCGAGGATGGGCGCTTTAGCTATGTCTTCTCGGGGTCTATGCTTGGGACTGAGTTTAAGGGGATCTCTTCTTTTCCGGTGGGGTATGTAGAGCACATTGTTATGCGCCCGATGGATTTTGAAGAGTTTTGTTGGGCAAACAGCGTTAGCGAGAATGTGCTTGCAGGCATTCGCAGCTGCCTTGTCGAGAAACATCCTGTCGAAAACTATATTCATGAGGCGATGCTCAAGAACTATAGAGCTTATATCGTTTGCGGCGGCATGCCGGAGGTCGTTCAGAATTATATTGATTCGGGTTATTCGCTCGTGAGCACACGTGAGCTTCAAACTCAGTTGGTCGATCAGTACAAAAGCGATATCTCAAAATATGCATCGACTCGAGCGTTTAACGTTCGGTCGATTTTTGAGCAAATTCCCGTTCAGCTTGAGGCGGAGTCTCATCGCTTTGTTGTTTCGTCTCTGGGTGAGGGAGCTCGCCTTAAAAAATATGAGCAGGATTTCCTGTGGCTTGTTAACGCAGGTGTTGGATTGATGGTCGCCAGGGTGACGGAGCCACGGAGTCCTCTCAAGAGGACGGAGAAAACGACAGCCTTCAAACTATACGAGTCTGATACAGGCATGCTCGCATCGCGATACCCCGGTAGCACTGCACGCGCTGTCTATCTTGATATGAAAACTCCCAACCTTGGTGGTCTCTATGAGAACGTGGTCGCGCAGGAACTCGTTGCCCTCGGGGCGGATGCATGGTACTACCAAACGCGTGAGGTCGGTGAAGTTGACTTTGTGATCGAAGGCGCCCACGGGCATGTTGTCCCAATCGAGGTCAAATCGGGCAAGAAAGTTCGAGCGCATGCGGCCCTCGATCGTCTGATGAGTGTAGGCGAGTACAAAATTCCCGAGGCCGTTGTACTGAGCCACGAGAATCTCAGCAAAGAGGGCAAGGTTCTGTACGTTCCAATCTACATGACGTTTTGTCTCGATGAGTTTATGGAAAAGGATGACCCCAATAACGATTTCTCTTTCGCACCCATATCTCTCTAGCCATTTGAATCCGCAATCCAGCCCCGCCCACGCATCAATGCATTTCCCAAGGTGCTGCGCGTTTCGCGGCAAAGCCGCGAAAAAGCAAAGGGATAAGAAGCGGCAACAGCCAAGTCCCCCATCCATCCCCAAAGTGGCGCGAGGTTTCGCGGCAAAGCCGCGAAACAGCGAAGGGGACAAAAGACCCCCTCAGCCACGTCCTTCATTCAGCCCCACAATCCGAGGACGTAGTCGTAGCAGGATCTGAGGGCTAACCTTCGCGGACATTCCGCAGGACGAAAGAACCCCCGCCGCACGTAGTGCGCAGCGGGGGTTCTTTCATGTCCGAGGACGTCCGCGAAGGTTAGCCCTCAGATCCTGCGGTGGGAGACCTAGGCCTCGTTGTACACCGTCTTGAGCTTCAGCAGGTGAGCGTAGCGGTCCATAGCGGCCTGCTCGTTCTCCTTGAAGAGCTCCTCGGCGCGCTCGGGGAAGGAACGCGTCAGCGAAGCGTAACGGGCCTCGTTCATCAGGAACTCCTGATAGCCGCCCGCGGGCTCCTTGGAATCGAGCGAGAACTTCTTGCCGGCAGCAGCCTCGGGGTTGAAGCGGAAGAGGTTCCAGTAACCGCACTCGACAGCCTTCTTCATCTCGGCCTGGCAGTTCTGCATGCCGCCCTTCTTGATGGAGTGCATCTCGCAGGGGCTGTAGCCGATGATGAGGGACGGGCCGTCGTAGGCCTCGGCCTCGTGGATGGCCTTGAGAGTCTGAGCCGGGTTGGCGCCCATGGCGACCTGCGCCACGTAGACGTAACCATAGCTCATAGCGATCTCGGCCAGAGACTTCTTCTTGGTCACCTTGCCGGCAGCGGCGAACTGAGCAACCTGGCCCAGGTTCGAAGCCTTGGAGGCCTGTCCGCCGGTGTTGGAGTAGACCTCGGTGTCGAAGACGAAGACGTTGACGTTGTGGCCAGAAGCCAGGACGTGGTCCAGACCACCGAAGCCGATGTCGTAGGCCCAACCGTCGCCACCGAAGATCCAGAAGGACTTCTTGGTGAGGTAAGCCTTGTCGGCGAGGATCGCCTTGGAAGCGTCGCAGCCGCACTTCTCGAGCTCGGCAACGTAGGCGGCAGCAGCAGTCTTGGAGGCCTCGGCGTCGTTGACGGAGTCGATCCAAGCCTGACCGGCGGCCTTGAGCTCGTCGGACGGACCATCGGCAGCGATGAGCTCCTGGGTGGCGGCGATCAGCTTATTCTGGACGGCCTCGTAACCGATGGCCATGCCCAGACCGTGCTCAGCATTGTCCTCGAACAGGGAGTTGTTCCACGCCGGGCCGTGACCGTCCTTGTCCTTGCAGTAAGGAGCGGTGGCAGCGGGGTTGCCCCAAATGGAGGAGCAGCCGGTGGCGTTGGAGATGAACATGCGGTCGCCGGCGACCTGGGTCACCAGACGTGCATAAGCGGTCTCGGCGCAGCCGGCGCAGGAGCCGGAGAACTCCAGGTAGGGCTGCTTAAACTGGCTGCCCTTGACGTTGGCCGCGATGAGCTCCTTCTTCTCGGAGACGTTCTTGACCATGTAGTCCCAAACGGGCTGCTGATCCATCTCCTGCTCGGCGGGAGCCATCTCGAGGGCGCCCTTGGGGCAGACCTTGACGCAGTTGGTGCAGCCCATGCAGTCGAGCGGGGACACGGCCATGGTGAACTTCATGCCCTTGGCCTTGGGACCCATGGCGTCGAGCGTACGGGTAGCCTCGGGCGCGGCGGCAGCCTCGTCCTCGGTCATCGCGAACGGACGGATGGTGGCATGCGGGCACACATAGGCGCACTGGTTGCACTGGATGCACTTGGTCTCGTCCCAGTGAGGAACGACCACGGCGACGCCGCGCTTCTCGTATGCGGAGGCGCCCAGCTCAAACTGACCGTCGGCACAATCGATAAAGGCAGAAACGGGCAGGCTGTCGCCATCCATGCGATCGATGGGCTCGAGCAGGTTCTTGACCTGCTGGGCGATAGCGGACTTGGTCTCCTCGGAAAGCTCGACAGGAGCGGCGTCCTCGGCGGTAGCCCAGTCGGCCGGAACCTCGAACTTACGGAAGGCGGTAGCGCCGGCATCGATGGCCTTGTGGTTGGCGTCGACGATGGCCTGGCCCTTCTTCATGTAGGACTTGGTAGCCGCGTCCTTCATGTACTGCAGGGCGTCCTCGGCGGGCAGGACCTTGGCCAGCGCGAAGAAGGCGGACTGGAGCACCGTGTTGGTGCGCTTGCCCATGCCAACCTTGGCGGCCAGGTCGATAGCGTCGATCAGGTAGACGTTGACGTTGTTGTTCGCGATGTAGCGCTTGGCCACGGCGGGCATGTGCTCGGCGAACTCCTCGTCGCTCCACTGGCAGTTGACCAGGAAGGTGCCGCCAGGCTTGACGTCGCGGACCATCTTGAAGCCCTTGACGATGTAGCTGGGGTTGTGGCAAGCGACAAAGTCGGCCTTGGTCACGTAGTACGGCGAGCGGATCGGGGAATCACCAAAGCGCAGGTGCGAGACGGTAACGCCGCCGGTCTTCTTGGAGTCGTACTGGAAGTAGGCCTGAACGTACTTGTCGGTGTGGTCGCCGATGATCTTGATCGAGTTCTTGTTGGCGCCGACGGTACCGTCGCCACCCAGGCCCCAGAACTTGCACTCGATGGTGCCGGGAGCTGCGGTGTTGGGCGCATCCTCGGCCTCGGGCAGGCTCAGGTTGGTCACGTCATCGACAATGCCGATGGTGAACTCGCGCTTGGGCTCGTCCTTCTTGAGCTCCTCGAAGACGGCAAACGCGGACGCGGGAGGCGTGTCCTTGCTGCCCAGGCCGTAACGGCCGCCGACGACCTTGATACCCGTCTTGCCGGCCTCGTAGAGAGCGGAGACGACATCCTGGTAGAGCGGCTCGCCGATGGAACCCGGCTCCTTGGTGCGGTCCATGACGGCGATCTTCTGGACGGTCTCGGGGAGAACGTCCACGAAGTGCTTGATGGAGAACGGACGGAACAGGCGAACCTTGACCAGGCCGACCTTCTCACCGTGAGCGTTGAGGTAGTCGATGACTTCCTCGAGCACGTCGCAGAAGGAGCCCATGCACACGACGACGCGATCGGCATCGGGAGCGCCGTAGTAGTTGAACAGGCCGTAATCGGTGCCGAGCTTCTCGTTGATCTTCTTCATGTAGCCCTCGACGACGGCAGGGAGCTCGTCGTAGACCTTGTTGCAGGCCTCGCGGTTCTGGAAGAAGATGTCGCCGTTCTCATGGCTGCCGCGGGTGTGCGGGTGCTCAGGGTTGAGCGCGTGGTCGCGGAAAGCCTGGACGGCGTCCATGTCGCACATCTCGGCAAGATCCTTGTAGTCCCACATGGCGACCTTCTGGATCTCGTGGCTGGTGCGGAAGCCGTCGAAGAAGTTGAGGAACGGGGTCTTACCCTCGATGGCGGCAAGGTGAGCCACCGGCGAGAGGTCCATGACCTCCTGGACGTTGCCCTCGGCGAGCATGGCGAAACCGGTCTGGCGGCAGGCCATGACGTCGGAGTGATCGCCAAAGATGTTCAGGGCGTGGGAAGCGACGCAACGCGCGGAGACGTGGAAGACGCCCGGGAGCTGCTCGCCCGCGATCTTGTACATGTTCGGGATCATCAGGAGCAGGCCCTGAGAAGCCGTGTAGGTGGTGGTCAGAGCACCGGCGCCCAGCGAACCGTGAACGGTACCGGCTGCACCCGCCTCGGACTCCATCTCGACGACCTTGACCGGGGTGCCAAAGATGTTCTTGCGACCCTGGGCCGCCCACTGGTCGACATGGTCGGCCATCGGGCTGGACGGCGTAATGGGATAAATTCCCGCTACCTCGGTGTACGCATACGAAACATATGCGGCCGCCTCGTTGCCGTCCATAGACTTAAACTTACGCGCCATATACCCCTCTCCTCTCATATAGGTATACAGGCCCCGGCGATTACCGGGATGTTGGCGTGATGGGATTTTCGCTGTTGCTTCCAGTCATCTGACAGGCGGACTCAGCAGCAGGTACATGGCGTGGAGAGAAGGCATGCCGAGGCGAGGAGGGCTGTACGCGCTCCACAGGCCCAGCTACCCGTCTTGCACATGATCGAGCGCCGCAAAGGCCGCATGCCGGATGCTCCCGGGCACGCCCCGGTGATGGGAAGCGCCCGCAACGGAAATCCGCATGCGGGTTTATTGTACCCCGCCGTCAAGTGTAATTTCGACAAATATAGGCGGGCGGTAAAGGTTTACCCCGAGCGACCATCAAGGGCAAAAATAATCCTTCCGTCACCGAGGGACCAAATGGCAGCTGCGGTGAAATAGGGACTGTTTTTGCCGGCCGTAGCCTTAAACAGTCCCTATTTCACCGCAACTTATTTAGGAGATGAGTCAGAGGGCGCCGAGGAGGATGGCGTAGGTTGTGGATTCTCCGAGCCTGAGCTCGTCACCGGGGTTGAGCTGAGCGGAGCGGCCGGGCTCGACCTGGGTGCAGACGTTCGTCGCGCCGTTTACCACCACAGTTCCGTTGGTGGACGACAGGTCCTCGACGTACCAGACATTTTGGTCATCGCACCACACGTGGGCATGGCGAGCCGAAACGTCATCGCCCACATCGGTGATATCGCCCTCCCCCGTCGCCAGCGCGCCGATCTCGACGCCCTCCTCACTCGGCTGAATCCAGCGCGGGGCGCTCACCACGTAGCCGTTTTGCACGCGCAGCAGTCCCAACGGGTGCGCAGGCGCCGCCTCGTGCTCGCCCGTGACCGTCGAGGTGCTCAGCGAGCGCGGCGTCGACGTGGCGCCGCCACAGGTCGCATGAGCGTAGTCGAGGGCATAGGTCACCGACGAGCGGACATCTGCCGAGCAGCCCACGGCGACAAACAGCACCAGGATGGCCTCGGCGCGCTCGGCGGGCATGAGCTCAGCCGCCTGCGACAGGCGCTCGAGCGCATTGCGATAGAGATTCGTGTCCTGATGGCATTCCTCGAGTGCCCGCACCATGGGCTCGCCAGCGGGGCCGCACACCATGTTGGTCACGGCCGTGGCGTCCATGGGATTGCGGCGGCGCAGGGCCAGCTGCGACATAATGCGCGCGGCCGAGGTGCCGTAATCGGCAAAATAACGTTCTTGCAGCGTGCCGACCGGCGCGCGCACGATAAAGCGCGAAACCCAAGAGCGATCGGCAGCACGGCTCTGCGGACTACGGCCGTCGACGAGCGGGCGGCTCGAGAGCACCAGGCCGCACAGTTCGATATGGCTCAGGTGCGCTGCGCGCTTAAAGATGTCAAACATTGCCCCGCACGGGGTGAGCTCAGCTTGAGAAGCCATGGCTTAGCCCTCCTTGGTCGCAGAGATAGTGTCGGATACTTCGACCGGCCCGCCAAAGGCGCGAGCAGCCGCGGCTCCGCCGGCAAGCGGCGTCGCCATGGAAATTTTCGCACGTCGCGCTGACACGACGGGAAGCTCAAAGGCAAACCCCATCGCCAGCAAAAACCACGTGAGCGCATAGGTTGCAATTAAGGCGGCAATGAAGCCGCTCGCTACGGCGCGCTGGGAAAACACGGTGCATGCAACCGCGATCAGCACCGGAACCTCGCAGGCAGAAAGCGCCAGTACGCCATGCAGGAACCCCGTGCGACGATCGTGTGCCATGGCGCCGGCAGCGATGCCCACCATGCCCGGCGGTGCCAACGCCAGTGCGGCGATAATGGCCGGCAGCTTCCCGGACCACATAAGCGGTCCTACGACGAGCGTCACATGGGCGCCCGACGCCAACAGCGCAGCTGATACCACGACCACAGCCCAAAGCACGCCGCATACCGCCGTCGCACCAACCATCGCCGCACGCCGGGCCGTGTGCCCCGATACCTCCATCGGGCACGGCATGAGCGGCTCGGCGCGAAGCGAGCGGGCGACATTTTGCGCATAGTGGTCGCAAAATGCCGAGAGCGCCGCCTCCACCGCAGCCGGCTCGGGACGATCTTCCTGATGGCAGGACAGGCAGGCCATGACCACGTCGAACAACTGGGCATCGACAAACGCCAGCGCATCGCGCAGATCCTCGGAATTTGGATCGAGTCCCAGCTGCTGAGCCTGTTCGGCCGCGGCAAGTGCCACATCGGGCTCGCGTCGCAGCAGTTGCGTCAAGTCGCAGCCGGGCGCGTGGGCGCCAACGGGATAATCGGGCAGCGTATCCATCTTGAGGCGATAAGGGCTGGCGATATCGCACGTCTTTTTGCGCGAGCCCGAAGTACCCGACGCACCCGGCGCTACTTCGTACGGCGCGACACCGGCGATGAGCTCGTAGACCGTACTCGCCGCTGCATACACATCGATTGCCGGCGACATGCGAAGCATGCGCAGGTCGGGGATATCATCGGTGAGCATCTCGGGCGGGGCGTAGGCCACCGTCGCGCGGCGCAACGTGGCATAGCGCTCGGTAAACGACGCCTTGCCGCCGGTGCCGGCCACCGCAGAGGCGGGTTCGAGCGCCAGCGAAGAGCCAAAGTCGATCAAGCACAGGTCGAAGGTGCCTTCGGCAAGCTGTCGGTCGAGCGGCAGGCGCGCCGTGCGCACCATAATATTAGCGGGCGAGATATCGCGATGGACGAACCCCTCGCCTACCAAGCTCATGCGGCAGAGCAGATCGAACAGGTCGCGTCCCAGGCGCGCCGCCAGGAGCGGCGACAGACGCCCGGCATCGTCCACGGCAAGGCGCGAGCGCAGGCGAGCGAGCGTCTCGCCCTCGACCCACTCCATGACAATCGCGGGCACGCCGTCAACCTCGCCCCATCCATACAGGCGGGGAAAGCCTCTAAGGCCCGAAAGGGCGCGATGGCATTCGTATTCTTCGCGAAACGCCGCCTTGAACTTGGTGACCAGCGCCTCGTGGGCGACATCGTCATCAAATTCGTCGCGCGTTGGCAAGATGAGCTGCTTGAGTGCCACGGCCTCGCCCTGCGCGTTGACGGCACGCGTCACACGGCCGATACCGCCGCGGCGCATGGTGGCGTCATCGGCAAACAGCATCGTAAAACGGCGCAGGTAGGCGGGAAGCTCGTCCGGGCCCAGCGCAATGGCGGGCTCAAACCCTCCAACGCGCGCCAGGCGCAGGCCCACCATAGGGTCACGGCTGAGCGACTGGGTTGCCACAGAAGCAAGGCTATTCGTCATAGGGCGATCGCCGCCACTTTGGTATTGAAGTTGTTGAGCGCGACGTCGTCATCGCCATAATGCCCCACCCATTGGCACAGATTGGTGTAGCAACCCCATAGGTTGGCGTATTGCTGATACCACTTTGACTTGGGAGAAAACGTTTGCCGGCCAAACTCGGCACGGATGACAAACATATCGTTGGTCAGGCTATCGCACGGTCCGGTATCGCCCGTAGCGTTATAGGTCGAAACCACGCTGTTGGCGCGGGCGACATAGCCATCGAGCATGTTGTATTTGGTCACGAGCCAGCTGTGAATACTCTCCTCCTCGGCAGCCGAGAGACCACCCGAGCCCGTGTCGCCGCCGGCACCGCCGTCCGTCGAGCCATCACTCGAAGATCCACCGCCAGAGGCGGAGCCCGAACCGGAACCGCCGCCCGACGAATCGGAGCTGGAGCCAGACGAACCCGAACCGCCGGGCTGGCCTGTCTGTTGGGCGTCCTGCCCCTTCTGCTGCTCGGCCTTATTGACGACAGAAGCCACACTGTTGTTGGAAAGCTTCGTAATGACCTTGGTGTTGGTGAGCACGATGGTCTTGCCGTTTGCCAGCGTAACCTCGTTGTCCGATGTTTCTGGACTGTCCGCATCGTCGCCACCGAACACAACATGCGAGAACACGCTCGCCCACGCATATCCGGTTGTCGTTCCCAAGTCGCTTTTGGCCTTGCGCCCAATATGCAGCTCGCGCGCAGCATGCGCCTGTACCATGGACGGCACCGTCATGCCATAAGCCGAAACACCGGCTATGACCAGTACAAGCGAGCAAGACAGCAGCACGTACGCCCGAGGCGCCAGGCCCAGCCGGCGTCGCATGCGCACCGCGGCGCCATGCTTTGTCTGAGTGCTAGCGGGCCGCATGCGTTCTCCTCCAACAAAAACACGCCGCTTAAAAGCGGCGCATTCTTTCATATCCACATTTGAGTGTATCAGCGAACCCAAAAGGTTGTGCAACGAATGGGCAAATACGAGGTGCGAGTGGACCCATCCACGCGATAAGCGGATGAAAAGCAGGTTTGTTGTACAACAAATGCATGAACGCGTGCCCAATTATGAGCGCCCCGTGCGGCAGGCCGACGGGACATGCCGCGGAGCTGACGCCGCCTAGATCGCACGACGGGCCTCGATAGCACGGCCGAGCGTAAGCTCGTCAGCATACTCCAGGTCGCCTCCCACGGGCAGGCCGCTCGCCAGACGCGACACCTCGACGCCCAGAGGCTTGATGGTGCGGGCAAGGTAGCTCGCCGTGGTCTCGCCCTCAATGTTGGGGTTGGTGGCGATAATGACCTCGTGGATGTCCTCGTGGCCCAAGCGCGCCAGCAACTCGCGGATGTGCAGCTGCTCGGGGCCGATCTTGTCCATGGGGCTGATCACGCCGCCCAGCACGTGGTAGAGGCCGTGGTAGCTGCCCGTGCGCTCAATCGCCTGGACATCGCGCGGCTCACCCACCACGCAGATGCGGGTGGTGTCGCGCATCGAGTCTTGGCAGATGGAGCACTCGTCAGCGGTGGCGTAATTAAAGCAGCGGCTGCAAAAATGCACTTCCTGCTTAACCTCTAGAATGGCCTCGGCCAGGCGGCGCGCCTCCTCGGCGTCGGCCTCGAGCAGGTAGTAGGCGATGCGCTGGGCCGATTTGGGGCCAATGCCCGGCAGACGGCCCAGCTCATCGAGCAGTTTTTGCAGACTATGGTTGGCACTCATATATGTGCGCGTCTTAGAACGGCATGCCCGGGATGTTGAGGCCGCCGGCGATGGCGCCCATCTGCTTGTTGGCGAGCTCGTTGACGCCGCGGACGGCCTCGTTGACGGCAGCCATAATCATGTCCTGCAGCATATCGACGTCCTCGGGATCGAGCGCATCGGGGTCGATGGTGAGGTTGACGAGCTCCATCTCGCCGTTAACGGTCACCTTGACCATGCCGCCGCCGGCAGAAGCGTCGACGGTCTGGGACTTGAGGTTCTCCTGCGCGGCGGCAAGCTGCTCCTGCATCTTGCGGGCCCGCTTCATCATCTGCTGCATGTTCATACCGGCCATGATGGCTCCTTTACGTGTGGTCGCGCGACAAGCTGCAAGGGCAGCCGGGCACGGCGGGACTTTCAAACTCAAAAATCGTACCACGGCGCGGGGCAAACGAGCGGGGCGGTCGCGCTAACTCAGTCGATGTACATGTCCTCTAGCGTGACGCGCCGCCCAAGACTATGCAAGGTCGAATTATGCAAGGTCTCACAACTCGGCGTATATACCCGCCCGCATAGTTACTCCACCGGCTTGAAGATGGTGGACTGGCCAAAGACACTACGTATGAGGGCTTTGGCCTCGTCCTCGGTCTGCGGGATGCCCGGGGCTGCGCCCTGGTGACCGAAAGGACTGCCAGCACCGGGGTTGGACTCCCAAGGGGCAGCGAGGGCGTCGTCACTTGCAGGAGCGGACGTCGCAGCCGCGGGAGCTGCGGCCGAAGCGGCAGGGCTGGGCGCAGGCGCCGCGGCAGGCATGTCGAACGGAGCAAGATCTTCCCCGTTCGCATCGCCGGCGAAGCCGCCGACCATGGCGTCGTCGTAGGGTACCTGCTCGGATTCCCATGGCGCAGCCTGCGCAGACGGCTGAATCTTGGGAGCAGACGCGCGCTCGGGCGCTCGGGGCGCGGGCTCGGTCGGGAGCTTGCCCGTGGCAGGAGCACCGGCAGGGTTGTCGGAGCGCAGCCAGGGGGCCTTGGCCAGGTCGGATGACTTGGGTGCAGGCGCGGCAGCGGGCTTGGACGCGGGGATCGGAGCAGCCGGTTTGGACACGGCGGGTTCAGTCACCGACGGGATCGGTGCCGCTACCGGTGCCGCTTTTGGCTGCGTCGCGCTGGCGCTCAAGGATGCAGGGGCCGCCGAGGACACGGGTTGCGGGTCCGCAGATGCCGCAGCCCGTGCAGATGGAGAAAGCTCCTCATGTTGAGGAGCCGGCCTGACACCCCCATCCAGGACATAGTCGACGGTGCGACGACCGAAGACCGCACTGACTGTCGGCAAAAACACCGCCTGTGTATCAGCACGCCCGAGCATCTTGATAGCAAATGCCGTAGGGAACGAGACCGTAAGCTTAGAACCATCGTCTGCCGTAGCGCGAGCGTTCAACAGGAGTGCCGCATAAGAAGGTTGTTGGGCCTTGACGCGCTCGACGACCTCGACCCATTTGCGCTGGAGCTCGCCGGCATCCTCGACCGCAGGGGTCTCGGCGGCGCCGGCGGCAGCAACCTGAGCGGCAGTGTTGGGCTGGGGCTTAGGCGCCGGAGCGGTGATAGGCGCGGGGGCCGCAACGGGCTGGGGCATCGGAGCCGGGGCAGGCTGAGGCGCAGGCGCAGCGGGCTTGGGGGCCGGCGCGGGCTGGGCCGCCGGAGCGGCAGCGCCGCGGTCCCAGGGCATGCCGCCCTGGTGCGCAGACGCAGCGGCGGGAGCGGCAGATGCCGTCGGAGCGGCAGCTCGGGCACCCGAGATCAGCGTCGGTTGTTGTGTCGCCACAGGTGCAGCCGCGACAGCCGCGGGCGCAGCACCAGCAGCAGCCACGCTCGCCGGCACCGCGGCGTTGGCGACCATGGCCTCCAAGCGTGCCACGCGCTCGGCCAGGGCCTCAATGGTCAGATCGGCCTCGGGACGTGCCAGGCGCGTGCAGGCGATCTCGAGCACCAGGCGCACGTCGCTCGCACCCCTCATCTCCAACGCGGCATCGTCGAGCACTGTCAGCACGCGGGCCAGACGGTCGGCCGGATGCCCGCCAAAGGCAGCGGCCTCGGCAGCAAGCGCCTCAGCCTGCTCGGCCCCGCCCTCAAACAGCTCGCCACGGGTACCGGCAACGCAGGCCACATACACGTCGCGCACGTGCGCCACCAGGTCGCGCGTCAGCTCAAGCAAGTCATTGCCCTCCTCGACCTGTGCGCGAATGAGCCCATAGAGTTCAGCAATATCACGCTCGGCGATGGCGCGGGCAAACTCGCCCAGGATCTGGTCCGAAACCTCGCCCAAAAGCGAGCGGGCATCGTCCGCATGCACGGCGCCGTTGCCAAAAACGCTCAGCTGCTCCAGCGTGGAAAGCGCGTCGCGCATGCCGCCCTTGGCATGGCGCGCCACGATGGCCAGCGCCTCGTCGTCGTAATCGAAGCCCTCCTGCTCGCACACGTAGGACAGGCGATGCTCGATATCCTCGTTGCCGATGCGGTGGAAATCGAAGCGCTGGCAGCGCGAGAGGATGGTCTCCAGAATCTTTTGCGGATCGGTGGTGCACAACACAAAGATCACGTGCGCCGGCGGCTCCTCGAGCGTCTTGAGCAGCGCGTTAAACGCCGCCGTCGTGAGCATATGGACCTCGTCGATGATATAGATCTTGTACTTGCCACGCACCGGGGCAAAGTTAACGGAGTTGATGATCTCCTCGCGCACATTGTCCACGCCCGTACGGCTTGCGGCATCGAGCTCGTAGACATCGGGGTGGTTGCCCTCGGCGATGAGCTCGCACTCTTCGCAAGTGCCGTCGGGCATGCAGCCGCTTGCGCCCTCGGCGCGCGCCGCCTCGGCATTGCGGCATAGCAGCGCCTTGGCCAGAATGCGCGCCATGGTGGTCTTGCCCGTGCCGCGCGGTCCGCAGAACAGGTACGCGTGGGACAGGCGTCCCTCGGTGATGGCGTGCTCGAGCGTCGAGACGATATGCTGCTGGCCCACCACGGAGTCGAAGGTGAGCGGGCGATACTTTCGGTACAACGATTCCATGGGTGCTCCCCCGGGTATACTGAGTTTTGTTGCCGCGACGGCCATGCGGTCGCACGGCATACTGCACTCATAATAACCCGTACGGCGAGCCCGCCGCGATAGGAGTCCAAAGAGCATGGCAGACGCAGAGAGCAACCTCGTTCCCTCCGAAGCAGCCGACCAGGTCGAGGTCGCGCTCGAGAAACAGGCAGCAGCCGACGACGGCATCCTGTACCTCAACGAGTATCAGTACGAAAACGACCTCGTCACCGACTTCGCCCGCTTGGTCGCCTCGCCCAGGCGTCGCGGCTCGCTGTATGTCGCCGCGGCAATTGCCGCGCTGCTCGGCATCGGCATGTTGGTGGCCGGCGGCAACTGGATCAAGTTTGGCGTCGTCCTGATCGTGTTCGGCGCCTTTTTGGCCTGGTGGAGCAAAAACCTGCACCACACGCTCGCCCGCGACTTTATCGACGCCGTCGAGGCCGACAAGTCCATGGGTGGCCGCTATCGCCGCGTCGCCGCCAACGAGGACGGCTTGATGGTATGGGGCAAGAGCGGCAAGTCGCAGTTCTTCCCGTTTGAGAAGCTCGACCACGTACTCGACGGCGAGCGCATCTTTGTTGCCATGTTCGCAGACCAGGGCGTGACGATCCCCAAGGACACCTTTGTTCGCGGCGACGCCGAGCAGTTTGGCTCCTTCCTTAAGGCGCGCATCAACAAAAAGCTCCGCATCGAGACCAAGAAGAAGAAAATGAAGGCCGAGAAGGCTGCAGCCGAGGCCAAGCAGGGAGACAAGGCAGACAAGCCCCAGGACAACAAGGGCAAGCAGTGCAAGCAGAAGAAGGGCAAGAAGAAGCGCTAAGGCCAAGTCAGACAGGCAGCCTCGCATCCCGCTATCCTCCCCATGCACCAGAGCGTGCTACACTAGCAGCATCTATGCCACCGCGAATGGCTCGGCCCCGCGCCCGCCGCTCGCAAACGAACTTTAAACGCACGAGGGTTGGCCATGCCGCTTTTCTCGCAACATACCGCCCGGTTCTCGCCGGACGTCCCTTTGGAGGGCACCAGCTCTCGCGAGCTGCTCAAGCGGTACCAGCCGCTCGAGACGCTTGCGACCGGTGGTTTTGGCTCCATCGAGATTTGCCGCGACACGCACCTGCGTCGTCGCGTGGCCATTAAGCGCATCCCTCTTATCAACGGCTCCGGCATGCCCGCCAGCGACATCATGGATGTACTGCGCGAGGCACATACCGCCGCCATGCTTCAACATCCCAATATCGTGCAGGTTATCGACTTTACGCATGACACCGCCTATGCCTACCTGGTCATGGAGTATGTCGACGGCATGTCGCTGGCCGAGTTTTTGCATCGTGTGGACGGCCACTCGCTCACCTTTGACGAGGCAGCGACCATTGCCGACGCGTTGGGTCAGGCGCTCACCTTTGCCCATGCAAACGGCGTGCTTCATCTGGATATAAAGCCCGCCAATGTGCTCATTGACCACTCGGGCAATGTAAAGCTCACCGACTTTGGCATGGCGCGGCTGTCATCTGCCGGCGGCTTTGGCGGATCGCGCGGCGGCACCATCGGCTACATGCCGCCCGAACAGCTCGATATCGAGACCGGCACGGTCGACGAGCGCGCCGATGTCTTTGCCCTTGCCTGCGTGATCTACGAGGGCCTGTGCGGCAGCGCCCCCTTTATTGCGGCAACGCCTGCCGACTCGCTCGACCGCATCATCGGCGGCGCCACCTACCCCAGCGAGCCGATCCCGCACTTTCCCCCGGGAGCCGAGGCAGCGCTCATGAGCGCCCTCTCCCCTATGCCGCAAGACCGCCCCGATAGCATCGAGGCATTCTGCGACCAACTCCTTGCCGGCTTGGGGAGCGTGCGCGAAGGCCGTCGCAGCTTGGAGCAGATGGTAAGCGAGCTTTCGGACGACGAGCACGCGGCAGACGATATGGAGTCGCTACCTTACGAGGATAACGCCATCGAAGTCGACCCCGCGCTTGGTTGGGCGGGCACGCGCTGGAGCTGCGCGCGCGATTACACCATGCGCGGTATCTCGGCACTAACGTGTGCAACCTTCAGCTTTTTGCTTATGCAGACAGCGGGCGTCGCGGCGCTTCCCGGGCTGGTCGCCGCGGCCATCGCTATTGGCGCGGCGGCAGGCTTGGCACCGCAGATCGGCTCGGCTATCTCGGCCGTGGGCTTTTTGGTGCTCATGGCCAACGCCACCATGCAGGAGCAGGGCATCCTGTCGATGCTGCCGGTCGCGGTCATTTTTGCCGCCGCCATGTCCGGATGGTGGATTGCCTGGGGACGCACCGAAGCGGCCGCGAGCGCGGCACTCACCTGCGCGCTTGCGCTAGGTTGTCTAACCGGCGACGCCATCCTTGCCGCCGGGGCCGCCGCGGGCTTCGCGGCGTTTTGGCTCGGCCCGGCAAGCGCCGCTGCCGCCACGGGTATAGGCGCGCTTTTTGCCCGCCTGGCCGCAGCTGCCCTCCCTACGGGAGGCGTGCTGGGGCTTGGCAATGTCGCCGCAGCGCTGGGCGACGCGTTCCTCTGGGCCGCCTTCGCACTGATTGCAGCAGCAGCCGCGACAACGTCGCTGCTGCTCAATGCCCATGCCAAGCGCGCCGAGCAGGGGTCAAACCTCGCCGCCATCGTCGCAATTGCCGTCGCCGGTATCGGCTCGGCCGTATCGTTTTGTCTTGCACACCATATGGAAATTGCCAGCCTTGCGGGCACGGTCGTCGCCAAGGCGGCGGTTGCGGGAATCCTATCCTCTATAATCGTTGGGATATGCCTGTATTTGCTCGGATACCAAAGAACCTATACGGAGAGTGATCTTTCGTGAACTTCCTGAACATCTTCGAGGACCACGTGGCCGGCATCTTCGGTGCCACCCGTGCCCCGTTCTCCTTTAAGAAGCTTGCCAAGCAGGCTGCTCGCGACATGGAGGATCAAACTCTGGTGATCAACGGCGTCAACACCGCGCCGGCGCTCTATACCATCCTGATCGCCACCGATGACGATCCCATGCTTGCCCCGTTCTATCCCGAGCTTTCGCGCGAGGTGCGCGAGTTTGTGAAGGCGCAGGCCGAAAAACGCCGCTACGTCTTTGTCGGCGAGCCCCTTGTTCGCTTTATGATCGACCCTCAGCTGCGCGCCGGCAAGTTCTCGGTCTTTGCCGAGAACGTCGACGCTCCCACGCTCGGCCGTCTGTACGAGGAAGAGCGCGCCTATCAAAATGGCCTGGGACAGAACAGCTCGGCCACAAGCCGTGCCGCAAGCGCCCCCCGCGCCGGTCAGCAGCAGTTTGCATCGCCGCAGCAATACCCGGCCGCCATGCCCCAGCAGCAGCCGACACCCCGCGCTGCCACTCCCGACCCGCTCGCTGTGGCCGACCCCTTTGCACCCAATGTCCCCGATCCCGCAGCCCCCATCCCTGTGCCGCAAACCGTCTCGCGCGACGCACTTGCCGGTATGGGCGGAGCGGCTGCCACTGGCGCCGCCGTGGGCCTTGGCGCTGCGACCAGCATCGCCTCCAACATGGCAAGCCCCCGCGCCCCACAGCGTCCGCTCGCCCAACTCGTCGACGTCGTGAGCGGCGAGAGCCACAACATCACCTCCGCGCAGGTGACCATCGGTCGTGAGCGCTCGGTATCCGACATCGCCCTGCGCGACCCCAACGTGTCGCGCCGTCATGCCCAGCTCACCTTTACCGGCTCTGACTGGTCGATCGAGGACCTCAACTCCACCAACGGCACGCTCGTCAACAACCGCCGCATCACGCGCTGCCCGCTGCGCAACGGCGATCTGCTAACGTTTGGCCTGAGCACCTTTGAATTTAGGGGTTAATCGCTTATGAACATCGATATCGTCCTTTTTGCAGGCCGCATCGTACTGGTCGTCCTGCTTTATATCTTCTTGTTCGCCGTCATGAAGACCGGCGTGGGGCTCGTGCGCGGCCAGCGCCGCGACTCTGCCATCTGGACGATCGATGTGGACAAGGGCCCGCGCGGCATCCGCGGTATTCACGTGGATATGCTTGGCCCCGTCATCGTCGGTCGTTCGCCGTCATCTGACATCTGCATCAACGAGCCGTTTGTCTCTGCCTCGCATGCGCGTTTTTCGCTGCAGGGCCCGGCACTTATTATCGAGGACCTCAACTCACTCAACGGCACCCTTGTTAACGGCCGCCAGCTGGTGGAGCCCGCAACGCTGCGCGAGGGCGACGAAGTCCAGATTGGCGACGTGGTCATGAAGGTGAACCGTCGATGATCGACGAGGAGAACAAGTCCGCAACCATGTCCGAGGCGCTGGCTGCCCCCGCGGCCGTGCCGGCTCATGCCGCCCCGGCGGGCCCTGCGCCCGTGGAGCCCGAGGACACCGTGTTCTCCCTGCCTCTTTCGCATGTAACGCAAGACCATCCGATGCCCATCGATGGCCAGGATGAAGATAATTCCACCGATGCCCCCATCGGCGCGCACGCCGTTGCCGATCAACCTTCGGCACCGGAAACTACACCTGCGCCGGCCCACTTTGCCGAGTCTGTCGCCGCGGCAATCGATGAGAGCGCCGCGGTGTTTTTGGCCCCCGAGCCCACGGCACCGGTGTTTCCCGTAGTTCCAGCACCCACCGCAGCGCCCGAGCCCGCATCTACACCGGCACCCGCGGCGGCATCCTCCCCCGCGGCCGCATCGGCGCCCGAGGCCGTGCAGCCTACGGCCGAAGAGATGCCCGTCGCAGCGACGGAGGACGCCTCTCAGCCCCACAGCACGCCCGCGCCCGCACACTTTGCGGCACCCGAGCCCGCAGCCGTCGCCCCGCAAGACGAAGAGTCTGCCGACCACACAACCGAAGTGCCCGCCACGTCTAAAGTCGACGAACCGAGCAACGAGGCCAACGCCGTCTCGCCCGGCGACACGGCCGAGATTGATGTCGCCGCCGTGGAGGCCAAGCTCAAGGACCCTGGTTCGACCATGAGTTTTGAGCCGCTGACCGACGAGCGCATCGAGACCGATTCGACCTACGATGCCGGCACCACCACGCAACTCATGTGGGGCGCCCGCTCCGATGTTGGCTGCGTACGTCCGCACAACGAGGACTCCTACCTGGTACAGTCGCCGCTCTTTTGCGTGTGCGACGGCATGGGTGGTCACGCCGCCGGCGAGGTAGCCTCCTCCATCGCGGTCGAGACCATCGCCAAGACGGCGCCACAGGCTGCCGACGCCGCGCGCCTAGCCGCAGCCGTCGAAGCTGCCAACGCCGCCGTCATCGAGGCCGCACTCAACGGCCTGGGCAAGCCCGGTATGGGCTGCACGGCGACCTGCGCCTATATCGAAAACGACATGCTCGCCATCGCCCACGTGGGCGACTCGCGCGCCTACCTGCTCCACGAGGGCACGCTCATCCGCGTGACCCGCGACCACTCCTATGTGGAGGAGCTCGTGGACGCTGGCGAAATTACGGCCGATGAGGCGCGCGTCCATCCCAACCGCTCGGTTATCACGCGTGCGCTGGGTTCGGACCCCGCCATGTATGCCGACCACTTTACCCTGCACATCGAAGAGGGCGACCGCCTGATCCTGTGCTCGGACGGCCTTTCGAGCATGATTCCCGATAGCGAAATCGAAAACATCGCCACGCAATCGTCTACGGCGCAGATTTGCGTCGACAACCTGGTGGACGCCGCGCTCGCTGCCGGCGGCCACGACAACGTGACGGTAGTCGTTGTGGACCTGGTCGACGACGGCGTCATGCGCGAGGCGAAGCGCGTTCGCCGCCGCAACGTCACCATTGCCGCCATCCTGGGCATCGCTTTTGTGCTGGCGGCAGCCATCTGGGCCTACGCGGGCGTCACCGGCTCGTATTACCTGGGCACCTACAAGGACACCGTCGCGGTCTACCGGGGCATTCCCGGCAAGCCGCTCGGCCTTAAGCTGCACTGGCTCGAGAGCACGACCGCCATCAAGCTATCCGACCTACCCGAAGACACGCAGAATCGCCTGAAAGCAGGCATTCCGCAAACGAGTGTCGACGACGCGCAGGACACTATCTCCAAGTACCGTCATCAAATCGATGAGGAACAGACCCGCCAGGTGATCGACGCGCAAACGATTCGCGACAACACCGACCAGGAATCGACTTCCAAATCGAATTCCGAAAAAACCGCCGAACAGTCCGCCGAGGCCGAAGCCTCCGATAAGAATTAGAAAGGGGGTGCCGCTTATGAGTCGCCGCAACACCGAAATGCTCTTGCTCATCGCCTCGGCGTTCCCCGTCATCCTGCTGTATGCGATGTACGTGCTCACCGCAGGCGCTTCCATCTCGTTTGAAACGCTCGCCGTGCCGATCGGTCTCTTTGCCGCCTTCGCCGCGGCGCATATCGCCGTGCGCATCCTGGCGCCCGGTGCCGATCCGGCCATCCTGCCCATCGTCTTTGTGCTTTCGGGTATCGGCATCACGTTCGTAACGCGTCTGGCACCCGCCCTCGCCATCTCGCAGCTCGTCATTCTGTTTGTCTCGGTGGCACTGATGGTGGGCACGCTCGCGATGATCAAGAATCTCGATGTGGTCATGCGCTACAAGTACACCTTTGGCATCATCGGCATCATCTTGCTGATGCTGCCCATCTTTATCGGCACCACCATCTCGGGCTCCAAGCTGTGGATTCGCATCGCCGGCTTCACCATCCAGCCCGGCGAGTTCGCCAAGATTTTTATCGTATTGTTCTTGGCCGGATACCTAGCCGAAAACCGCGAGCTACTCTCCATCTCCAATCGCAAGATCTTGGGCCTCAAGGTCCCGCGCCTGCGCCTGCTGCTACCGCTGTTCGCTGTGTGGGGTGTATGCCTTCTGGTCGTTGTCTTCGAGCGCGACTTGGGCTCCGCCGTGCTGTTCTACACCATCTTCTTGCTGATGCTCTACGTCGCCACGGGACGTTTCTCGTATGTCGTCATCGGCCTTGCGCTTTTGGCAGTGGGTGCCGTGGGCGCCTACAAGTTCCTGTCGCATGTCCAGGTACGTTTCCAGATCTGGGCCGACCCCTTTAAGGATGCCCAGGGCCAGGGCTACCAGATTGTGCAATCCCTTTTCTCGTTGGCTGACGGCGGTCTTATCGGCGTTGGCATCGGTAATGGCATGGCCAATAACATCCCCGTCGTCGAGTCCGACTTCATTTTCTCGGCCATCGGCGAGGAAATGGGCCTTTTGGGCGGCGGCGCCGTACTCGTCCTGTTTATGCTCTTTGCCGTGCGAGGCCTGACCACGGCCGCCCGCGCTAAGTCCGACCTTGCCGCATTTAGCGCCACGGGCCTCACGGCCGCCATTAGCTTCCAGGCCTTCTTGATCGTTGGCGGCGTTACCCGCCTGATTCCGCTGACCGGCGTCACCCTGCCCTTTATGAGCCAGGGCGGCTCCTCGCTGCTGGCGAGCTTTATCATTGTCGCGCTTTTGCTGCGCGCCGGCGATGAGGCCACCGGTCGCGAAGCCGAGCTCACCGGCACCGGTACCATGGCCGCCATCACTGACGACCAGGTCGCTTCTGCCGCGGCGCATGCCGGCACGCGCTTCGCTTCTTCGTCTTCCTACGGCCGTGGCAGCCACTCCACCGGCTCGCGCATGCGTCGTCGCCTGCTCGATACGCCCGAATCTGGCGTGCTCGGCCGCGTGGCGCTCGCCAACCGCCTAACCCGCGCGGTGTTTGCCTTTACGGCCCTGTTCGCCATCCTCATCGGCAACCTCACCTATGTCCAGGTCATCAAGGCCAAGGATTACCAGGATATGCCGACTAACAATCACACCATCGCCCGTTCCAAGTACATCCAGCGCGGCTCCATCATCACGTCCGACGGCGTGACGCTGGCCGAATCGCTGCAACAGGAGGACGGCACCTACGTACGCTCCTACCCTAACGGCAACCTGGCCGCCCATGTGGTTGGCTATGTGAGCCAGCAGTACGGTACCGCCGGCATCGAGAGCGTGATGAACGACACGCTCACCGGTTCCAAGGATTACTCCAGCTGGAACAACGCCATCGCGTCGCTCGCGGGCCAAAACCAGCCGGGCAACACCGCCAAACTCACCATCGACTCCCGCATCCAGACGGCCGCCGAACAGGCTCTCAAGGGCTTTAAGGGCGCCATTGTGGTCATGGACCCGCGCACTGGCGCGGTGCTCGCATGCGCCAGCTCGCCCACCTACGACAACACCAACATCGACGCCCTGCTGCAATCGGGCGGCGGTGAGGACAGTTCTATGTACGACCGCGCCATGGACGCCCTCTATACTCCGGGCTCCACGTTTAAGGTCGTCACGCTTTCGGCGGCACTCGAGACCGGCACCGCAAGCCTTTCGAGCACTTATCAGGCGCCCGGTTCCATGGATATCGGCAATGCACCGGTCACCAACTCCGCCAATGAGAGCTACGGCACGATTAGCCTGCAGCAGGCCTTTGCCGTGTCGTCCAACGTCGTCTTTGGTCAGGTGGCAAACGAGGTCGGCGCCAGCTCACTCGTACAGTTCGCCAACGCCTTTGGCTATGGCCAAAAGCTCGGTCAGGACCTAACCGCCACGGCGTCCATCATGGCCGACCCCTCGCTCATGACCGAGTGGGAAACCGCCTGGGCCGGCGCCGGCCAGCCCGTCGGCATGGACCACACGCCGGGTCCGCAGACCACCGTCATGCAGAACGCCGTTATTGCGGCGGCCATCGCCAACAGCGGCGTCGTCATGGACCCGTTCTTCGTTGCCCAGGTGCTCGCCCCAGACGGAACCGTGGTCAAGACCACGCAGTCCCGCTCACTGGGCCAGGCCGTCAGCGCCACCACGGCCGAACAGGTCAAACAGGCCATGCTCGACGTCGTTCAATCCGGCACCGGCACCGATGCCCAGATTCCGGGCGTCAAGGTTGCCGGCAAGACCGGCTCTGCCGAGACCGTCGGTACCAACGTCAACTCGATGTTCGTCGGTTTTGCGCCTTACGATTCACCCACGGTCGCCATCTCGGTAGCCTTGGAGGATTACGACAAGCACGACGTCGAGGCGGCAAAGATCGCCGGCATCGTCCTGACCGCGGCGCTTGCCGCCCAGGGAGCGTGATGCCCGTGATTGATGCGCAAGCATGGGGCGTGCCGCGGCCGATAACGCTAGCGGCAATGCGCCACACGGCCCCAGCGGCCTCAAATTTGGTACTACACACATCGTTGAGCGAATAGTCATGTTAGGAGCAGGAATGGAACAGAGGGTCCTCGGGGGAAGATACCTCCTCAAGGATAAGGTAGGGACAGGCGGCATGGCGACCGTCTACCGTGCACAGGACCAGGTCCTCGACCGCACGGTAGCTATCAAAATCATGCTGCCGCAATATGCCGGCGACGCCACCTTTGCCGCACGCTTTAAGCAGGAGGCCCAGGCAGCCGCCGGCCTCTCCTCCCCCTATATCGTCGGCGTCTACGATTGGGGCAAGGACGGCGACACCTATTACATCGTCATGGAATACCTGCGCGGCACCGACCTTAAGAGCGGCATCAAGAGCCACGGCGCCCTTGACCCCAAAAAGGTCGCTCAGATCGGCTCGCAGATCAGCTCCGCACTTTCGGTCGCCCACAAGCACGAGATCATCCACCGCGATATTAAGCCGCAGAACATCATGGTGCTGCCCGACGGCAACATCAAGGTCATGGACTTTGGCATCGCGCGCGCCAAGAACAGCCACCTTACGCAGGACAACAACGTTTTGGGCACCGCCCACTACGTAAGTCCCGAGCAGACCCGCGGGCAGGATCTAGGCCCCACCTCGGACATTTACTCGCTGGGCGTCGTGATGTACGAGTGCGCCACCGGCCGCGTGCCTTTCGACGGCGACGATGCCATCTCGGTCGCACTCAAGCAGGTCAACGAGCTGCCCGTGCCGCCGAGCCAGATCAACTCCGGTGTCGATGCCGATCTTGAGCGCATTATCCTCAAGTGCATGGAAAAAGATCCGGCTAACCGTTTCCAGACGGCCGACGAGCTGCGTCAGGTGCTCAACAGCTACCTGTCTGGTCGCGCCGTCAACGTGCCGGAGCCTACGCGCGTTATCGGCGCCGTTGGCGACCTGGGTGCCACCAAGACCCGAGAGCTATCCGACCAGACGCGCGCCATGGTACGCCCCGTTTCGGGCGTGAGCGGACAAAATAACGCTCGCAGCTCCGTCTCGAGTTCAACCGGCTCTTACGCCACCGAGCAGCCCAAATCCAACAAGAACAAGATCATCGCCGCCGTAGTTGCTGCGGTAGCCGTAATCGGCGTCATCGTGGCCTTTGCCACCGGACTCTTTGGCGGCGAGCAGGTCCCGGTTCCCGATGTGTTGGGTAAGGACCAGGAGACCGCCGTCGAACTGATTAAGGATGCCGGCCTTGACGTCGGAACCATTGACCAGAGCTACAACGACGACGTCGACGAGGGAAAGGTTGTCGAGCAGACTCCTAACGGTCACACCAAGAAGCCCAAGGGCACCAAGGTGAATCTGGTAATCTCCAAGGGTCCCAAGCCCTCCGAGAAGGTTGATGTCCCGCAGCTCGTTGGTCTGACCAAGGACCAGGCAGAGGCGGCGCTGGCAAGCGTCGGCCTTAAGGGCAATGCCACCGAGGAAGCCAACGAGGCCGAAAAGGGCGAAGTCTTTGAACAGGGCACCGATGCGGGCAAGGAAGTCGAGAAGGGCACGACCATTTCGTACAAAGTCTCGAGTGGACCCGACACCACCTCCGTTCCCGATCTGACCGACATGACCGAGGCTCAGGCACGCAACGCCCTCGATATGGCCGGCTTCGGCGTCGATGTGACCTATCAGGAGAACGATTCCGTCACCGAGGGCACCGTCATTAGCTGGAACCCCAGCGGTAAGCAAAAGCCCGGCGCCACGATTACCGTCGTCATCGCCAAGAAGTCCGGCAAGGCAAACGTTCCGGGCAACCTGTACGGCAAGAGTATCTCCTCCGCCGTCACCGCGCTCAACAACGCCGGATTCTACAACATCGCATTCTGCGATCAGAACGGCAACCCCGTGAGTGGTAACGAAAACGCCACCGTGACGGGCGTCTCCCCCACTGGCAAGCAGTCCACCGACAGCACGATCACGCTGACGGTTTCGATTTCTGGCTCTGGCACCGATTCAGGCGACGATTCCGGCACGACCAACTAGCCATCGAGACCATTGCCCACAGCGGCTGATGCCGCAAACATATTCGCTCACAGGCGCCCGCTTGCTCCCCCAGCAAGCGGGCGCTTTCTTTATCGACAGACCAAGGCTCCATAGCAACGCAAAGAGGCCCGCCGAAGCGAGCCTCCCAGGTGACAACAGATATGTGATGCAGTAATTGCTAGCCGCAGAACTTCACCATGGTCTCGACCATGGACTCAGGAGTATCCTGAGCCAGGATCTCGGCACAGGAGTTATCATCCATAAAGATGCCCATCAGCGCCTGGAGAATAAACACCTGGCCCTCGGCGTGGGCAAGCAGGCCCAGGTTCACAATAAACTCGGCGGGGACGGGATCGCCCATACCGCCCATAGCCTCAAACTCAATGGGAGTCTTGGGCTTGATGATGGCAATGTAGGGCTTTACGAGATGCTCGGGGTCGACGTGCGGAATCGCGACGTTGATGGCCTGGCAACCAAGACCGGTGGGGTAATTGGTCTCGCGCTCCATAATGGCATCGAACCACGAGTCCTTAACGTAACCACGAGAGCTGAGCTCCTCGCCAAGCTTTTTAAAGAAGTCCACACGGTCAGTGGCCTCAAAATCAAAGAAAACGAGCTCCGGCTTAAAAAGATCGGTGTCAACAGCAGACATGGCGTTCCTTTCAGATACATCGCACCCTTTGAAAACAACGAGGGCACATATAGCTCAATGAAGAATTAAAACAGATCGCGGAGACGGACCTTCCGCCCCCGCGATCCCAGGGGGCTACTAGGCGAGCGGCTCGGCGCCGTTGGCAAAGACGCGAATGACCTGCGTGAAATCCTCGAGCAGGCGCTCGTAGGCAGCAGTGGTCATATCATGCCAGTACACTACGGCATTGCTGTCGTTGGCGCGACGCGACTGGACAAGGTCGCAGACTGTCTCGCCGGCATACTTTACGCCGTAGGTGTAGTAGTTGATCTTACGGATGCCGGCGTCGATGGCCTTGTGGTAATCCTCATCGGATACGCCGGAGCCGCCATGCATGACCAGCGGAATCTCGACGCGATTGCGAATCTGGTCGAGCACCTCAAAGGAAAGCTGGGGCTCGCCGCGATACAGGCCGTGCACGGTTCCGAAGGAGCAGGCAAGGATATCGAGGCCGGTGGAGGCGACAAAATCGAGCGCCTGGTCGGGATCGGTGTAGGTTGCACCGGAACCGCCCTCGGGAGCAGCGGAGCCGTCCTCGAGAATATCGCCCTCACGAGCTCCCAGGCTGCCCAGCTCGCACTCAAGGCCGCAATCGAAGCTTGCGCACATGGCGGCGGCGCGGCTGGAGTTAGCGATATTCTGCTCGTAAGGAAGCGCAGATCCATCGAACATCGCGCCGTTGAAGCCCATCTCGAGCGCGCGACGCATGTAGGACAGGTTCTCGCAATGATCGAGATGTACGCACACCTGCGCGGTAGAACGCTCGGCAAGCGCGACCATTGCAGGGCCCATGACATCGAGCGGCGTAATGTCGTCGTGGCACTCGGCGTGCTGGATGATCACGGGATACCCCGTTGCCTCGGCGGCGTCGATCGCAGCGCGGACGGCCTCGAGGCTCGGCGTGTTAAACGCCGCGATAGCCATGTTGTTCTGCTCGGCGATACCACAGATATCACGAAGATTGACAAGCATGGTAGTTCCTTCCTATCAAGTTAGTAATTTGAGATGGAGTTGCCAAATGAAGCTTTACGCGTCTTGGTCGATGGGCTTTTGCCCGTAACGGTGGAATACCGCAACGGCCTCATCTATCTGCTCTTGAGTCATGGTCGCCATAGGCATCCCCGTCGACAGAGCCACGGAAACAGTTTTTGCCGCCTCCTCGAGATAGACGCAAGAGAAGAGTGCCTGACGAAGATCGCGACCCACCGCAATGACGCCGTGATGCTTCAAAACGACCGCAAGTCGATCGCCAATCGCCTTAACGGCCTCAACGCCCATAGACAGACTGCCCGGATCACCGTATTCCGCCACGGCAACCGGTCCTTCAGTCGCATTTGCCATCGTGGACAAATTGCAGGGAAGCTCGTCCATGACAAGTCCCAGACCAGTCGCATATGGCTGATGCGTATGGATTACGGCGTTAACTTGCGGCATGTTCTTATAGATGTACAGCAGCGCCTCGGTATCCACAGACGCTTTGCGCTCTCCCTCGATGATATTTCCATCGAGATCAACAACAAGAATGTCCTCGGGGACCATGTCGTCGTAAATCATGCCCGAAGGCGTGACAAGAACCTCACCAGAGTCCATTCGGCAACTTACGTTACCGCCCGACAACGCAATAAGGCCGTAGCGATCGAGTTTGAGAGCAGCGTTCAGAACTTCCTGCTTCTGTGTATCAAACATTTCTTTACCTCGCGGTTCTCGAATCCTTCGGCCCCGCCAAATCGAAAAGGCAAAATCGCTGCATTGATTTCTTTATTAGTGCTTTTTGCCCTTACGGTCATGACGGCGGCTTTTTGGTTTTTCATCATCGGAAGCTTTCTCTGCTTCCAGGTACTCGGAGTTGACCCTGCGGGCGCGCGCCTTAAGCGTATCCGGATGAATCTTGTACTCCAGGTCACAAATCCTCTGGAACAGCTCACGACCGTCAGTCATGACACGCGTTTGGAGCCAATAACGACCCCTCAAAAGCCCACTGTTGTTAACTCTGATATAAATCTTTCCAGCGGAGGGGAACTCTCTAACGCGGAAGGACGTCACGTCATTCCACAGATATCGGTCGGTCCTACCCCACGCAGAAAAAGCGATCGCCTCATCGTCAATCTCAACCGTCTGCGGGTTGGCAATTGCCACGAACGTGTTCCATACCTGATAAGCGGCCGGAACCATCAAGACGATCATGATGCCGGGGACAATACCCTTATAGGCGAGATAGGGACACACGAGGAGGGCCGCCAGGCACACTATCCCCGTTAGAGTAACCTCGATAAAGAAATAGCGTTTGAGATAGCTGTAGGTCGTCTTCATAGTGCCCCGTTTCAAAAAGACCTGGCGCACACACACCGTACACGCCAGGTCCTATCCGATTAAATCAGCCCTGCATTAAACCAGCTTAGTAGGATAACTTACGCCTCGACCTCATGCATGGCCTTGGCCTCCTTGAGGATGCGAGCGCGGTTCCAGACAGCCATACCGATAGCGACCACGGCGACGATAGCGGCACCGATGTAGCCGAGCCAGCCATTCAGGCGAGTGATGACCCAAGTGAGCGGGTTAGCGCCGTCGCAAATGGAGGAAATCATGGTGTCAGCAGCACCGGTAGCACCGGCGATGTCAAATCCAACGTTGTTGGCAGCCGTGGTGATGAGCGGAGCAAGGTCAGTAGCGATGTACAGGCCAACGGCGAGGACAATGATACCGATCAGGATGCCACGGAAGCCGTTGTTCTCAACGATCGGGGTGATGAGAACGAACATCCAAGGCACAACTGCAAGGTCAGCAAAGGGCAGAACCTTGTTGCCCGGCAGCACGACGGCCAGAACGATCATCAGGGGAACCAGAATATAAGCGATGGTGAGGGTGGTCGGATGACCGACGCCCACGGCAGAATCGAGACCGATGTAAATCTTGCCACGGTTCTTAAAACGCTTCTGAACGAACTCGGAAGCGGAATCGCTGATGGGGATCAGGCCCTCCATGAGCAGGGCTGCCATCTTCGGGATGAGAACCAGAACAGCGCCGAGGGAAACGCCGGTGGTGAGCACGCTGGCCAGAGAGGTCTGGATGTCTGCGCCGTTCCAGTATGCAAGAGAGCCGATAACGAGACCGATAACGGAACCGATAATCATGGGCTCACCGAAGATGCCGAACTTCTGCTGAAGATCGTCAACGTTGATGTCGATGTCCCTGAGGCCAGGGATGTGATCGATAATCCAGTTAAAGAGCATGGCGATCGGTGCATAGGCGGTAGTGAAACCATGCGGCAGGGAGACACCGGGCATACCCAGAGACTTCTCGACCTGCGGAGCAGTGTAGTCGCCCAGAACCATGATGATAATCATGTTCAGGACAGCAGCGATAACACCCATGGCGATGTTGTCCGTAACAATCGCGACGAGGGCGCCCGTAAAGGCGAAGTGCCAATAGTCCCAGATGTCAACGTCGACGGTCTGAGTGGTGTTCGTCAAGAGCATGACGATGTTAACGATGAGGCCGAGCGGAATGATGATGGTACCGACGACCGAGCCCATCGCGATGGCGGCGGCAGCAGGCCAACCGACATCGATAACGGACAGACTGAAACCAAAGCGCTCGATCATTTCCTGAACGGCAGGAGCGAGCGTCGTGCCAAGCAGGCTATTGATGACGAGGTTGAGGCCAATAAAGCCAATACCGACCGTCAGGCCGGCGCGCAAGCTCTTACCAAAGCCCGCACCGAGCACGCAGCCGAGAATCGTAATGACGATGGGCATAACCACAGATACGCCCAGCGAGTTAATGAACGAGAAAAAGCCAAGAATTGCGTCCATCGCGTTCTATCCCCTTTCAAAATAGACACAGTTATCCTGGGGACGTATGTCCCTTCCAATACAACGCTAGTTTTTAGCCGGGTGATCCCTTTTCGGCAGGGACTACTCAGCCATCAGGGCCAGGATCTGCTCCTCAGCAGCGGCAGTGCCAACACCGGTAAGATAGGGAATGCCGTTGACGTAGGGGCACTGAAGACCAGCAGGGGCCATGGTCGTGGCGATCAGGAAGTCAAAGTTGGGGGACTTTGAAGGGGCCTCGGAAACCTTGCACTGGGTGATCTCGAACTGTCCGGCATAGCCCTTGGAGATGAGCATCTCCTCGACCTTCTTGTGAACGGCAGTAGAAGTGCAGATACCAGAACCACAGGCCAACAGAATCTTCTTCATATCTTTCTCCTTTCGGAATTAACGTATTACTAAAAGTAACCCACTAGAACCGGAACTGCCCGTCAATTTATATATGGCGGTTCGCTGGCTCCGGCTCCACGGCTACCAGTTTATCCGTCACCGGATGGTGGAAGGCTAATCGCCCATCACCACGACCTTCACCTTGCGCGTGCGCTCGCGGGTGCGGTCATAATCAACGAGGTAGATGCTCGCCAGACCGTTCATCTCGAGTTTGCCCTCGGCAACCTCGAACGTCTGGTTGCTGCCGACCAGCGTGGAACGCAGGTGCGCGTCGCCGTTCCACAGCATGGTGCGGTCACCGCCCGGCAGCCAAGCCTCCAGGTTGGGCCAGGACTCAACCTCCTCAAAGTGGCGCAGGCCGGGATAGCGGTAGGTGTTCCAGTCGTGCTGCTCCGGGAAAATACGCTCGAGGCCGGCATTCAGGTCGGCCTGGAGATACGTGTCGCCCGCGGGCGTGTAGTCGTGATCGAACTCCTCGGAGAAGACCGCGCAGGTGGTGTGGCAGGAAATCACCGTGACGGTGCCCTCCTTGATGCCGGAGTTCTCGACGGCAGCGGCAACGCCGTCGGTAATATCGACATACGTCGGCTTGCCAGCGAGCGTGTCCGTCTTTAGGGTCTCTTTGTAGACAGCCATGTTTTACGCCTCCTTGCAAAAATCGGTACGAGCACGATCGAGTGCCTCGAACATCTCGTCAAGCGTTGCAAACGGATCCTCGGCGGCAACGATGCCAGAGGTGCCACCCGTTGCGTCGGCGCCGTACTTGATGGCGTCGTAAACGTTCTGGCCAGTGGAAATACCAGCTGCCTGAAGTACCTTGGTCTGAGGGGAAACCGCCTTGACGGCCTCGGTCGACTCGCGCATGTAGTCCTCACCTGCGACCTGACCGGTGCCGATAAGGCTCGTCAGCTCGCACACCATGACATCGGGGTGCAGGCCGGCGATCCACTCGCCCTCCTCCACGGAGTCGGCGCACACGACGGTAAGGATGCCCACCTCGTTGGCACGCGCAATGGTGGAAGCGAGCTCGTGAACGGTGCAGGGGTTCTCTGCATGGTTGAGGAACGTCGCCTTGACGCCTGCGGCAGCAAGGGCCTCGGGAAGCACATGGCCCATGCCGCGACCGGGCTTGAGGCTCTCCATGTGCTGCGCACACGGAATCAAGTGCGGGCAGGTCTCGATGATGTGCGGAAGGTCGATCAGCTGCGCGGTGAACAGCACGTCAAAGTCGTACTTGGCCGCCAGCTCATCGGTCTTTTTTGCGAGCGCATAGATATCCTCGCCGTACAGGTACGACTTAGGATTCACCACAAAAAACGGCGTCCTGAGCTGAGTTTTCTCCATAGCATCAAGCCTCTCTACTCTCTGTCCTCGCAGCCCCGTAGCGATGGACAACTAATAGACTAGTTGTACACTTCACTGTGTACATCTAGTTGTATACCAGAATGAACAGCTTTATGTACCTGATATGGAGTTGCGCTCTTTGAACGGTCGATTATTTCCCATGAACGGCGGAGTCAGTAAATACAGGCAGCATGGGAGCATCTTGCCTTAGACCGGCTAGTCGGCCTGTTCGGCCGTTCCTACGATATGCTGCCCCGGCTTAAACCACGTATAGGTCCATTCGATGCAGACCCCGTCTTCCAGGCAGATGTTTTGTTCTAGCAACAGCAGCGCGGCCGACTCGCTGCAGCCAAGTAGCTCGCCGTATTCGATGCCGGCAGTTCGCGCGCTGTAACGCATGTGCGAGATTTTGATTTTGCGCCCTGAACACTGCTGAACGGCGTTGAAGAGCGATTCCTGGGTGTAGTCGATATCCAACAGTCCCGGGCACTCCGGTAGATTCAGCCAGCTCTCTTGGCACATGATGGGCTCGCCGTCCACCGTGCGCACGCGGCGCATAAACATGGACTCAACGCCGGGCTCGATACCCAGCTCCGCCGCCACTTCGGCACTTGCCGGGGTCACGCGCTGCTCGAGAACATGCGTCTCGAACTCCTTGCCCTGCTCGTGTAGCGAATCGGCAAACGAGAGCGGGCGAACACCGGCCGGATGCGAAATGCCTGGTTCGGCAACATACGTTCCGCTGCCACGCACCTGGACCAGCAGACCTTCCTCGACAAGCGATTTCAGCGCCTTGCGCACCGTACCGCGCGCAACCCCAAACACACTCATAAGCTCGTGTTCCGAAGGAATCTTGCTTCCGGCGGTCCACTGCTTGGTAAATATCCGCTCTCGCATAATCTCGGCAAGCTGCAAATAGATAGGATCTTTCGACTTGAGTATGGCAAGGTCAATCGAATTTCTCGGTGCTCCGTGCTGCGCATGAACCAGCGCAGGACCGCTTGCAACGGTTTCATGAACGTCAAAATTTGCAGCCAGTTCGATCGCCTCCCAGTTGTCTACTTCTTGTACAACATAACGCATGGCGTTGCATAACGTGCCGAGAAATCGAAGAACGGACGAAACCGTTCGCCCACCGTTATTTTAGCGGGCAAAGAGTGGGTAAGAATGGCTTGTTAGATGGTGACGCGGGTGTCGACGGCCCGAATCCGGCCTTTAAACCAGAAGAGCCCGGTACCGTGGTGGTACCGGGCTCGATATTGCTCTGGTGCCCCCGGGCGGATTCGAAAACTCCCCCCGCGGGAAAATCGGTGACGCGGGTGTCGACGGCCCGAATCCGGCCCTTAGACCAGAAGAGCCCGGCACCGTGGTGGTACCGGGCTCGATATTGCTCTGGTGCCCCCGGGCGGATTCGAACCGTCGACACCCGCTTTAGGAGAGCGGTGCTCTATCCCCTGAGCTACGGAGGCATGTTGTACTAGTGTAGCAGATTTGCGCCACTGCCATGCAGCGCATAGCCACTCTTCGAAGTTACGGTGGGACAGCCTTCCGGAAAGCGTGTCCCACTATCCAGACGAATTCTGGGACGGGCTTTCCGGATGGGGCCTCTCTAGGAAACTACGACCCGAAATTTGAGCTCGAAACGGGATATGGTTTCCCAAATGAGCCTGTTCCAGAAACTGCATCCCAGAATAGGCGCTCAAACTGGGATGATATTTCCCCAGCGAATCCCGCGAAGAGCTACAGGTAGTCATTGGGGACGTTCTTTAATGACTAGTCGTTTGAGAACGTCGCAGGCGACTAGTTGCCTTTGTGGAAAAGGCCTTTGATAACGGAGGGGATGCTCTTGGCGCCCTTGGCCGTCACATCGATAAAGTCAGGCGAACGCACAAGCTTATCCTCGTCGACGTACTTGCGAACTGCACGAAGCGTCTCTTTGTCGTCGCGCGTCGAAAACGTAAAGTGGCCGTTATCCTTGGTAAAGATAGCAAAACGCGTGATCTTCTTAGTGCCGCGCAAAACCTCGGCGGCAATATAGTCGACCTCGTCCCACGGAATTTGAATAAAATCCTCGGGATTGCGCTCGTTGTAATACTCGAACGCCTTATTGCCCACCATCACGTTACCGTGGCTGGTAAGCCCCATCAGGCAGGTTGCCGGTGTTGCCAGATCGACCGTGCTGTTCTGAGATTGCGCCATGCGCGCCTCGCCCTCCAAATAAAACAATCGGACCGCATCCAGTGTACCCACCGGGTGCGGTCCGTTTCAATGGCTCAAAAGCCCTTGCCTAGCAACTCTCGGTCTTAAGCCGAAGCGTGCTTACATGAAGCCGCAAACGCGACCGATGATACCGACGGCGAAGAGAGCCAGGATGATGACGATCGGGCTGACCTTCTTCTTGAGCAGCTTGCAGACGAACAGCGTCAGGCACACGGCAGCAAGGCCGGGGATGAGCTGATCGAGGTTAGCCTGAAGCGTGGTGACCTTCACCTGATCAAGGGCGGTAGCACCGACGGAGTTGTACATCGTCAGCGCTTCCTTGATGCCCTCGGCACCGGAAGGCAGGTTAGCCCAGTCAATGAAGGCGCCGGCAGACTGCGTGACCTTGGAGACGACCGGGGTGAAGGAGATGGACACCCAGCGCTCGACCAGGGCGCCGATGATGAACATACCCAGGATGGAAGCACCCTCGGTGACCTTGCCCATCAGACCGCCGGAGAGGTCCTTGGCGATGGAGGAGCCGACCTTATAGCCAAACTCCTGCGTGTACCACAGGAAGGCGTAACGGATGATGTTCCACGCGAAGAAGAACAGCAGCGGACCGGCGATGCTGCCGGACAGGGCCAGGGAAGCGCCCAGAGCGCCCAGGATCGGGCGAAGGGTGAACCAGAAGGCGGGGTCGCCGACGCCGGCGAGCGGGCCCATCATACCGACCTTGACGCCCTGAATGGCAACGTCATCGATCGGTGCACCGTTGGCGCGCTCCTCCTCGAGAGCGAGGGTAACGCCAATGACGGGGGCGGAAACATAGGGATGGGTGTTATAGAACTCCAGGTGGCGCTTAAGCGCGGAAATCTGGTCGTCCTTGCTGGTGTAGAGCTTCTTGATCGCAGGGATCATTGCGAAGCACCAGCCGCCATTCTGCATACGCTCGTAGTTCCACGAGCCCTGAAGGAACTGATGACGGAAGCAAACCTTCTTGCGGTCAGCCTTGGTGAGCTGAATCTTGTTCTCTGCCATATGTATCACTCCCCTCCTACTCGTAATCGTTCAGAATGTCGCCGAGCGGGTCACCGGAGCCACCGCCCATGCCGCCACCCTGCTTGGCCAGATCCTTGAGGCCAAGGTAGATGAGGGCAAGGGAGATGCCGATGAGGCCAAGAGCGATCAGCGTGAGCTGAGGGATGGCAGCAAGGACAAAGCCGAGGATGAAGAACGGCCAGGTCTCCTTGGTGGCCATCATGTTGATGACCATGGCGTAACCGACGGAAGCGACCATGCCGCCGCCGACAGCCATACCGCCGGACAGCCAGTCGGGCATAGCGTTAAGCGCGTTGGTAACCGCCTCGGCCGGGATGATGCACAGAAGTACTGCCGGGATGGCGATACGAAGGCCCTGCATGAGGATGGCGGCGTACTGCCAGCGCTCGATGCCGGAGAAGTCACCCTTCTCGGCGCAACCGTCCATGGCGTGAGCGATAGCGGTAGCCAGGGTACGGCAGATCATGGTCAGGAACAGACCAGCGACCGACAGCGGGACTGCGACGGCGATGGCGGCGGTAACGGCCTTGGCCGAATCGGTGGCGCCACCGTTGAGGGCGAGCACCATGATAATCGAAGAAGCGACCGAGGCCAGAGCGGCGTCAGGCGCGACGGCAGCGCCGACGTTAGCCCAGCCAAGGGCCATCATCTGGAGCGAACCGCCCAGGAGGATGCCCTCCTGAAGGTGACCGGTTACGAGACCGATAAGCGTGCATGCCACGAGCGGCTGATGGAACTGGAACTCATCCAGAATGCCTTCCATACCGGCAAGCAACGCGACAATCGCAACAAGCAGAATAGTGATTGCAGACATGTATCGGACCCTCCTTTACTATGCTTGAGCGGCCAGTTCGGCCTTAGCTTTCTTCAACATGGCGTCGAGATCCTCGGAGGAATCCGAAGGAACCTTGCGGACCTCGAACTTGACGCCCTTGGCCTTGAGGGCCTCGAGAGTCTTAACGTCGTCATCGCCCATAGCGACGGCGTTGGTGACGACGACCTTGCCCTTGGAGTGAGCCATGGAACCGATGTTGACTTCCTTGATGTCGACGCCGGCCTCGATAGCCTTGAGCAGATCCTGCGGGTTCTCAAAGAGCAGCATGGCCTTGGTGTCACCAAAGCGCGTGTCCTTGACAACCTCGGCCATCTTCTTGATGGGCACGACGTTGGCATGGACTCCCGGAGGGGCAGCCTGCTCGATCATGGTCTTGCGGAGCTCGTCGTGAGCAACGCCGTCGGAAACCACGATGATGCGGTTGGGGTTGATTTGCTTGGTCCACGTGGTGGCCACCTGACCATGCAGCAGACGGGTGTCGATACGGACGTGGGCGATCTTGATGTGCCCATCGCCGATGACCGTTCCCGGAGGGATGGCGCCTGCAGGAGCAGCGGCGGCCGTGGCCGGCTTCTTCTCCTCGGGCTCCAGAGACTCGGGCTTGACGCGCACGCCAGCCTTAGCCTCAGTCACGAGATGTTTTGCGATCGCATGTGCAGTGTTCTTTGCGTCAAAGCGCTGCGAATATGCCTCGATGAGCATAGGCAGGTTGACACCGGTGACGATAGCCCAGGAATCGTGGCCCTCGATGAGACCGCTGATCTGGTTGAACGGCGTGCCGCCCCACAGATCAACGAGGAAGAGCACCTGCTCCTGGTCCTCGAAGGAAGCGATTGCTTCCTCGACCTTGGCACGGAAGTCGTCGGGGCCCATGCTCGGCTCGAGCGAGACCACGGCCACAGACGGCTGATCGCCAAAGACCATCGAGCCCGTCTGCTTGATTCCGGCTGCCAAGTCCCCGTGGCTAGCAAGAACAATACTTACCATCACATAACCTCCTCTTTGTCTACGTATTTCCTACACGACATGAAAGGAGTATACCTGTTCGTCCTGTAAAATTATAGAGAAAAATGCGAATGATTGGATAATTTGTTTAAACGTCTAGGTTTGTTACAAGTTGATTACGTTACTGCTTTTTGACGGATTACACGCCAAGGCGTCACTTATCAAGCCATTCATTTTACAGATACAAGCAGGCTGGTCATTAATATCGATTTTAGGCAAGCGCGAATGCGCTTGTACTGCAGTTATTTTGTTTAAACAGACATAACTTGACTATTAGCGTGACTTATGCACTAACGTAAGTAGTCATTGGGGACGTTCTTAAACGACTAGTCAAACAAGAACGTCCCCAACGACTAGGGGCTAGACGATGTGGAGGGGGTTGGCAGCGTCGACGGCATCGGGGGCGTCGGAGAGGCCGTCGGGAGCAGCATCTGGCGGGTCCTCGTCGGGGGTCTCAATCTGCTTGATCATGACCTCCTGGCCCTGCAGCAGGTATGTCTCGCCGCTACCGCAATGGGGGCAGATCTTGCCATGCTCGACCGTCGCATAGTCGCGGCCGCACGCCTCGCAATGCGTCACGGCCTCGACAGGCTCCACAATAAGCTCCGTGCCCCCGGTGATAGGCTTTTTATCTGCCGCCCAGCGCCAAGCGTCGAGCAGCAAGTCGGGAACGACGCCCGAGACCTCGCCCAGCAGCAGCGTGACGCTCGAAACGCGACTCACGCCATTGGCGCGCGCCACGTTCTCGACATCGCGAATAATGTGATAGACGATTCCCAATTCATGCAAGCTAGAAACCTTTCAGCAACGGTTGATGCGATGTCAGCCAAACGTCAGCGAGCGGCGATCCAGGTGCCCCAGGTTGCTCCGAAACAAGGCGTCCGCTGGGCTTTTGCCCGCGGCGCCGCAGTTGAGGGGCAAGATGGGGTATCTGGGCGCCGCGCAGCGTCGGCAGTGCCGCCGTTCGTTAGAACGGCGGCACCTCATTACTTCTTCCCGAATTTAATCTTGATGGCACGCTTGAGCGCGTACTTGCCCAAGCTGGGGAGCTTTTGCTCGTATTTGACCATCGTGGAGCACTCGGGGCGGTCGCGATTCAGATGGATGGCGTCGAACGCGCACTTGGTAGTGCACAGACCGCAGCCGATACACTTGTTGGGGTCGACGATCGAGGCACCGCAACCCAGGCAGCGGGCGGTCTCGGCGCGTACCTGCTCCTCGGTAAAGGTCTCGACGTACTCGCTAAACGGCGCGGCCTTCTCGCGCTCGCGGTCCACGTGGGCAACCTCGCGGCTCGCGTTGTCATAGCTCTCGATCACGACATCGTCGCGATCGAGCGCGATGTAGCGGCGCTGGTTGCGGCCGATGGTGAGCGTGGAGCCCGGTTGCACAAAGCGGTGGATGGACACGGCGGCCTCGTGACCGGCAGCGATGGCGTTGATGGCAAAGCTCGGACCGGTGTAGACGTCGCCGCCCACAAAGATGTCGGGCTCGGCGGTCTGGTAGGTCTGAGGATCGGCAAGGGCACCCTGGCCGCGGCCAAGCTCCACCTTGGAGCCAGCCAGCAGGTCGCCCCACACGATGGACTGACCGATCGACATGACCACGCGGTCGGCGTCGACACGACGCAGGTCGTTCTCGTCGTACTCGGGCGCAAAACGGCCCTCGTCGTCAAAGACACGCGTGCAGCGCTTGAAGGTGATACCGCACACACGACCGGCCTCGTCCAGATGGACCTCCTTGGGGCCCCAGCCGCAGCTGATGTGGGCGCCGTCCTCAACGGCCTCGCGACGCTCCTCCTCGCTGGCGGGCATCTGGGCCTCGCTCTCCAGGCAGAATATCTCAACGTGCTCGGAACCCAGACGGCAGGCGTTGCGCGCGACGTCGATAGCCACGTTGCCGCCGCCCACCACGATGGTGCGGCCGGACAGCGCGTCGATCTTGCCACTGTTGACCTCGCGCAAAAAGTCGACGGCCACGGTCACGTCCTCGGCATCCTCGCCCGGAATACCGGCGAGGCGGCCGCCCTGGCAGCCAATGGCAACATAAAAGGCCTTAAAGCCCTGCTCGCGCAGCTCGTCGAGCGTCACATCGCGACCGACCTCCACGCCATAGCGGAACTCGGCGCCCATCAGGCGAATGACCTCGACCTCGGCCTCGATAACATCCTTCTGCAGCTTAAAGCTGGGAATGCCATAGGTGAGCATGCCGCCCGGGCGCTCATTCTTCTCGAACACGACGGGCTTGTAGCCCTTCTCGGCCAGGTAGAAAGCGCAGGACAGGCCGGCCGGACCGGCACCGATGATGGCGATCTTCTGGTCGAAGCCGCCGGCACGCGTCGGGGTCACCACAGGTGGGACATAGCGGGTCGCGGCATCCAGATCGCGCTGGGCGATAAACTTCTTGACCTCGTCGATGGCCACGGCCTCGTCCACGCGACCGCGGGTGCAGGCATCCTCGCAGCGGCGATTGCACACACGGCCGCAGATAGCGGGCAGCGGGTTCTCGCGCTTGATGAGCGCTAGCGCCTCGTCATAGCGGCCCTGCGCCGCGAGCTTCAGATAGCCCTGAACGGCAATGTGCGCGGGGCAGGCCGTCTTGCAGGGCGCGGTGCCGGAATCGTGTGTCTCGATGCGGTTGTCGTTGCGGTAGTTGGGCGACCACTTGGTGTGGTCCCACTTGGTGGCATCGGGCAGCTCCTGGCGCGGATACTCGGGCACCTGTCCGCCGGCCTTTTTGCTGCAGAGCTTCTGGCCGAGCTTGACGGCACCGGCCGGGCACACCTCAACGCAGCGACCGCAGGCTACGCACTTGTCCTTCTCGACCTTGGCGACATAGGCCGAGCGCGACAGGTTGGGCGTGTTGAACAGCTGAGAGGTGCGCAGGGCATAGCACACGTTGACGTTGCAGTTGCAGATGGCGAAGATCTTGTTCTCGCCGTCGATATTGGTGATCTGGTGCACAAAGCCGTTGTCCTCGGCCTGGCGCAAGATGTCATAGACCTCCTCACGCGTCACATAATGGCCGCGGTCGGTCTCAACCACATAGTCGGCCATATCGCCCACGGCAATGCACCAGTCGGCGGGGTCGTCGGCGCAGCCCTCGCCCATCACACGACGGCTCGCGCGGCAGCTGCAGGTGCTGGCGGCATATTTGCCCTCGTATTTGTCGAGCCAATGCTCGATATGCTCGATCGGCACCGAGGTGCTCGAAGCATCGATAGCCTTCTCGACCGGAATGACGTGCATGCCGATGCCGGCGCCTCCGGGCGGCACCATCGGCGTGGCTTTGGACAGCGGCCCCTTGGACGCCTGCTCAAAGAACTTGGCATAGACCGGATGCTCCTCGAGCTGGTTCACGCGCATGTTGAGGAACTCGGCGGAACCCGGTACCAGCATGGGCAGCACCCACTGCTTGGCGCGCTCGGGATTTTCCCAGTTGTACTCGAGCAGACCCGTGTAGCTCATGTCGTCGAGCATCTTCTCGATCTGGGCCTCGGGCATGCCGGTGAGCTTGACCATCTCGGGCAGCGTATAGGGACGGCGCATCTTCATCTTGCAGAGCACTTCGGCCTGCTCGTCGGTTGCGGCCTCGGCAAACGACCAGTACTCGTAGCCCAGCAGCACGTCGCGATGCAGCAGACGGTTGGTGCAATGCTCGCACAGCTTGACAATGGCCTCGCGCGGATGCTCCGGCAGCGGCGGCACGAACTCCGAACCGATGTCGGGCTCGGTGTAGCTAATTCCCGGTCCGTTGAGAATCATGGTTGTCCCTTCTCTTGCCGCAGCCCGACGAGGCCGCAGCGCCCCTCTTTTTTGCAGGCCGGACATGCCCCCATGCCGTTCACCCGCCATTGTTGACATTATGTCAAAAATAGTATTGACGAACCGTCAACAATATTCAAGACTATTAGGCGAACGGTCGGGCCCAAACGGATGAAAGGCGGCAAGCGCATGAGCGATAACGCAGCGAGCACCCCTGTGGCCGACGCCGTCCCCACGCCCGACAGCGCGGCAAAGCGCCTGACAGGTGACGAGCGCCGTCGCGAGATTCTCGCCGCCGTGCGCGCCGTGAGCTCCGAGCTGGGCGTGTCCCATCTATCCGTCTCGGCCGTGACCAAGCGAGCCGGCTGCACGCGCTCGCTGTTCTACCACTACTTCGTCGACATGGACGCCGCCGTCACCGCCGTCATGGACGAGGCAATCGACGGTTTTATCTCCGAGCTCGAGCAGTGGAATGCCAGCCGCATCGTCGGTGATATCGAGGGCGCACTCGACACCGTCGCCCCGCTCTTTAAGCGCCTGGTTGTGAGCGGCCACGAGCTGCCGAGCACGCTCACCTCGAGCAGCGGCGCGCTCTACGGCGGCTTTCTGCACAACGTGGTCCAGCGCGTGGCGCAATACATCTGCGACACCACCGTGGTGGACTTTGTCGCCCATCATGACCTGCGCATCGACCATGTCTACGAGACGTTTTACACCCTCATCATGGGGCTGTTGATGTACATCCGCACGCACCCCGATGTGCCCGACGAGACGGTTAAGGAGATTATCGCCTCGACACTCCACATCGAGGGCTACACCGCCAAGTATTCCGAGCGCAAGCCCAGGAACTGATGACATTTGGCCAAACTGCCCGCGACGGAAGAGGGGCCGCGGGCGTATGAAAGGAGAGCAGCATGCTGTTCGATGTTTGGGGTAGCGATACCCTTATCCACTGGGCCGGCTGGGCGATGGTCTTTATCGGCTTGATCGTACTCAACGAGGTCGGCCGCCGTACCAAGCTCGGCGCGGCCATCATCTTTGGCGTGGCTCCGCTGGCCATGACCATCTACTGCATCGCCATCGCCGTCGGCGTTTCGCAGGGTGCCGAGTGGGCGCTCACCAACCCCACCCATGTATACCAGAACAGCTGGTTCCATTACGCCAAGGTATACGCGGCGCTGGCCGGCTGCTGGGGCTTCATTGCCATTAAGTACCAGTGGGGCAAGATCGGCAAGGCGCATTGGTTCCGCGCATGGCCGTTTGTGATCGTCGCCATCAACATCTTGATCGCCGTCGTGTCCGACTTTGAGAGCGCCTATCACTTCTTTGTCCTGGGCGAGTCCACCTGGGTCACCTCCGAAGGTGCTACGCAGCTGGCCGGCTGGAACAACGTGTTCAACGGCATCGCGGGCATCATCAACATCTTCTGCATGACCGGTTGGTGGAGCGTCTACGCCTCCGAGGACAAGACCGACATGCTGTGGCCCGACATGACCTGGGTCTACATCATCGCCTACGATATCTGGAACTTCTGCTACACCTACAACTGCCTGCCCACCCACTCCTGGTTCTGCGGCTTTGCGCTGCTGCTGGCGCCCACCGTCGCCGCCTTTATCTGGAACAAGGGCGGCTGGATCCAGAACCGCGCCTTTACGCTGGCCATTTGGTGCATGTTTGCCCAGGTGTTCCCCTACTTCCAGGAGGAGTCCATCTTTGTGACGCACTCCACGCTCGACCCCGGCGCCGCCACCGCGGTCTCGATCGTCGCGCTGGTCGCCAACATCGCCGCAATCATCTACGTCGCCTACCGTGCCAAGAAGCTCGGCCGCAACCCCTACAAGCAGGATGTCTTTGAGGGCACCAGCGATTGGGAGAAGGCCACTGCCCGTCGCGCCAAGGTTGATTACGCGCACGCCGAGTAACGCGCCTGACGCAAACATCGCTTGAGCACGAAGCGGCATAGCCGGCTCCGCGCAACTCAACGCACTGCAGAGCCCCCGAAACGTGATTCGTTCGCGTTCCGGGGGCCTTTTGCTGCCGCGAGGATGCGGCCGAACGATACGCTCGGGTTAAATCGGATCTTATATTTCGCATGCGCTTTATATGGCTCCATTTTTGGGTACAGTGTTGAGCCGATATTGCATTGGGGGATATATGAGCGATGAGACACGTGGCCGCGAGGATGCGGCCCAGGATGCGGAAGCATGTGCCGAGGCCCTGGAGAGCCTTGACCGGATTGCGCTAGACGAGCTCTCATTGAGCGATTTGGCCGTCGACGCGCAGGACGAGGTGCGCGAAGGCACTGAGGACGAAGGCAGCGACGCCAAAGACGCTTCTGACGAGGCCGAAGCCGAAGAGGACGATAGCAAGGACGACGTCCAGTCGGAATCCGCCTCGGGAGAAGAGACCGCCCTGCTTGGCAGCTTGCCTGCCGATGACTCGCTCACCCGCGAGCTTCCTGGCCTGGGTTCTGCGCCGGCCGTCGACGAGACCATCGCCATGGGCGATATTCCCCTGCCGTCCGTTCCCTCGGCACGCGAAGCCAAGGCTCGCCATCACAAGATGTCGCCCAAGCGACGCAATTTGATGGTTGCCGGCGTCGTTGCCGCCGCGCTCGTTGCCGGCGGCGCGGGCTATGCCGCTTGGAACGGATACCAACAAGAACAGGCTGCCGTCGCTGCCGTCAACGCCCACACCATGATGTCGGTGCAGATTGGCGTACATGCCGCAGGGCTCGACTGTTCCACCGGCTCCAAGATTCCCGTGCAGGTGAGCGGGCAAGACTCTGACGGCTCCTCCGTGAGCGAGACGCTCTATGTTGATGAGCACGGTCGCGGTATTAAGCTGCTGCCTGGCGACTACACGCTCTCCATTGCTGGGTCTCCCATCGCAGCTGACGGTACCATTTACACCGTGCCAACCACCAAGGCGCAGGTTAGCGTAAAGAGCGACGGGCAGGACCTGAGCGCTCAGGCATCCTTTAAGCTTAAGGTACCTTCGGCAGACACGGTGACCGACGACCAGATCGATGCCGCGGCCAAGTACGCCGAGGAGGGCGGCGCGAGCTCTGCCGCGGTCGCAAAGGTGCTCCAGCAGGCGGCAACCGCGCGCCGTGACGCCGCCGTCAATGCCATGAGTTCCCGCGAGGCGCAGGCGGCCCGCGACGCCGATGCTCGGCATAAGGCAACGAACCTGTATCAGCTCGATATTCCCGTTGAGTGGTACGGCAAAGTCGCGACTTGGCAAAACGGCAATACGCTGTGCATCTATCTTGCCAGTGACAGCAATACGCCGATCGCGACGCTTGTCGCAGTGCGCGACGGCGAGAGCTTTACGCCCGATAAGGGCGATACGGTTTTAGGTGCGGCAAGCCTTGGCAACGGCTACACGGTCTACGCCAGCGGCCCCGTCTATCCGTATGTGGTGCCCCAGACCATCAACGGGCGCACGCAAGACCCCGTGTCGACCTACCCCATGGACACGGCCATTGAGCTTGTCGAGCTTACAACCGGCAACCGCTATACCTATAGCCAGATCAAGAACGTACTGGTCGGCAAAGACGGCAAGGCCGACGCTGCCACCAAACTCGAGACCGACTACCTCGCCCAGATTCTGATGCCAAGCATCAAGGCCCAGGACTAGCCGGCCGCAGCGAGGGTAGCTAATTTGGGACGGGGCTTTTTTAGCTGCCCCGACCGTTAATCGACTAAACCGGCACATTACCAGCCGGGGCAGCTAAAAAAGCCCCGTCCCAAATTAGCTACCCTGCAGGAGTTAGCGCCACGGATCGGCTTCGAACATCGGCTCGCGCTCGGGGCGGCGATCGCTGTAGGGATCGTAGCCGTCGTCGTCCTCGTTCTCGGCACGGATGTAGGGGTCGCGCGGCTTGGGTGCCGGCTTAGGCGCAGGCTTGGGTGCGGCGGGCGCTGACTCAAGCGCCGGTGCGTTCGTCTCGTTCTCGTCTTTCATCTGCATAGCTCCTTGCCATGTACTCATGTTCAACACCATCGATTGTCGCACGAAAAAGGGCGGCGGACCCAATTGGATCCGCCGCCCTTGGCGTTTAGAGACGTTTAGAGACGACTGGCAGATTTTAAGGCATGGCCCAAAATCTACTCGGCGTCGGGAACCTCGTAGGTGGCCGCCGGCGTGTTGTCGCACACGACGGTAAAGCCGCCGTCCTTGTCGACATCGACCGTCACCTGATCGCCCTCGCGCACCGTGCCGTCGATGATAGCGGCCGCGATGGCATCCACGACCTCGCGCTGGACCAGACGCTTGAGCGGACGGGCGCCAAAGACCGGGTCCAGGCCGCCCACGGCGAGCATCTGCTTGGCCGCCGGGGTGATGGCAAGCGTCATGCGCTCCTTGGCCAGACGCGCGCGGACGTCGGCGAGCTGGATGTCGACGATCTTTTCGATCTGCGCCATGCCGAGCGGATGGAACACCACGATATCGTCGATACGGTTGAGGAACTCGGGGCGGAAGGTCTGAGCCATGGCCGCGTCGACCTGATGGCGCATCTCCTCCTCGTCCTTGCCCGAAAGCTCGGCGATGGCCTTGGAGCCCACGTTAGACGTCATGATGATGATCGTGTTCTTAAAGGACACCTGACGACCCTGGCCATCGGTCAGACGACCGTCGTCGAGCACCTGCAACAGCACGTTAAAGACATCCGGATGGGCCTTCTCCATCTCGTCGAGCAAGATCACGGAGTACGGACGACGGCGCACGGCCTCGGTGAGCTGTCCACCCTCGTCGTAGCCCACGTATCCCGGGGGCGCACCGATCAGACGCTGAACGCTGAACTTCTCCATGTACTCGGACATGTCGATACGCACGAGCGCGCGCTCGTCATCGAACAGGCACTCGGCCAGCGCCTTGGCGAGTTCGGTCTTGCCCACACCGGTGGGGCCCAGGAAGAAGAAGCTGCCGATGGGCTTGTCCGGATCGGAGAGGCCCGCACGGCTACGGCGCACGGCCGCGGCGACGGCGGAGACGGCCTCATCCTGACCGATGACGCGCTTATGCAGCTCGCCTTCCAAGCCCTTCAGCTTGTCGAGCTCACCCTGCATCATCTTGGAGACGGGCACACCGGTCCAGGCGCTCACGACCTCGGCGATCTCGTCGGAGGTCACCTGCTCGTTGAGGCCTTCACCGTCCTGCTGCTTTTGTGCCTCGAGCGCGGCCTCGGAATCCAGAATCTGCTGCTGCAGACCCGGAATCACGGAGTAACGCAACTCGGACGCACGGCCCAAGTCTCCGTTGCGCGTCGCACGTTCCTCTTCGCTCTTGGCCTCATCGAGCTGGCCCTTGAGCTCCTGCACGTGGTCGATGGCGTTCTTTTGGTTGAGCCAACCGGCCTTTTGCACATTGAGCTTTTCCTGGACCTCGGCGATTTCCTGGCGCAGGGTCTCCAGACGCTCCTTGGAGGCGTCGTCGGTCTCCTTCATGAGCGCCTGCTCCTCAATCTGCAGCTGGGTGAGCTGACGCGTGGTGGCGTCGATCTCGACCGGCATGCTGTCGAGCTCCATGCGCAGGCGGCTTGCGGCCTCATCGACCAGGTCGATGGCCTTGTCGGGCAGGAAGCGGTCGGCGATGTAACGATCGGAAAGATCGGCGGCGGCCACGAGCGCGCTATCGGTAATGTGCACGCCGTGGAAGATCTCGTACTTCTCCTTGAGGCCACGCAGAATCGAGATGGTGTCCTCGACGGTAGGCTCGCTCACCATAACGGTCTGGAAACGACGGGCGAGCGCCGCGTCCTTCTCGATGTACTTGCGGTATTCGTCGAGCGTGGTCGCGCCGATCGCGTGCAGGTCGCCGCGGGCGAGCGCAGGCTTGAGGATGTTGCCGGCGTCCATGGAGCCCTCGGTGGCGCCCGCGCCCACAATGGTGTGGAGCTCATCGATGAACAGGATGACCTTGCCCTCGGACTTCTGCACTTCCTTGAGCACGGCCTTCAAGCGGTCCTCGAACTCGCCGCGGTACTTGGCACCGGCGACCAGCGCGCTCATGTCGAGCTCGATGAGGTCGCGGTCGCGCAGCGTGCTCGGCACGTCGCCGGCCACGATACGCTGGGCGATGCCCTCGACGATGGCCGTTTTACCGACACCCGGCTCACCGATGAGCACAGGGTTGTTCTTGGTGCGACGGGACAGGACCTGAATGGTACGACGGATCTCGTCGGTACGGCCGATAACCGGATCGAGCTTGCCGGCACGGGCCAGGTCGCAGATGTTGCGGCCGTACTGCTCCAGTGCCTCAAACTGGGTCTTGTCCTCGGCGGACGTCACGCGGTCATCGCCACGCAACTCCTCGTAGACCTGCTCGATACGCTCCTTGGTAACGCCGGCGTCGCGCAGCACGCGGCCCGCCTCACCTTTGTCCTCGGCAAGCGCCATCAGCAGATGCTCGGTCACTACAAAGCTGTCGCCCATCTTGGTGGCCTTTTTCTCGGCCTTCTCGATGACGCGGACGAGCTCGTTGGACAGGCCCATCTGCTGGCCCTCGCCCGAAACCTTGGGTGCGCGGTCGATGGCATCTTGCGTGGAGTGTGCAAGCTGGGCTGGGTCGGCGCCGATGCGCTCGATAATCACGGAGATATTGCGCTCGCCGGCACCGAGCAGGGCGGACAGCAGGTGAATCGGCTCCACCGCGCCGGCCTGTGCGTCGGCAGCTGTGCTCATGGCGGTCTGCAGCGCCTCGCGCGACGTCATTGCTAGCTTATCGATTCTCATGGAATCACCTCTCTTGGGGCGGCCGCCCTACGGGGCGGCTTCACGTTGTCCGAGAAGTATTGTTGCCAGCTTTGTACAATCTTATACACAAATCTAAGTCTCTATATATAAGATTTTCTGAGTGATTAAGAGATAGGGAGCAGGCACGCTCACCCGCTGCGGCCTCGTCCCCTTACTATCTCAATCTGTAACATCTAGCGGCTGTTTATGGCTCCAGATGTTACAAATCAAGATGAAATGACCAGCGGCACCCGTTTGTCTCAATCTGTAACATCTACTCGGCAAATAGAGCTCTATCTGTTACAAATCGAGACGAACAGAAGACACCCGAATCGAAAATCTAAATCTGTAACAACTACTCGGCAAATAGAGGTCTACCTGTTACAGAACGAGACAAACCGAGAACCGCCACAAAGGCGCCTGTCCCCCTTTGTGGCGGTTCTCGACAAAAAGAAGCCGCCCCATTAACAGAGGCGGCATCAAGCAAGTCTATTTATTAGCGTCCCTCAAGACCCAACGAGAACGCAGAAATGTAGCCCGGGGCTTATCCTTTCCCGAACGCGACCCTCGCGAAGCGCGTGAGCGGGCGGGAAAGGATAAGCCCCGGGCGGACAATTAAGTGCGTTACTCGGCAGCGGCCTTGAACTTGTTGTAGTTGATCAGGCAGCCGGCCTTGACGATGGCACGCTCCTCAGCCGTCATATCGGCAATGTAGAGCTCAATCTGCTCGACCGCACCGTCGGCGCGCACCACGTAGGCGGCGATGTTCTGCAGGTCGCCATCGAGCGCGGCGCGGATACCCGGCACAAAGACGTAGTCGCCCACCTCAAAGTTGGGCTCGGCCTCCATCTGGAAGGGCACCATGCCCCAGTTCATCACGTTGGAGCGATAGCGCTTGGTGGCGTACTCATGGACGATGTTGGCCAGACCGCCAATCACGCGCTGGCAGCTCGCGGCCTGCTCGCGGGCAGAACCGTCACCGGGCTTCTTGGCATAGAGCATGGAGCCGTACTCGGTCGCCTTGGCGTCGGCCACGACGCCGGCGCCGGCCAGTGCCTCAAACACGCCGGCAAGCTCGGCATCAAGTGCCGCCAGGTCGCCCGCCGCCTCGCCGGCAACGCGGCGCTTCTCCACGGCGTCGACCTCCTTGGAACGACCCACGTAGGCCGGATCGCGGCGGCTGAGCGTAAACTCTGCCAGGCCCAGCGGATTGGAGCGGAAGGAGCTCGTCTCGCCCGAGGGAATGAGCTCGTCGGTCGTGGTGACCGGGTCCATGATCTTGGAGCACACCTTGAGCAGGATATCGTCGCCGAGAGGCTCCATCGCGGGCCACGGCTTGATGTTGGGGCCTTCGACCAGCTCGTCGGCAGGCTCGGCCTTGCCAAAGCCCCAGTACACGCGCTTTTTATACGGCGCGTCGTCAAAGGTGTACTCGCAGGCCTCGTCCCAAGTCTCCTCGGGCAGGTCGGTCGCCGGCGTCAGGACGCCTCCGTTGGCGGCCGTCGCCGCAATGGAGCGAGCGTCCATCAGGGCCACGGCGCTCAGCTGACCATTGCCCGGCTTGGAACCCTCGCGGTTGGGGAAGTTGCGCGTGGTGTGGCGGATGGACAGGCCGTTGTTGGCAGGCGTGTCGCCGGCGCCAAAGCACGGACCGCAGAACGCCGTGCGCACGATCGCGCCGGCCTCCATAAGGTCGTAGATATAGCCACGGCGCGTAAGTTCGAGCGCCACGGGCTGGCTCGTGGGATAGACCGACAGCGAGAACTCGCCGCAGCCGGTGTTGGCGCCCTTGAGCACGCGGGCAGCCTGGACCACGGAGTCGTAGTTGCCGCCCGAGCAGCCGGCGATAACGCCCTGTTGCACGTGCAGCTTGCCGTCGACGATCTTGTCGAGCAGGCTAAAGTGCGTCTTGCCCTCGCCGATCTTGGCGGCCTCGAGCTCCACCTCATGCAGGATGTCCTCGAGGTTCTCGTTGAGCTCCTCGATCTCAAAGCCGTTGGAAGGATGGAATGGCAGCGCGATCATGGGCTTGATGCTCGACAGATCGACCTCGACGCAACCGTCGTAGTAGGCGACATCGGCGGGCTTGAGCTCGCGGTAGTCGTCGCCGCGACCGTGCATGGCCAAAAACGCGTGCGTGTCCTCGTCGGTGGCCCAGATGCTCGACAGGCAGGTGGTCTCGGTGGTCATGACGTCGACGCCGTTGCGGTAATCGGTCGTCATGCTCGCGATGCCGGGGCCCACAAACTCCATGACCTTGTTCTTGACATAGCCCTTGGCAAAAACGGCACGGATGATGGCGAGCGCCACGTCGTGCGGGCCGACGCCGGGACGCGGGGCGCCCGTGAGGTAGATAGCGACGACGCCGGGATAGGCAACGTCGTAGGTGTCGCGCAGCAACTGCTTTGCCAGCTCGCCGCCGCCCTCGCCCACGGCCATGGTGCCCAGGGCGCCATAGCGGGTGTGCGAGTCGGAGCCCAGGATCATCTTGCCGCAACCGGCGAAGTTCTCGCGCATAAAGGAGTGGATGACGGCGATGTGCGGCGGAACGAAGATGCCGCCGTACTTTTTGGCCGCGGAAAGGCCAAAGACGTGGTCGTCCTCGTTGATGGTGCCGCCCACGGCGCACAGCGAGTTATGACAGTTGGTGAGCACGTAGGGCAGCGGGAACTGCTCCATGCCCGAGGCGCGCGCCGTCTGGATGATGCCGACGAAGGTGATGTCGTGGCTCGCCATGGCATCGAAGCGAATCTTGAGCGCCTCGGGGTCGCCGGACGTATTGTGTGCCTGGAGGATCGAATACGCGATGGTGCCGCGCTTGGCATCCTCGGGCGTCTGCGTAATACCGCGCTCGGCAGCCTCGGCCGCAGGCACAACCTCGCTGCCGCCGCGCAGGTAGATGCCGTCTTCGTACAGCTTGACCATACTGTCTCCCACTCTGCCCAAAAGATTTGGGCGCATAGCATGCATTCGTTCAATATCGTGCCATAGAACGGTTGCGAATGGGTTACGAATCTGCACGTTCACTTTATCTCGGTAAAGTACAGGACGAGCCCGATGTGGGTCAGCAGATTTGGTGCAAGAGCGTCCCTTTCGACTAGTCATTTAAGAACGTCCCCAATGACTACTCCGGCAACACCGATGTTTTGGCAACGACAGCGAGCAGGCCCCAATGACTACCAACGACTACCGCATCCGGAGCAAGGCAACGCCGCAGGTAGAGGACGGACAGCGAGCGACGTCCAGGGCGAACAAGTTGGCATGAAAAAGGCAAGGCATAGACCTTCTGGTCATGCCTTGCCTTTTGAATGACAAATTGTCGCTCTGGGCGGAGCGCAGCGTCGACCGGTCCGCCGTTCGTTAGAACGGCGGAACCTAGAGATCCCCGCCGGCGCCCAGTAGCTTGCGCATGACCTGTTCGGGATTAACCGAGCCATCGCGCGGGGCCAGGGAGGTGATCTTCTTCTGCATCTTGTACTCGTGCAGCTCGTCCTCGAGCTGGCGCATGCGGGCGCGGAGCTTTTCGTTCTCGCGCTCGCGTTCCTCGGCACGCTCCTTCATATCGAGGATGCGCACCACGCCGGCAAGGTTGATGCCCTCGTCGGTCAGCTGGTTGATGAGCTCTAGGCGCTCGATATCGGCACGCGAATACAGGCGCGTGTTGCCGCCCGAGCGCTGGGGGTTCACCAGACCCTTGGACTCGTAGACGCGCAGAGTCTGCGGATGCATGCCGGTCAGCTCGGCCGCCACGCTGATCATGTACAGCGGTTTGTTCCTATTGTCCTCGGCCATGCTACCTGACCCCTTTCCGTCTCGTTATCGTCCATCATAAGCCCGCGGGCGTGGGCGTGCACCGCGACCGCCCTAGAACGTCGCCTTGTAACGGTTAACTTTCTCGCGGTAGTCGCGCGTGTCGGCCTCGCGCAGCTCGGTCATGGCATCGCGCTCGTCATCGGATAGGTTCGTGGGGACCTGCACCTTGATCTCGACGAGCAGCGCGCCCGTACGGCCACGGTGCTTAACGTCGGGCGCCCCCATCTCCTTAAAGCGGAACTTCTTGCCCGTCTGGGTACCCGCAGGCACTTTCAAACGGACCGTCGCACCGCCGGGCGTGGGAACGTCCACCGTGCAGCCGAGCGCCGCCTCGTAGACCGAGACCGGTACCTCCATGGTCACGTCGGCGCCTTTGCGCTTAAACAGCGGGTGCTCCTCCACATGCGTGGTCACGACCAGGTCGCCGCGCTCGCCACCGGCGACGCCATACTCGCCGCGACGCTTGTAGCGTAGCTTGCCGCCGTCGACCGCGCCCGCGGGCACCGAGACCGTAATGGTCTGCTGCTCGCCTGTCGAGGGAATGCGATAGGTGACCTTGTGCGTCACGCCGCGAAACGCGTCCTCGGCCGTCACATCGACGGTCAGCGACAGGTCGCCGCCCTTGCGAGCGCGGCTGCGACCCGCGCCGGCACCGGCAGCGCCCGCAGCCCCGGCAAAGCCCGAGCCCCAATCGCTGCCCCAGGCGCCGTTGCCGCTAAAGATGCTGTCGAAGATGTCGCCCCAGCCGCTGGCACCCGCGCCGGCACCGTAGCCGCCGCCATACGCGCCGCCTGCGCCCGGCATGCCGCCAAACATGAGCATCTGGTCGTACTCTTTGCGCTTCTTCTCGTCCGAAAGCGTCTCGTAGGCCTCGCTGATCTCCTTGAACTTGGCCTCGTCGCCGCCGGCGTCAGGGTGATATTTTTGCGCGAGCTTGCGAAACGCGCTCTTGATCTCTTTGTCGGAGGCGCTCTTGGATACGCCCAGGATGTCATAGAAGGTTTTGCCTGCAGCCATCGTAGCTCCTCTCCTGTTTTATCCGTCGCCCAGCGGGCGGCGGCTCATGCTTTCATATGGCACTAGGCCAGAAAGGGCCCCGGGTGTTGCCCCGGGGCCCTTCTCAATTACTCCTCGGTGCTCTCGGCCGTATCGGCCGCAGCATCCTCGGGCGCCGCTTCGGGCTCCGGTGCGGGGCGCTTTTCGCCACCGTAGGTCACCGTCACCATCGCGGAACGCAGGATGCGGTCCGCCATGCGGTAGCCCTTCTGGTACACGTCGTTGACGGTCTCGTCGTACTGCGACGAGTCCTCGACACGACCCACAGCCTGGTGCTCGAGCGGATCGAACGCCTCGCCCTTGGGGTCGATGGGCTCAACGCCCTCGTGCGCAAACACATCGAGTAGCTTGGCATGCACCGCGTCAACGCCGTCGACGAACTGCTTAAAGTCGTCGGCAAGCTCTTGGCTGCGGGCATGGTCGATCGCACGCTCGATATCGTCGACCACCGGCAGCAGCGCAGTGACGAGCTTCTCGGTCGCGCGCTCGCGCTCGGCGATGCGCTCGTTGGCGGTGCGGCGACGGAAGTTCTCCCAGTCGGCCTGTAGACGGGCGGTACGCTCGGTAGCGTCCTTTGCCTTGTCCTCGGCGGCCTTCTGAGCCTCTGCCGCAGCATCGAGCTCACTGCGCACGTCGGCAAGCTCCTTCTGGGCCTGCTCGAACTTGAGCTTAAAGTCGTTTTCGGCGGCTTCCTCACCGGCGCGGATAGCGGCTTCCACCATCTCGTCCTCGGTCATCGTCGCCTCCTTGTTGGAATCCTCTACCTGGTTCTCGACAGCCTCGGCCGCCTCGGCCTCGTTGGCCTCGGTATCGTCGACGGCCTCTACGGGAATCTTCACGTCCTTCTCCTCAGAGTCAACGGGGGCGGCTCCAACGGCAGCCGCCTCCGTGCGAGCTTTACGGGCGGACATGATTACTTGTCCTCGTCGTCCACAACCTCGTAGTCGGCGTCGACGACGTCATCGTCGGCAGGCTGGGCGCCGGCGGCACCGTCGGTCTGCTGCTGAGCGTCGGCGTAGACAACCTGAGCCAGCTCGTAGGCCACGGACTGCAGGGACTCGCCAGCGGCCTTGATGGCCTCGACGTCAGAGCCCTCGAGCGCCTTCTTGGCATCGGCGATAGCGGCCTCGGCCTTGGACTTCACGTCGGCGGAAACCTTGTCGCCCAGCTCGTTGAGGGTCTGCTCGGTGGAGTAGCACAGGCTGTCGGTCTGGTTGCGGACCTCGACCTCTTCCTTCTGCTTCTTGTCCTCCTCGGCATGAGCCTCGGCGTCCTTGACCATACGATCGACTTCTTCGTCGGACAGAGCGGTGGAGCCGGAGATGGTGATCTGCTGCTCCTTGCCGGTGCCCTTGTCCTTAGCGGAGACCTTGACGATGCCGTTGGCGTCGATGTCGAAGGTGACCTCGATCTGCGGCACGCCGCGGCGGGCAGCCGGGATACCGGTCAGCTGGAACTTACCGAGCGACTTGTTGTCGCGGGCAAGTTCGCGCTCGCCCTGGAGCACGTTGATCTCGACGCTGGTCTGGTTGTCGGCAGCGGTGGAGTAGACCTCGGTCTTGGAGGTCGGAATCGTGGTGTTGCGGTCGATCATCTTGGTCATGATGCCGCCCATGGTCTCGACGCCCAGCGACAGCGGGGTAACGTCGAGCAGCAGGATGCCCTCGACGTCGCCGGTGAGCACGCCGCCCTGGACGGCAGCGCCGTCGGCAACGACCTCGTCGGGGTTCACGGACATGTTGGGCTGCTTGCCGGTCATGGTCTTGACGAGCTCCTGGACGGCGGGCATACGGGTGGAGCCGCCGACGAGGATGACCTCGGTCAGATCGGAGAGCTTAAGGTTAGCGTCGCGCAGGGCGTTGGTGACAGGCTGCTTGCAGCGCTCGAGCAGGTCGCGGGTGATCTTCTCGAACTCGGCGCGGGTCAGCGTGTAGTTGAGGTGCAGCGGGCCGGACTGGTTCATGGTGATGAACGGCAGGTTGATAGTGGACTGTTGGGCGGCGGAGAGCTCCTTCTTGGCGTTCTCGGCGGCCTCCTTCAGACGCTGCAGGGCCATGGGGTCCTGACGCAAGTCGACACCGTTCTCCTGCTGGAACTTATCGGCCATCCAGTCGATGACGCGCTGATCCCAGTCGTCGCCGCCCAGGTGGTTGTCGCCCGAGGTGGACAGAACCTCAAACACGCCGTCGGCGAGGTCGAGGATGGAGACGTCGAAGGTACCGCCGCCCAGGTCGAAGACCAGGATGCGCTGGTCGGAGCCCTGCTTGTCCAGGCCATAGGCCAAAGCGGCAGCGGTCGGCTCGTTGACGATACGCTTAACGTTGAGGCCGGCGATCTTACCGGCGTCCTTGGTGGCCTGACGCTGGGCGTCGTTGAAGTAGGCCGGGACGGTGATGACGGCGTCGGTGACGGTCTCGCCCAGATACTTCTCGGCGTCGGCCTTCATCTTTGCGAGCGTCATGGCGCTCACCTGCTCGGCGGTGTATTCCTTGCCCTCGATGTCGACGACGGCACGGCCACCCTGGCCCTCCTTGACCTCATACGGCACGGTCTTGAGCTCGGAGGTGCACTCGGAGTACTTGCGGCCCATGAAGCGCTTGATGGAGAACACGGTGTTCTTGGGGTTGGTGACCGCCTGGTTCTTAGCGGCCTTGCCCACGACGCGGTCGCCGTCGGCACGGAAGCCCACGACAGACGGGGTGGTGCGGTCGCCCTCGGCGTTCACGATGATGGTCGGAGAACCGCCCTCGAGAACGGCCATTGCGGAGTTAGTAGTACCAAGGTCGATACCAAGAATCTTGCCCATTAGAAATTCCCTCTCTCTTGTGCGTTTGCACCGACTCGGCGGTCTGCCAAGCGGTCTTTCGGTTTGTCTTTCAGGATGTAGTGTATCCCCTTATGGACCGGAATATACAAAATCTAAGTCAATTCATATAAGATTTCTTATCACTTAGAGTTTAGGTTCTCGAATGCGCAGGTAGATGCGCTGATTGAGTTCTCGGCAAATCTATCGAGATCTATGTAGAGATGGCTGAGGTTTGGGCCGGGGGTGCTTGGGGCTGCTTTACGGAAAGCTCGTCCCGGTTTGAGCGTGGATTCCGGGTCGTAGTTTCCGTCTGAAGGCTCAACCGGAAACCGTATCCCGTTTTGAGAGCTGATACCGGGTCGTAGTTTCCGCTAGCGGGCCCAACCGGAAACTGCGACCCGTTTTTCGACCAGATAACGGGATGCGCTTTCCGAAAGCCCACTCAATTGCTCAATAATTCGAGTCGCATTTAGCTAACATCTGCACAGCTCACCAGCCTCACCTGTGCGTTTCTTAGTAAGCCTTGGCATACTCGGCGAATGGTATGAAGATGCCGGCCAGAGGGTATTGCAAACGGTCGCTCACGTGGTATGTTTTTGCCCGAATCAAACCGGCGCGCATCGCCTGTAGCGTCGGTCAACAGAGAGGAAACTACCATGGCTCATCCCGTAATTGATGCCGACGAGTGCATCGCTTGTGGCGTTTGCGTCGACTCCTGCCCCGCTGGCGTTCTGGAGCTCCAGGACGTCGCTACCGTTGCTGACGAGGACTCCTGCGTCGCCTGTGGCGCTTGCCAGGACGCTTGCCCCGCCGGCGCGATCACCGAGATCGTCGAGGAGTAACAACTCCCCCACTTGCACACTCACAAGTACACCGTGCACAAAAAAGGAGGTCTCCGCATCGCCGCGAAGGCCTCCTTTTTGTGCGGATAGCTAATTTGGCACCGTCGCAGGTTGAGCATAAGTCAGCGAAAACGCCCCCAAGCGAGCAAGGTGACGCGAAAGAGGAGGGAAGCGTACTTTTGTACGCGACCGACGATTGAACGTCAGATTGCCGCTTAGGGGCGTTTGCAGCGTCGGCTACGATAGATCGTCTTCGTAGGGCATCAGGTCTGCCAGATAGCCCATCTCCTTGAGCATAGCCTCGATCTCGTCGAGGGTTTGCTCATCCTCTGCCGCGATGCGATGGAAGTGATAGCCGCTCGTCACCGTTAGTAGTGGAAAGCTTTTGCCGCTCTCGATATCGTGCAGGTAGCGCTCAACATCGCGACGATTGCGGATGTCCAGGTCGGCCGTGATCTTACCGTACACGCGGTGGTTGACGATTACGTTGAGCACGGCGCCTCCGGCGTCGACGATACTCGTGAGCTCATCGCCTGTCTGCTCCACGCTATGGCGAACCTTGACCAGGCGCGTGGGCACGGCGGGGCTGCTGGGGGCCTCCTGCAGCACGTAGCCGCGATTGGTCGCCACGATATCGTGCCCATCGGCGCGCAGCAGGGCGATGTCTTGCACGACAACCTGGCGGCTCACACCCACCTCGCGAGCAAGCGTACTGCCGGAGACGGGGTCTTTGGCTCGCTCGAGCACGCCCATAATGGCACGGCGACGCTCGCGGGCGTCCATTATTTACCGTCCAGCAGACGCAGGTGCTTAAGCGAGAGGTCGAGAATCGGCGCAGAGTGCGTCAACGCCCCCGAGCTAATAAAGTCAACGCCCAGGTCGGCAAGCGCACGGATATTGCCGGCATCCACGTTGCCCGAACACTCGGTCTTGGCGCGGCCGGCAATAAGCTCAATCGCGGCGGCCATGTCATCGTGGGTCATGTTGTCGAGCATGATGATGTCGGCGCCGGCCTCCACGGCCTCGCGCACCATGTCCAGGTTCTCGCACTCGATCTCGACCGTCGCGGTAAACGATGCATGGGCGCGCGCCATCTCGATCGCACGCGTCACGCCACCGGCGGCGTCGATGTGGTTGTCCTTGAGCATGACGGCCGTCGACAGATTGTAGCGGTGGTTGCTGCCGCCGCCGATCTCGACCGCGGCCTTCTCGAAGACGCGCATACCCGGCGTGGTCTTGCGCGTGTCGACGAGCACGGTCTTGGTGCCCTCGAGCGCCGCAGCCATCTGGTGCGTATAGGTAGCGATACCGCTCATGCGCTGCAGGTAGTTGAGCGCCACGCGCTCGCCCGAAAGCAGCACGCGCGCATCGCCGCGTACCTGGCCCACGTGGTCGCCGGCGTGCACCTCGTCTCCATCGGCAACATCAAACAGCACCGAGCTCTGCGAATCCAGCAGCTCAAAGGTGCGAGCGAACACATCCAGGCCCGCGATGATGCCATCGGCCTTGGCGATGAGCTCCACCGTGGCGGGACGCGCCGTGGGGCACACGCTCGCCGTGCTCACGTCCTCAAACGTAATGTCCTCGCGCAGAGCCTGCAGAATCAGATCATCGACGACGAGCTTCATGGTAATGGGGTTCATGGTCTACTCCTCCACGGCCTGCGTGCCGGCGGCACGGGCCAAATCATCGATTGCCAGGGTGTCGGTGCTCAGGGCGCGATGACGGCCGTCGAGCGCGGGCTCGCCCGCCTGCTCCACGGCGAGCGACTGGCCGGTACGCATGTGCCACGCGGCGCGACGACCCCAGACCAGCGCCTCGAGCAGGCTGTTTGATGCAAGGCGGTTCTTGCCGTGAACGCCGTTGCAGGCCGTCTCGCCGGCGGCGTAGAGCTCGGGCATCGAGGTGCGGCCGTCCTTGTCGACCCACACGCCGCCCATAAAGTAGTGCTGCGTGGGTGTGACGGGGATGGGCTCGTCCAAGATGTCGCGGCCGTCCTCCAGGCAGCGTGCGCGAATGTTGGCAAAGTGTCCGGTCACCACGTCGCGCTCAACGGGGGCAAAGCTCAGCCACTCGTGCTCGGTACCATCCTGCTTCATCTGCTCGCGAATAGCGGCGGCGACCACATCGCGCGGCTGAAGCTCATCGGTAAAACGCTCGCCGGCGGCGTTGAGCAAAATCGCGCCCTCGCCGCGGCAGCTCTCGCTGATCAGGAAGGTGCGGCCCGGCTGCGGAGAGAACAGTCCCGTGGGGTGAATCTGCACGTAGTCCAGGTGCTCCATCTTAATGCCATGCTCCTGGGCAATGTAGCAGGCATCGCCCGTGAGCTGCGGGTAGTTGGTCGAGTGGTCGTACACGCCGCCGATACCGCCTGTCGCCCACAGCGTGTGGCGGGCATGGATCTTAAACGGCTCGCCGGCATGCACGCCCTCGGCGGCATTTGCCAGCTCGTCGGCGGGGCGAACCGAGTTGTCCTCGTCCACGGGAACGGCGACGACGCCGAGGCACGCCGTGGCGCCATCACGCTCGCCCGTCAGGATGTCGGTCATGGCCACGTGCTCCAAAATCTGCACGTTATCCAGCTTGCGAACGGCCTGGAGGAGCTTGGTCGTGATTTCCTTGCCCGTAATGTCGGCATGGAAGGCAATGCGCGGGCGGCTGTGCGCACCCTCGCGGGTAAAGTCGAGGCTACCGTCGGCCTTGCGCTCAAAGTCCACGCCCATGGCCAGCAGGTCGTTGATGACCGAGCGGCTCGAGCGGATCATAATGTCGACGCTCTCGCGGCGGTTATCGTAGTGGCCGGCGTGCATGGTGTCCTCAAAGAAGGCGTCGTAGTCAGAGCCTTCGGGAAGCACGCAGATACCGCCCTGCGCGAGCATCGAATCGCACTCGTCGACAGTGCCCTTGGAGAGCATGATCACGCGCGTGCTCGTCGGCAGATTAAGGGCCGCGTACAGGCCCGCCACGCCGCAACCGGCAATGACGACGTCGCACTCCATGTCGGGGCATTGTTTGGTTTCCACAGGAATCCTCTCCCTTGTAATGTGGCATAAGGGATGGTCCCTCATGTCACATCGTTCTAGCGAGCCGCGTATTCGAGCATGCGGTCGAGCGTGAGCTTGGCCTGGTCGGCGGCCTCATCCGACACGCCGATCTGCACCTCGCCCTCGCCCGTCTCCAGGCAGCGCACGAGCTTTTCGAGCGTGATGAGATCCATGTTGACGCAGGTGGGCTGCACCGCGGGGAAGTAGAACTTTTTGCCGGTGCCCTGACAGCGGCGCTCGAGCTCGTAGAGCACGCCGCGGACCGTCACGATGATAAACTCGCTCGCGTCCGACTCCTCGGCATACTTGATGATGCCGGCAGTGGAGCCGATGTAGTCGGCCTCGGCCAGGACGTCGGCCTTGCACTCGGGGTGCGCCAGCACGAGCGCGTCGGGGTGCGCCTCCTGTGCGTCGACGATCTGCTCGACGGTGATGATGTGATGGCGCGGGCAGTAGCCGTTGTTGAGGATGACGTGCTTTTGGGGCACCTGCTCGGCCACAAAGCGGCCCAGGTTCTGGTCGGGAATGAACAAGATGTGCTGCTGCGGCAGCTCGGAGACGATCTTGACGGCGTTAGAGCTGGTAACGCACACGTCACTCCAGCTCTTGATCTCGACCGTCGAGTTGACGTAACACACCACGGCCAGGTCGTCGCCATATTCGGCGCGCGCCGCGTCGACCGTCTCGTGCTTGACCATGTGCGCCATGGGACAGTCCGCGCCCGGCTCGGGCAGCAGCACGGTCTTGGTGGGGTTGAGCAGCTTGGCGCTCTCGCCCATAAACTCCACGCCGCACAGCACGATAGTCTGCTGCGGCAGGCTCTTGGCAAGCTTTGCCAGGTAGAAGCTGTCGCCGACGTAATCGGCCACAGCCTGAACCTCGGGCGCCACATAATAGTGCGCCAGGATCACTGCGTCACGTTGGGTTTTTAGCTGATGAATGGCCTCGACGAGCTCTGCGGGCACCAGTGCCGCGCGCTCCGTTGCCGTCGTTGCCGATGCCAGGCCGGCCGCGATATCGCGTGCAAGCTCCGATGCATCCATGTTCGCGCTCTGTGCCATCAAGGCCCCTCTCTTTTGGCGAATCTTGGGGCTTTAGTATGACACCTGGCTTTACAGCTGACAAGACAGCTGTAAAGCCAGGTGTAAAGTTGGAATAAGGATTCAATCTTGGGGCGGGTCCATTTTCGAACTGGCAAGCTGAGGACAGTCGAAAATGGATCTGCCACACGGTTCGAGCGGCCCGTTTTATCTTGGTCCGAAGGCGGTGGGCATAAAAGCGGGTCCGGATCGCTCGATCCGGACCCGCTGGGAGCTGGTGCGCGGTTAAGCGCGGCGCTTCATGATGGCCCACGCCAGGAGCAGGACTGCCACACCGGCAGCGAGTACGGCGCCCGCGACGACATAAGTGCTGTCGCCAGACTCAGGCAACGCCTCCTTGCTAGCCCTCTTCTTAGGCTTGGAAGTCGTAGTCGTGGTGGTCTGGCCAGGAGCGGGCTTGGCGGCTTCGGCAACGGTAAAGGTCGTCTCGGCCGTGCCCGTGGTCGAGACCACGCTCAGCCTGTGTTCGCCCACGCCGAGCGTATTCAGGAAGCTCGCCTTGAGCGTCACGATCGTAGAGCCCTCGGTGAGCACGTAGTTCTCGGCCGCGACCTCCTTATCGTCGACCAGTACCTTCTGGAAGAACGCGAGCGGTGCGCTCGAACGGAAGCTCAGGTCCTTGGCGGCGTCAACCACCATCGTCTGGCCCTTACCGTCGATGATCTCGGGTACCAGAATCGCGATCTCCTCAGTCTTGCCCTTCTCGTGGCAGACGGTGCACTCCTGATGCTTCTCACCCTTGGCCTCGACAGTCGCCGGCCAGTCGACGACCCACTCAAAGGTGTGCTCCGCCTTGTCGATGATGTCGCCGCAGCGGCAGACATGCCAATGATTCTTGGCATCGTGCGCCCAGCCCGTGCCGTCGGGCTCGTGCTTGAGGACACCCTCGACCGTCACATTCACGTCGCCCTCGACATCCTTGAGCTCATAGGTGCCCTTGTCGGAGAGCTCGATGGCCTTACCGTCGACCTTGACGGCGTAGCCCTTGCCCGCAAAGTACGCGCTGTCGATGCTCACGGTAAGCGTTGCGGAGCCGTGCCAGTCGAGCTCGGTTGCCGTCGCGGTAAGCGTGTAGCCCTGCTGGTTAGTCGGCAGCGCCACGACCAGCTTGCGGCCGGCAGCCACGGTGATCTCGGTAACAGAGGAAACATCGTAGTTAGCCTTAGCCTGGTAGCGAACCTCGTACACACCGGCGGCGAGATCCTTGAGCTCGGTCACGCCCTCGCCCACGGCCTGGTACTCGGCGGCACCCTTGGCGCGCCACTCCATCGTCGCGTTGACGCCCGCGATCTTACCGTCACGCCTGCCGCTCACGGTCTCGGCCTCGGCCTGGACCTTCGGCGCGTCCTGGGCGGCGTTCTTGATGGAGAAGTCGCACGTCAGGCCCTCGGGCGGCAGCACATAGTTGCCAGCGGCCTTGCCCGTCAGCACGGTGAGGGTCGCCGTGTACGAGGCGCCGGCCTCGGTCTGGGAGCCCTCGACGGTCGCGCCAAGCTCGTCTTTGCCGATCACGTTGCCGAGTTTCGCCTCGGGGCAGTGCTCCTCGCCGTCGTAGACGAACTCGCTGGTGCCCCACGTCACGGTGAGCGGGCGCCGGTTAATGGTGAACACGCCGGCCTCGCAGGCAACGTCGTAGTTGGGGTTGGCATCCTTGGCCTGCGTCACGTTCAGGGCATAGCCGCCCTCGCGCACGTCCTCGCCGGCATCGCGCTTAACAGTGATGCCCTCGAGAGACTCGCCCTCGACGAGCTTGCCAGATGTGATCGCCCACGTAAACACGGGGTCGACATCGCCATACGTCTTGGAGGAGTCGTCGGCCGCGATCGTAATTGCGCGTGGTTTGACCTCGAGCGTAACCTCGCCCTCGGCCTTCGCACCATCAATCGTCACCTGGTAGAAAACGGTCAACTTGCCGGCGTCGCGGATCTTGGGGGCCTCGGGGGACCAGTTCTTGCCATCGGTGCTGTACTGGGCCGTCGCGCCCTCGGGCAGACTCTTCGCATCGACCGTGTGATACGCGCCGTTGTACTCGCCGGAGTAGCCAACGATGGCGGCAGCCGGAATCTCGACTGCGGGCAACGCGTGTCCACAGACCGTGCACTGCTGATGCTTAGAGCCGGCCTCGGTCGCCGTGGGATTCTTGTCGACAAACCACTTAAAGGTATGCGCAGCCTCGTCGATCTTGCCGCCGCAAGTGCACTCGTGCCAGTGCGTATTGTCGTTAGAGATCCACGTATCGCTCACAGCCTCGTGCTTGCGCACGCCCTCGACGGTGATGATTGTCTTCTCCTCGACATTGCTCAAGACGTACTTTCCATCCTCACCCTTCTCAAGAACCACGCCGTTTGCCTTGACGGCAAAGTCATCGCCCGCGTAGTAGCCATCGGAGATCTTTACCGAGAACTCCACACTTGCGTGCCACTGCAGATATTCGTTCGGGCTATGCCACGCTATCGAGTAGGTGTCATTCTTATCAGAAGGGGTAACAGACAAGTACTTACCCTGACCGACGTGCACTTCCACAGGCGTGGACGGCTTGTAGTTATCGGTCTCGGCATACCAGACCTGGTAGTCGCCGGCGGCAAGATTCTCGATCTTGCCGTCCTCGGAAACCATGGTCTCGCCATTGGCGTCCCCAGCTTGGGTGCGGAACAGGCGATAGGCAACGTGACCGCGCGCGCCCTCAATCTTGCCGTCGCACTTGCCACGGATGGTCTCGGCGGTGGCCTTCAACCCCTGGGGCTTCTCCTGCTCTGCCTTGTAGATCGTATAGCCCGTCTCCAGGAATTTGTCAGGAAGGACATAATTCTTGATGACCTCAGGGTCGCCGGCGAGGCCCGTCACCTTCGCCTTATAGTTACCGGCATCGACAGCCGTTGCGCCCTCGGTCGCATAATAAACCTTGCCTTCGTCACCCTTGACAACATGGCTGATTACAATCTCGGGGCCCTGAGGCTTGCCGTCATAGACATACGTTCCGATCTTCCAGCCAACACCAAGTTTGCGCTTGGTGATCTCGAACGTGCCGGTCTGGAGCGTCGGAGCATAGTTCGCCCTCTGGATCTTGTCCCACTTGTCGCCGACCTCGCTCTCCTCGATCGTCAGCGTATAGGTGCCCACGTTCTCGCCGGCCTCACGGCGAATCTTGAACCAAGAGAGCGGGTGGCCCTTGATGATCGAGCCCTCGACGGCCTCGAGCTCAAAGTCCGGATCGTCATAACCGTACACCTTCGAAGCATCCTTGGGCTTCACCGTTACCGGACGGGGATCGACCTTAAGCTCGACCTCGCCCTCGCAGGTGTCGCCAGACGTGAGCGCCGCCTTAAACTCGACGGTCTTGGAGCCAGTATCGCAGATGAGCGGAGACTCGTCGCTCCACTTCTTCTCGCCCTTCTCGCGATACTGGATAGATGCGACGGTCTCGGCGTTAACCGTCACGCCGTGCTTTTCGCCATCGTAGATACCCGAGTAGCCGGTAATACCGAAAGCCGGAATCTCGATAAACTTGCACTCGTAGCCGCACGTCTTGCAGTGCTCATGCTTGGAACCGGGCTTATCAGCCGTAGCGGCCTGGTCGATAACCCACTCAAAGTCATGCTTTGCGCGGTCAACGTCCTCCTTGCGACAGGTGCAGGTGTTCCAGTGCTCGGTATCGTCGTGCTTCCAACCGCTACCGTCGGCCTTCTTAGGGCCGTCCTTGACCTCAACCGTCAGGGCCTTGGAGGCGTTATGGTTACGGTCGGCCTTAAGGCGAACGCTGTATTTGCCGGCGGCGAGGCCCTTAACCGACGTCTCGCCTTCGGCAATCCACTGATAGTCGCTGGCGGCCTCGGCTTTCCACTCGTAGGTGTTATCAACCCCGTCGATGCTGCCATCCGCCAAAGCATGCCCGGTCGCGGCCGTCGTCTTGACGTCCTTGGGAGCGGCCTGATCGGCGGGAGCGATCTTGATCTCAAGCTCGCCCTCCACCGGCACGTAGTCGGGTGCGGTAATACGGTACTTAATTGTCTCAGCACACACGTTGTAATAGATATCGCGCGTGACATTGGTATAGGAGGGGATTTGGTCTTCGTACAGCGAGCCACCATCGACGCTATATTTGATCTGCATGCCCTCGGGGGCATTGTCGACCGTCACCGACGGCGAGTGAGCCATGCCATCATAGGTGCCCGAGTAGCCCTTGGCCTGAACATTCTCGAACTGCGTGCCGTAGATGCTCCAGTAGAAAAACTTGTAGGAGTAAATTTGCTCGTAGGATGCGAAGTTTCCCAGGCCCCAGAGCTGGCTCCGGTACGCACCGGGGTCTTTCTCCGAAACCGATTCGCCCCAAGCGAGGCGTTCGAAATCGACGCCCTCTTTAAGCACAATCCATTCGTCGCCAAGCTTATACGTCACCTTAATGCGAGGCGTTATCTCCTCACCCGTCCACTCATAAGACGGAACGTCGTTGAGCACGTCACCGTTGCTGAACCTGACGTTATCCTTCAACTTGTCGTAGCCAATGATTTCGACCTTACAAAGATCCTTGCGGTTGGAGTCCTTCTCCGCAAGCGAGGCGGGGTTAATCTTGAACACGCGCTCGAGCGTAACATCGCTCTGCCCCTCGATGGCAACCGTCGCCACCACGCGATAGGTGCCCGCATCGCACGGCTGCGACCCTTCCATCTCGATGCCCACGGTGTCATTCTCATCAGCGCAACGGTAAAAGCGTGCGCTCACAATCGTTACCTTGCCCTGGGCTACAGCGTTGTCCTTTTGAGACGGCTTGGTCGTAGCAAGCACGGCGTCGCGCTGCTTGCCGTTGTAGGTAAAGCTCAGGTCGCCGCTCTTGGACGACATCAGCGAGATCGTCTCGCCGTCCCTGGAGTAGACACAGTGCGAGGCCTCATACTGTCCGTTGCACGTAGCCGCGATGCTGTACCCATCCTTGTTGGTGGAATAGGTCCACTCGTGCTCGTGCTTGCGATGGATAACCTTGACCTTGCCATCGGTAACGTCGTATGCAAGGTTTTCGTTGGCGAGCTTGAGCCTGCTCGCGAGATCCTCCTGCGAAAGATCGCTCGTGACAAGGTCCACATACTCATAGTAGTAATACTGCTTATTGGACTCGGGATCGAACTTGGTATCGTCGATAGACAGGACGGCTGTGCCCGTAAAAGACTCATCGACGTGAACCTTACCGTAGCTACCGACATCGGACGCGACATCGGACGCATCGACGCCCTTCGCCTTGGCCGTAGTGACCTTCGTGTTGCCGGCGAGCGTCACAGAACCAAGGGCGTAAACCGCGCAGCGCTTCTCGTCCTGACCGCTTATGTCGCGACCGTTGAATCTATCAGAGGGGAACACGAACGAATCGTCGATAACCGTACCGTTTATGGTGCACGACGCATCCTTTGCCACCGCAATGGCACTCGTCATGTGCATCTGATATTGAATACCCCACACATTGAACATATAAGAGCAGGGTCCATTCCATGACGTGTTATTTGTTGAACGGATACTGCAGTTATTCAGGGCGACTATGGCATTTTTGACGCCAATATTGCCCGCATGCACATGACCGCTCTCAACCTTCATCTCGTCGCACGCAATCATTCCCTGACTGTTGTTTTCGAACGTGCAGCCGTTCAACGTAACTTTTGGAGTCTTCGACCGCCCGACCACGCTCAAGGCGCCGACGCAGTCATCACTATTATTCTTAAACGTACAGTTGACAAACGTTGCATCCACCGCGACCTGGCTGCCTCTGATAGTTACAGGCGCCGGCGAGGCTTCGTAAATTTCATTACCCTTGTCAACCTTGAATGCGCTGTTCTTGCAGCATTTCCAACCGCTGACACTCACGTTCGTGAAGCTGGCCGTCTCCCCCGCACCCATGGTTCCATAGAGCGTGATTGCCCGATCGGTATCTTTGTTCTCGGTCCTTGAAACAAGCTTGAGGTTTTCCACGGAAAGGTTGAGGCTCTTGCCCGTATTCGGTTTATCGACACCTCCACGCGCTTCGTAATCATTGCTATCGCTCAAAAACGTTTTTCCATCGCAGCGTACCTCGGTCGGGACACCCGAATCACCGATAAACTCGACATAACCGCCCTTGAGCACAAAGAGCGGGTGTTGCGAATATGTAAGGTCACGCTCGACGGTCAGCGGACCGCCCAGAGACGAGCTGTCAGTGAAATATAGGCGGGTCGGGTTCTCCTTGGTGCCACCCTCGACCTCATAGTGGTCGATATCAACCGTGCCGGCAAACCGATAGTCTTTGCCGCCGGAAAGTTGGATTACATCACTTTCGCCATACGAAAGCTCGCTTTTCAGGTGTTTCGGTTTGATCGCGGCGGACGGATACGCCTCGGCTACCGTAGGCGTGGCGAGCGTCGTCGCCACGCCCCCAAGCGCCAGCGCTGCAGCCAGCACGCAAGCAGCAAGTCTGCGCATCCCCATCTTCTTCCCCCTCATCACAGCTCCCCTTACCTCTATGCTTTCGCAATGTTCGCTATCGCTTGGCGCCGGCGGGCGGCCTGACTCCCCGTCCGACCGCCGGCATCGATTGACATGTGTATCCATGGAGTATTGTGCGGCCGTCAAAACTGACGCCCTGCCGCTCAGCGCGAGTTGCGCACCGTGGGGCGCAAACGGGGTGTTCCTCCGCGGGCGGCACGCACCCAATGTGGCAAAATCGAATTACTAAGGGGGCCCGAATGCTCAAGATCATCGCCTGCGACGACGACGTCGCTTTTCTAGATAGACTGCACCGGATGATCGACCGCTGGTCGACCGAGACGGGCACGGCGGTCGACGTTGCACTCGTCACGCGCGGCGAGGACCTGCTGGCCCGCCATGCCGCATCGCGCGCCGACATCATTCTGCTCGACATGATCATGCCGCTCGTCAACGGCATGGACACCGCGCGGGAGTTGCGCCAATCCGATACAGCCGTGCGTCTGGTGTTCCTCACCTCATCGCCCGAGTTCGCGCTGGAGTCCTATGAGGTCCGTGCCTTCGACTACCTACTCAAGCCTGTAGCGTACGAACGCCTGGCGCAACTGCTCGACGAGCTTTCGAGCATGCGACCTGACGCGACCGATGAACTCGTGACCAAAACGTCCTTTGGATACCATGCCCTGCGCCTGTCCGATATCGAATACGCCGAGGCCCGCAACAAGCACGTGGTATTCCACCTGCGCGACGGGCGCGATATCGAGGCGCTCGAGCCGTTCCGCAACATCGAGGACCAGCTGGCCAAAAACGCGAACTTCTTTAAATGTCACCGTAGCTACCAGGTCAACCTGCGCAATATCGACCACTTTAACCGTACGGATATCGTCATGCGCTCGGGCGCTTGCATCCCGCTGGCGCGCAGCTGCAAGCAGGGTTTCCAGGATGCCTACTTTGCGGCACGGTTCGAGAGCGGGAGGCGCTAATGCTCCCCGCGGCCGAGATGGTACTTTGGGCAATCCACCACGCAACGACCCTGCTTTTTGGCGTTTTTGCCTCGGCGGCGCTCTGCGGTATCGAGATCAACCGGCGTCATGCGCTTGAGCTGGTGATGGTCGGCGCCGTAACCGGATGCGCATTCGGCCTCGCCAATGCCGTCGGCGGCGAGCTTTTCGCCCGTCAGGTATATCCGCTCGTCGTGCATCTGCCGCTCGTCATCTACCTGTGCGCGCGCTATCGCCTGAACCCGCTGCTCGTTATGCTGGGCGTCACCAGTGCTTATCTGAGCTGCCAGTTCAGCAACTGGATGGGCATCGCCGCGCTCGCCGCCACCGACTCGCAAATCGCGTACTACGCGGCACGCATTATCACCACGGCCGTCGTCTTTGCAATCCTGCTGCATTGGGCCAGCGACATCGGTCCGCGCCTGGCGGTTAAAACCCCCACCGAGCTCGAGATTCTGCTCATCCTGCCGCTCGTCTATTACATCTTTGACTACGCCACCAACGTCTACACCACGCTCTTCCACTCGGGCTCCGTGGTGACGGTTGAGTTTTTGGCGTTTGCGCTTTGCGCGTTCTACCTCATGTTTCTTACTGTGTATCTGCGCGAATACGAGGCAAAGGAAATCGCCGAGCGCGAGCGCTGGATGCTCGCGACCCGCGACAGCGCAGCCATCAAGGAGCTCGAGGCCTGGCGCCAATCTGGACGTGAGCTTTCGGTTCTCCGCCACGACATGCGGCACTTCCTGCGCGGCCTTGCGGCTTTGATCGAGGAGGGCCACATCGACGAGGCGCTCGAGCGCATCGACGAGCTCTGCGAGACAAACGACCGCACCGCTGTGCGCCGCTACTGCGCCAACGACACGGTCAATATCGTGCTTTCGTCATTTAGCTCCGATATCAACCGAAACGGCATCAGCGCCGATTTGCGCGCCGCCGTGCCCGAGAGCGTCCGTGTAGCCGACGTCGATCTGTTTAGCGTGCTCTCAAACGCCCTGGACAACGCCATCGTCGCCGCAAGCGCCGCTCCCCAGGGCAAGCGATTTGTCGATCTGGACCTGCGTTGCGAGGACGGACAACTGCTACTTTTGGTTTCCAACACGTTTGGGCGCCCGCCGCGCATGGTCGACGGCATGCCCGTGGCCGAGCACACCGGACACGGCTTTGGAACCAGGAGCATTAAGCTTGCCGTCGAGCGCATGAACGGCAACTGCCAGTTTCGCATTCACGGCGATCGGTTTGAGTTTCGCGCAGTGATGTAAGGGCGCGACAAGTCGGCGCCGCGCTCGACCCATCAGGACCGCCTTGCCGGCGCCAGTCCGCTACAGCGGCGCGGCGGCCGGGGTCAGCTGCTTGATGTAGGCCCACATGCGCTGCTTGGCGGCCTTGTCGGTCAGCGCGGCCTCAAAGCCGTCGAGCGCGAGTACGCGACGACCCTGCACGTGGGCGACCAAGCCGGGCTTGAGCATGGCGGTATCAAAGTCGTCGATCGCCACGAGCATGTCTGCGTAGGTCTCGCGCATGGTATCGGCCGCGCGATCGTCCAGCAGCAGGACCGCCTCGGGGTCCAAGGCCTCGAGCGCCTCGCGGAACAGCTCGCACGGCAGGTCCTCGCCTGACGCAACCGCCCCGTCGCCCGCGCCGGCAACACTTGCCAGCACGCAGAAATCCTCGGGCGCGTAACCGATGGCGCCGAGCGCCTTACGCAACGCGGCGCCGTCTGGACCGGCAGCCAACTCGCCACCTGCGCGCTCGGCATCGTCTAAATCACCTTTTACCAGCACAATTGGCGAGCACGCGTTGCCCGCGATACGCACGCCGCGGCCCGCGAGCGATGCGAGCTCCTGCTCGGTCGCCTGGGCGATGGCTTCTTTTTTCTGGCTTTGTGACGTGGGCATGCGCTCTCCAATCGTTTGCATGCCCACCATTATATAAAAGAGCCGCCCGCGAGTGGTTGCATTGCGGGCCGTTGGGTATAAGCACAGTCGTACTGAGTTTTACGCGGCAGAGCCGCGTCGCATTATGGAGGTCACCATGGCTGACATTAAGCAGATTACCCCCGAGAGTTTCGATTCCGTCGTTAACGGCAGCCTTCCCGTGCTGGTTGATTTTTGGGCACCGTGGTGCGGTCCCTGCCGTTCGCTCTCGCCCATTGTTGACGAAATGGCCGACGAGCTGGCCGGCAAGATTACCGTCGCCAAATGCAACGTCGACGACAATCAGGACCTGGCCATGAAGTTTGGCGTTATGAGCATCCCCACGCTGGTTGTCTTTAAGAACGGCGAGGAAATCGACCGCTCCGTCGGTGCGCTGCCCAAGGCCAGGCTGCAGGCGCTGCTTGAGAAGCACCTGTAATACGCCGGTCATGTGTTGCCGTCCATGAGTGGTTTTGTGCCGCTCGCCGGAGAGCCGGGTGTTGCACCCGCGACCACGGATAGTATGGTAATCACAAACAGCCCCCAGTGAACGGGTGCGGGTCAGACGGACTCGCACCCGTTTTCTTATGCGGCGATGCGTAAAGCGGGCGTAGTAGAATCTGAACCACTGGATTGTCCCGAACATAAGGAGATTCCCATGCATGACGTCGGAATGAACATGAGCCAGCTTGCCATGAGCGTCAAGCAGGTCGACGACACCATTGAGCTCGCCCACGAGTGGAGCCATCAGCTGCTGCATGCGACCGAGAACTTTGACATGGAGCGCATTGGCACCAAGCTCGAGGCCGCCATGGCGGCGCTCCACGAGGCGCACGACGCACTCGAGGGCTACGAGGAGGCCATCGAGGCCGACCATAACTCCGTTGGCTCCGTAAAGCTGGTGTAGCGTGGCCGAGCACGAGCACGCCTGCGAGCACGAGCATCCGCACGGGCCGACCGGCGTCGTGGGCTGCCGCCTCAGCGGCTCCGCCTCCGAGCTGGTCCGTTTTTCTGTCACCGCTCCCGACGACCTGTTGCGCCGCTTTGACGAGCAAATCGCGCGCCGCGGCGACGTTGCCAACCGCTCCGAGGCCGTGCGCGATCTGATTCGCGCCTCCATTGCCAAGGAGCAGATGCGAACGCCCGACGAGCAGGTCATCGGGTCGCTCACCATGATCTATGACCACCATACCGGCGATCTGACGCGCCGTCTGGACGAGGTGCAGCACGACTACACCGACGAGATTGTCTCGACCATGCACGTGCATCTGGACCACCACAACTGCTTGGAGATTCTGGCTCTTAAGGGTCGCGGCGAGCGTGTCTACGAGCTGGCTGACCGTCTGCTGGGCCTGCGCGGCGTTAAACACGGCGAGCTCACCTGCGCCGCCACCGAGCAGAGCCTGGGGCTGTAGCGGGTCTTTGCGCGGCGCACCTGCCAAAAAGGGACAGGTTTGTTTTGGCAGGTTTAACGTTTTACCTACCAAAATAAACCTGTCCCTTTTTGGCAGGTCTCGATGAAGGAGGGTCGCATGCGACATGCGCATATCCATGTAACGGGCATTGTGCAGGGCGTTGGCATGCGGCCATTTGTGTATCGCGAGGCCATGGCGCATGGCATTTGCGGCTGGGTGCTTAACGCGGGCGATGGCGTGCATATCGAGGCGCACGCTCTAAGCGAGGCGCTCGACGAATTTGTCGCCGCGCTTTCCGAGCATACGCCTGCGGCGGCTCGTGTGGAGCATGTCGAGGTTATGGACCTAGCGCCCGGCGACTGGGACGCCGCCAACGAGCGGGGCTTTCGCATTGTGGCATCGCAGGATCAAACCGCCCACACGACGCTCGTCTCGCCCGACATCGCCACGTGCGACGACTGCCTGCACGAGCTGTTCGACCCCGCCGACCGACGCTTTCACTATCCCTTTATCAACTGCACCAACTGCGGACCGCGCTTTACCATCATCCGGTCGCTGCCCTATGACCGAGCGGCCACCTCGATGGATTGCTTTCCCATGTGCCCCACCTGTGCCGCAGAGTATGGCGACCCGCTTGACCGGCGGTTTCACGCGCAGCCCGATGCCTGCTTTGATTGCGGGCCGCACATTACGTGGCGCGAGGCCGGCGAAGCCGCCGCGTCGCTGACCGTCGGCACCACGCGCAAGACCAGCGACGCCATTATCGACCGCTGTGTTGAGCTGTTGGCCAACGGCGGTATCGTCGCCATCAAGGGTCTGGGCGGATTTCACTTGGTATGCGACGCCTCCAACGAGAAGACGGTAGCCGAGCTTCGCCGCCGCAAACGCCGCAGCAACAAACCGCTTGCCGTTATGGTGCGCGGCCTTGCCGATACTGAACGCCTGTGCCATGTCAACGACGTTGAGCGCGGCCTGCTGGCCGGCAGCATTCGCCCCATTGTGCTGCTGCGCCGACGTGCCGTTTGCGAGAGCGGCGGCTCCCCCAACGCGCTCGCACCGTCCGTCGCGCACAACCTTCCTGAGCTTGGCGTTATGCTCCCCTATACACCGCTTCAGCATCTGTTGCTTGCCGCGGCAGAAGCCCGCGGCATGCACGCGCTCGTCATGACCAGCGGAAACCTGAGCGAGGAACCTATCGAGACCGATGATACCCTTGCATGGGAGCACCTTGTTGCCGCCGGCATCGCTGACGCGCTACTTGGCAACGATCGTGCGATTCTCTCGCGCTACGATGATTCCGTGGTGCGCGTGGTCGGTGGGGTCGCCATGCCCGTTCGCCGCGCTCGCGGATATGCACCCCAGCCGCTGCCGTTGCCGGCGCTCGACGGCGCTCCGTCCTGCGTACTCGCCTGCGGGCCACAACACAAGGCCACGATTGCGCTCACGCGTGAAGGGACGAACGGCGAGGCAACCTGTTTTGTGTCGCAGCATATCGGCGATGTTGAAAACGGCGGGACCTTCGATGCCTGGAACGCCGCGCGCGCACGCTTGGAAGATCTCTTTGACTTGGCGCCCGCCGCCTTGGCCTGCGATCTACACCCCAGCTATCTGTCGAGCCAATGGGCGCGCGAGCAGGCACGGGAGCACAATCTGCCGCTTATCGAAGTCCAGCACCATCATGCGCACATCGCGAGCGTAATGGCAGAGGCGATTGCCGCGGGCCAGCTTACAACCGACGCGCGCGTCCTTGGCATCGCCTTTGACGGCACCGGCGCCGGCACCGATGGGACCATTTGGGGCGGCGAGTTTCTTGTTGCCAGCCTTGGCGGCTTTGAGCGCGCCGCGCATTTGCGCACCTGGACGCTCCCCGGCGGGGCGGCCTCCGTGCGCGACGCCCGCCGCAACGCCTTTGCCCTGCTCAGTGAGCTCGGCCTGCTTGAACATCCGGGGGCCGAGCGGCTCTTGGACGGCCTAGACGAGCAAACACGCAGCGTGACGGCAACGATGATCGAGCGGAACATCAACAGCCCACGCACGAGCAGTATGGGGCGTCTCTTTGACGCCGCCGCTGCAGTTTTGGGCATTTGCGGGCAGGCAACCTACGAAGGCGAGCCCGCCATCGAACTCGAAGCCGCCGCCTGGCGCGCGCTCGGCAGCAAAATTACCCATGTTCCCGGCGATAAAGACGGCTGTTCCGCATCTGACCCATTGCGACTGGACAGTTTGTTCAGATTTGTATTAAAAACGGACCCTCTAACCAACGGTTTTGGCTCAGATTACCCCGAAGAGGGCTCTCCAGGCACCTCATTTGCGGTTAATTCACCCGCCGGATACCCCAAATCAACCCATTCGGGGCCCTCGCAGACGATCTATACCACCCATTACCACTCTAAAAAGTACAAATCTGAACTAACTGTCCAAGCTACCTCGAGCACGTCTCTCGTCCTGAGCCCCAGCTCACTTTTTGCGGCGCTTTTGGAGGGAACCAGAGCCAGTGTGCCCGCCGACAGGCTCGCACTCGACTTCCATGTCGCCGTCGCGCGCTCCTCGGCACGCATCGCCAGCGAGATCTGCGCGTGCGAGGGCATCGACACCGTCGCGCTCTCGGGCGGCGTGTTCATGAACCGACTTCTGCTCCAGCTCCTCACCCGCGAGCTCAAAAGCGCAGGTCTTACTGTCCTTATCCCCCATACCGTGCCCGTCAATGACGGCTGCATCGCCTACGGTCAGGCGGCGGTCGCAAGCGCTCGTCTTGCGCAGATCGCATCGCAGTAGCTCGCTCTCGCACACCGCTGTGCCCAGCCGTCTCACAGGCGTAACGCGTTTGCCCGCGAACCCCGCGAGCGCTACCATCAACTGATGGATTATCGAGCGCCTATCCAGCGCAAAACGTATAAAAGGGGAACAATATGTGCCTTGCCGTCCCCGGTAAAGTAGTCAAACGCGACGATGGCCTCAAGGCCACCGTCGACATGATGGGCATCGAGCGTCCGGTGTCGCTGCGACTCGTGCCGACGGCGCAGGTTGGCGACTATATTCTCGTGCACGCCGGCTTTGGCATCCAGATCGTCGACGAGCAGGAAGCGCAAGAAACGCTCGAGCTCGTTAATGCCATGACCGAACTGGCCGAAGAAGACCAACTGGCCAGCAACCCGGCCGAGGCATACTAGTGGCGGCCGGACAGCCGGCTCGCTCCGGTATCGACTTTTCGGCATTTCGCGACCCCAAGCTGGCTCGCGAGCTCATCGAACGCATTCGCGGTCTTGTCGGCGACCGTACCATCAACCTTATGGAAGTCTGCGGCACGCACACCGTGAGCATCGGCCGCTATGGCTTTCGCTCCATTATGCCGGCCGGGCTCAAGCTGCTGAGCGGCCCGGGCTGCCCCGTCTGCGTTACCGCCAACCGTGACATCGACCACGCGATCGCGCTCGCCAACATAGACGGCGCCATCATCACCACCTTTGGCGACATGATGCGCGTGCCCGGATCGTCCACCTCGCTCGCAGCGCAAAAGGCGGCAGGGCGCGATATCCGCATCGTCTACTCTCCGCTCGACGCACTCGACATTGCCGAGCAAAACCCCGATCGTCCGGTCATTTTTTTGGGCGTGGGCTTTGAGACTACGACGCCCACCATCGCCGCTGCCATCTTGGAGGCCGAGGCGCGCGGGCTTTTGAACTTTTCGGTCTATTGCGCCCACAAGACCACGCCGCCGGCGTTGCGCGCTATCGCCAACGATCCCGAGACCGCCATCGACGGCTTTATCCTGCCGGGCCACGTCGCCACCATCACGGGCTTGGCGCCCTTTAGCTTTTTGGTCGACGAGTTCGATACCCCGGGCGTAGTCACGGGATTTGAACCGGTCGATATCCTGCAAGGCATCTGCATGCTGGTCCAGATGGTTGCCGAGGACAGGCCCACGATCGACAACGCCTACCGCCGTGGCGTCAACGCAGGCGGCAACCCCGTGGCGCGACAGCTGGTCGAGCAGGTGTTTGAGCCATGCGACACCACGTGGCGCGGGCTGGGGCCAATTGCCAACTCGGGCCTTTCCATCCGCCCCGAGTTCTCGCGCTTTGATGCCCGTACCCGCTTTAACGTGCCCGTTGAGGCGACGGTCGAGCCGCGTGGGTGCCGCTGCGGCGACGTACTTCGCGGGGCCATTACGCCGAGCAGCTGCTCTCTGTTCGGCCGCACCTGCACGCCCGAACACCCCGTCGGCCCGTGCATGGTGAGCTCCGAAGGCAGCTGCGCGGCGTACTACCGCTACCGCGACTATTAGGTTCCGCCGTTCTAACGAGCGGCGGACTGGTCGACGCTGCGTGCCATTCAGGCGAGCGATTTGCCTTTCAATCGTCGGCTGCGGGCAAAAGCCCAGCAGCCTCCTCTTTCAAGGCAACTCACTTCGTCTGAATGGCGCTCGCTGGCTTTTACTTAACATCGATTCTGCCATGTCCGATTTTTATCAATTCCACCCACGATTGGAGTTTTGGATATGTCCCATAGCATCACCGATAGCACCGTCCTTTTGGGCCATGGCTCCGGCGGTCAGATGATGAAACGCATCATCGATGAGGTCTTTTTGGATGCCTTTGGGACGCCCGAGTTGCTCGAAGGCAACGACGCCGGCGTCGCCGCGCTGCCCGCGAGCGGGCGCATCGCCATGTCGACCGACAGCTTTGTAGTCTCGCCGCAGTTCTTCCCCGGTGGCAACATCGGCCGTCTCGCCGTGTGCGGAACCGTCAACGATGTCGCGACCTCGGGCGCCAACGTGCGCTACCTATCGTGCGGTTTTATCCTCGAAGAGGGCTATCCCATGGATAAGCTCCGCCAGATTGTGCAGACCATGGCCGAGACGGCGCGCGAGGCGGGCGTAGCGATCATCACCGGCGACACCAAAGTTGTTGAGCGCGGCGGGGCCGACGGCGTCTACATCAATACCGCCGGCGTGGGCGAAGTGCCTGCGGATGTGGCGCTCAGCGGTGCAAACTGCCAGCCTGGCGATGTCATCCTGGTGTCGGGCACACTCGGCGACCACGGCATCGCCATCATGAGCCAGCGCGAGGGCCTGGCGTTTTCGAGCACGATCGAAAGCGATGCCGCGCCGCTCAACCACCTGATTGCCGACGTTTTGGCCGCAGCGCCCGGCACGCGTTGCTTTCGCGACCCCACGCGCGGCGGCCTGGCATCCACACTCAACGAGTTTGCCCAGGCCAGCGGTGTTGCCATGGAGATCGACGAGGATGCCGTGCCCGTGCGCCCCGACGTGCAGGCCGCATGTGAGATGCTCGGCTACGATGTGCTGCAGGTGGCAAACGAGGGCAAGATGGTCGCCGTGGTGCCGGCCGAGCAAGCCGATGCCGCGCTGAGCGCCATGCGCGCCGCCCGCTACGGCGAGAATGCCGCCATCATCGGCCGCGTGCTGCCGCTTGGATCGGACGCCCGTCCCGCCGTGCGCGTTCGCACCGGCTGGGGCTCGACCCGCATCCTCGACATGCTCGTGGGAGAGCAGCTGCCAAGGATTTGCTAGGGCGGAATCTCATGAGTGGCGCGATGTCACCTGATATCCCTGGAGATGTTCAGATTCCAAGCACGCCCAACGCGGAAGCCCAGTATTATGGGGTGCGTTTTGAAACCCAACGACGGGAGCTTTCATGGCAGCAGCTTTTTCCCATGTGATCTTTGATCTGGACGGCACCATCCTCAACACGCTCGAGGACCTGGCAGCCGCCGGCAACCATACCTGCGAGGCGCACGGCTGGCCCACATTTGCCGTTGACGAGTATCGCTACAAGGTGGGAAACGGCATGCTCAAGCTGGTTGAGCGCTTTATGCCCGCCGAGTACGCGGGCGACGGCCGTATGTTTGAGCAGACGCTTGCCGAGTTTAGGGCTTATTACGACGAGCACAAGGAGGACCACACCGCCCCCTATGCCGGCACGATCGAGATGCTCGACCGCTTGCGTGCCGCGGGTGTGCAGCTTGCCGTGCTCACTAACAAGGACCACGTCTCGGCGGCCCCGCTTATCGAGAAGTATTTTGGTTCCGAGCGCTTTGCGCTGGTACAGGGCCGTGTCGATGCGTTTCCGCCCAAGCCCGAAGCACCCGTCACGCTGCATGTGATGGAAGAGCTGGGCGCCGACCCGGCGACCACGCTCTACGTAGGCGATTCCAATGTCGATATCCTGACCGGCCACAACGCCGGTCTTAAGAGCGCAGGCGTCAGCTGGGGCTTCCGCGGCCGCGCAGAGCTGGAAGCCGCCGGCGCCGACTACGTGGTGGACAGCCAGGCAGAGCTCGCGGCGCTGGTGCTGGGCGAGTAGCGAGCGGGCACCAGAGCGAACAAATTGGCATGAAAAGAGGACGGCATAGACCTTCTGGTCATGCCGTCCTCTTTGAATGACAAGTTGTCGCTCTGGCGCCCACGCAGCGTCGAGCAGTTGCGGCGTTTGGTAAAACGCCGCAACGAACTAGTTCATCATCGCATTCATCATCTCGGTGGTTGCGGAATCGTCGGCAGACCACTCGTTATCCTCGTTGGCGGAATACTTAAAGGTGACCTTGGTGTCCTTGGTCTCAGCGGCCTTGGTCACGTCGACCATCACCTGGCCGGCCATCTTGTACAGCTCGTCCTCGGAAGGCATCGTATCGAGTGCGGCGATCTTCTCCTGATACTGGGTGGCGAAATCTTCGACGATCTTGTTCATGGACTTGCAGGTGATGGTGACCTCGGCGGTCGCGGTGCCCTTGTCCTCATCGACCGTCACATCACCGATCTTGTAATCAAAACCCTCGAGATAGCTCTTGGCATACTCCTTGGGATCGATGCCCAGCTGCTCAAACTCGTCGCCCGAAGCCTCTTCCAGGCCGGAGAGGAAATCATCGCCGCCGTTCTTGATCTCGTCAAACTGACTCGTAAGATCGTTGGTGATGAGCTCCTCCACCGAAGGCCCTCCGCAACCGGAAAGCAAAACCACGCACGCGACCAGGGCAGCCATCAGGGGCGCAAGCAGCAGCTTCTTTTTCATGACATTCCTCCAAACAAGCGGCGCTGCGTTTCCCGCGCAGCGCACGTCGTAACAGTAGGTCCATATTAGCGGCTCCGTTCAACCCCCTACGTCGCAAAAGCGTAGGCGGCTCAATTTGACGAGTGAATGGCCCATAAAGCAAGCCCCCTGCAATAAAATGCGCCTACTCGGCCTACTAAAAAAGGGTGGCCGGATAACCCGACCACCCTTGTGCATCTTCTGGATGCCGCAGACTACTTGCGGACGACCTTAACGATGGCGTCACCGGCGGCGACGGCAGACTCGGCCTCGACGGCGAGCTCGACATCGGCAAACTCGGCGGTGTTGGACACGGCCACGACGACGCAGTCCTTGTAACCGGCGGCAGCGATCTTGGCGCGGTCGATCTTGAGCAAGGGCTGGCCGGCCTTCACGACGTCGTCGGCCTTGACGAAGCCCTCGAAGCCGTCGCCATTCATGTTGACGGTATCGACGCCAACGTGCACCAGAACCTCGATGCCGCTATCGGACTGCAGGCCCACGGCGTGACCCATGGTGACGGTCACCTTGCCGTCGCAGGGAGCGTAGACCAGGTCGTCCTCGGGCCACACGGCGCAACCCTTGCCCAAAACCTCGCCAGCAAAGACGGGATCGGGCACGTCGGCCATCTTGATGACCTTGCCCTTGACGGGCGAACACAGCACGTCGGCGCCGGCAGAAGCAGAAATGGAGGCCGGAGCAGCGGCAGCCACGGGCTCAGCCTTCTTCTTGAACATATCAAACAGACCCATACGTTTTCTCCTCTTGATTAAGCGCAACGTTATGCGCATACCTATGGTGATTATAGTGCCAAATGGCCAAAATGCTAAGGCGAGGGCCCGAATCACAAGCCCTTCCAAGCCCTTCCAAAACCTTTTCCCATGGGGACTCATATTGTCGATTAAGCCTCGATAAGCCCCAGGTGAACAAAAGCGTTCCAGATGCCGTCGTCATCGACGTCGGTGGTCACGTAGTCGGCGGCCGGTCCGGCGTTCGGCGGAACGCCGGAGCTCAATTAATCCAAGCCCTCGGTGCCGTTGGACTTGATGATCTTCTGATAGGCGAAGAAGCTGTCCTTGCGACGGCGCTCATAGGTGCCCGTGCCGTCGTCGTACTTATCGACGTGGATGAAGCCGTAGCGCTTGCGCATCTCGCCGGTGCCGGCGGAAACCAGGTCGATGGGACCCCACCAGGTGTAGGCAATCAGGTCAACGCCATCGGCAATGGCCTCGCCCATGGCCTTGATGTGGCTCTGCAGGTAGGCGATGCGATACGGGTCATGGATGGAGCCGTCCTCCTCGACCTCGTCGTAGGCGCCCATGCCGTTCTCGACCACCATCAGCGGAATCTCGTAGCGGGCGTAAATCTCGTTGAGGGCGATGCGCAGGCCCAGCGGATCGATCTGCCAGCCCCAGTCGGTGGGGACGTTCTTAAACGACTAGTCAAACAAGAATGTCCCCAACGACTAGTCGTTTAAGAACGTCCCCAATGACTAATCTGGCAACGGCAGCGAGCGGGCCGCATTCGGAGCAAGACAACGCCGCAAGTAGAGGACGGACAGCGAGCGACGTCCAGGGCGAACAAGTTGGCATGAAAAAGGCGAGGCATTGACCTTCTGGTCATGCCTCGCCTTTTGAATGACAAATTGTCGCCCTTGGCAGCGCGCAGCGTCGGCGGTTCCGTCGTTCGGCAGAACGGCGGAACCGATAGGGTTGGTAAACCCACGTAACTACCTACTCCTGTGCTCCGTACTGCTCGTAGTAGGCGTCGATGGCGGTCTTAAGTTCGTCATCGATGACGACCTTGCCATCGATCTCGTGGTTGTAGAGGGTCTCGACGACCTCGGCCATGGAGACGATGCTCGCGACGGGGAAACCGTACTTTGCCTCGATCTCCTTCTGAGCGGTGGTCACGCCACCCTTGCCGACCTCCATGCGGTTGAGAGACACGATCAGGCCCTTGATTTCGACGTCGGCAGCAGCCTTAACCTTGGGATAGGTCTCGTCGATGGACTTGCCGCTGGTGGTAACGTCCTCGACCATGACCACGCGGTCGCCGTCCTGGGGCTCATAACCCAGCAGATTGCCCTTATCGGCACCGTGGTCCTTGGCCTCCTTACGGTCGCAGCAGTACTTGACCTCCTTGCCGTACAGCTCGTGGTAGGCAATTGCGGTCACGACGGCCAGCGGAATACCCTTGTAGGCCGGTCCAAACAGCACATCAAAGTCATCGCCAAAGTTATCGTGGATGGCCTGGGCGTAATACTCACCCAGCTTCTTGAGCTGATAGCCTGTCACGTAAGCGCCGGCGTTCATAAAAAACGGGGACTGACGACCACTCTTGAGCGTAAAGCTGCCGAACTTAAGAACGTCGGACTCAACCATAAACTTGATGAACTCTTGCTTGTAAGCCTCCATGCGGGCTCCTCTCGTAATCGCGTACGTGCCCTCCAGTTTAGCGCAGGCGAAGCGTCGATGCGGGTGCGCTTTGGAGCCACATCCCCCCGTTAGAGTAAGGAACTGGACGGCGCCTCATACGCTAGTCCTTGGGTGCCCAGGACCAGAAGAAGTTGATAAGGGCCACACGCGAGGCGGTACCGGTCTTTCTGTTGATCGAGGAAATGTGGCGGTAGAGCGTAGAGCGCGAAAGGAAAAGCGTTGCGGCAATGTCCTGAACGCTCAACTGTACTCATTTAAGTACGTCCCCAATGAGTGGCCGAAAATGGGCCATGTGTCCCAGTTGTGGAGACTCCTTGAGCCGTCTGGGTATCGTGAAAGATCGCGCGCTCACCCATCATCAAAAGTGACACACGCTACCTGTTGATGGGAGGCAGCCATGGGCTTCTTTGACAAGATGTTCGAGAAGAAAGAGTGCGCGATTTGCGGTACCGAACTGGGGCTTTTGGGAAAGACCAAAATCAACGAAGGCTACCTGTGCAAAGAGTGCGCAGGCAAGCTCTCCCCCTTCTTTAGTGGTTGGCGCTCCAGCACCGCGGACGATATCCGCGAGCAACTCGCCTACCGCGAGGCCAACGCCGAGCGCCTGGCCTCGTTCAACCCCACGCGAACGCTCTCTGCCGGGCGCACCAACATCATGCTCGACGAAGACGCGGGTCTGCTGATCATCACTTCGCAGAGCCGCTGGCGCGACGCCAATCCCGACATCATCGAGTTCTCACAGGTACTCGGCTGCGATATGGATATCGACGAGCATCGCACCGAGATCTATCGCGAGACCAAGGACGGCGAGCGCGAGAGCTACAACCCGCCGCGCTACGACCTGGATTACGACTTTAACCTGACCATCCACGTCAACACGCCGTACTTTACCGAGATCAACCTGCGCGTGAACGACTCCACCATCGATCAGCGCGGGTCCATCGAGTACCGCGAGGCCAAGCGCCAGGCAACCGAGGTCCGCGATGCGCTGGTGCAGCTGCGTCAGGAAACGCGCGACAGCGTCGTGGCCGCAAAGGCCCCCAAGACCGCGGTCACCTGCCCCTTCTGCGGTGCAACCACCATTCCCGATGCCAGTGGACGCTGCGAATACTGCGGCGGCGCCATCGGCGCATAGCCTCCGGCACGGAAAGGACCGATCATGGCCTTCGAGAGTGTCAACTATCAGTGCCCCGCGTGTGGCGGCCCCCTTCACTTTGCCAGTGCCGAACAAAAGCTTGTCTGCGACTACTGCGATTCGCGTTTTGAAGTCGAGGAAGTCGAGGCCCTCTATCGCGAGCGCCAGGACAAGGCAGATGCCAAAGCCGATGCCGCAGCCGCGGCCCCCAAACCTGCTGTCGACGATGCCGTGCAGGATCTGGCCCAAAACGCCGGCTACATCTGCTCGTCGTGCGGCGCCGAGCTGGTCTCGGACGGCACCGTCGCCGTTACTACCTGCCCATACTGCGGCAACTCCGCCGTGGCGCCCGGCCAGCTCTCGGGCGACTTCTCACCCGACCTGGTGATTCCGTTTAAGCTCGGGCGCGATGATGTTATGGCAGCACTCAAAGAGCACTACAAGGGCAAAATCCTGCTGCCCAAGAGCTTTGTCACCGGCAACCACATCGACGAGGTCCAAGGCGTTTACGTGCCGTTTTGGCTCTACGGCGCCCGCGTGGATGGCGAAGTGTACTTCGATGCGACCAACGAGACCGTGACCGAGGAATCCGACCGCACCGTCACGACCACCGACCACTACGACGCCTACCGTAAGGGCAAAATCTCGTTTGAGCGCGTGCCCGTCGACGGATCGTCCAAGATGCCCGACGGCCATATGGATGCCATCGAGCCGTTTGACTACGACGCGCTGCGCCCGTTCTCGGTCGCGTATATGCCCGGCTACATCGCCAACCGCTACGATGAGGATTGCGAGACCTGCAAGGCGCGCGCCGAGCGTCGTATGGAAGAAAGTACGATTTCGGCCCTGCGCGAGACCGTCGTCGACGAATATGACGACGCCACGGTCGAAAGCAAGCAGCTCGACTACACCTGGGAAGAAAACGATTATGCCCTGTTCCCCGTGTGGATGCTTTCCACCTCGTGGAACGGCAAGAGCTACCTGTTTGCCATGAACGGCCAAACCGGCCGCATGGTCGGCGAGCTTCCCTGCTCCAAGCCCAAGCTCGCCATCGCCTCGGTGCTGTTCTTTGTGATCGGGTTTGTCCTCTCCCAGATTCTCTTTATGGGCGAGAACGCCTTCGATCCGGACTACCTCACCTTTGATATCGAGGGCATCCTCATCAACATCGTCGCACCGCTGATCATCGTAATCATCGGAGACGTGCTGTTGGTAGGCCAGCTCAAGACGGCCAACGAGGCCACCCACGCCGATTGCTACTGCGGCGAGCTCGACTTGACCGAGAAGCACGACACCTTCAGCCACACCGAGACCACCGTTGTCATGAAGGACAACAAGGACGATTAGCCATTCTGGCCAATACCACCCGGCCTTTGACGAGAAAGGAAGATCACCATGGGACTCTTGAAAGCTGGATTGGGTGCTGCCGGCGGCGTCATGGCCGACCAGTGGAAGGAATATATCTATTGCGAATCGATGCCCGCTGACGTCTTGGCCTGCAAGGGCAGCAAGCGCACCGGCGGCCGCAGCTCCAACACGCGCGGCGAGGACAACGTCATCTCCAACGGCTCCGTCATCGCCGTCAACGACGGCCAGGGCATGCTCGTGGTGCAAAACGGCAAGATCATCGAGGTCGCGCTGGAGCCCGGCGAGTTTGTCTTTGACACCGGCAGCGAGCCGAGCGTCTTTAGCGGCAACCTGGGCGACTCCATCAAGGAGACGTTCGCCAATATCGGCAGCCGTTTTACCTTTGGCGGCGACGCGGGCAAAGACCAGCGCGTCTACTTCATCAACACCAAGGAGATCGTCGGCAACAAGTACGGCACCGCCTCGCCTGTGCCCTTCCGCGTGGTCGATAACAACATTGGCCTGGATGTCGACATCTCCGTTCGCTGCAACGGCGAGTATTCGTACCGCATCACCAACCCGCTGCTGTTCTATACCAACGTGTGCGGCAACGTGACCGATAGCTACACGCGCGATAAGATCGACAGCCAGCTTAAGTCCGAGCTGCTCACCGCTCTGCAACCCGCCTTTGCCAAGATCTCGGAGATGGGCATCCGCTACAGCGCTATCCCCGGCCACACCACCGAGCTCGCCCGCGCGCTCAACGAGGTTCTCTCCGCCGACTGGCGCGATCTGCGCGGCGTCGAGATCGTGAGCTTTGGCGTCAACTCCATCGCCGCCTCGCAAGAAGACGAGCAAATGATCAAGGACCTGCAGAAGGCCGCAGTCATGCGCGATCCCACCATGGCAGCCGCCAACATCGCCAGCGCCCAGAGCGATGCGATGCGCGCGGCAGCCGCCAACCCCAACGGCGCGATGGCCGGCTTTATGGGCATGGGCATGGCGGGCGGCATGGGCGGCATGAACGCCAGCCAGCTGTTCGCCGCCGGCCAGGCACAGCAGCAGGCCGCCCCACAGCCGGCTCCGGCACCCGCCCCCGCACCGGCTCCTGCCGCTGCCCCCGCGGCCGGCGCATGGACCTGCAGCTGCGGTGCCACCAACACCGGCAAGTTCTGCCCCGAATGCGGCAGTCCCGCACCCGCCCCGGCACCGGCCAAGTGGTTCTGCCCCAACTGCGGCAGCGAAAACGGCGGCAAGTTCTGCAGCAACTGCGGAACGCCTAGGCCCTAACCCCTCTATCTGGTAATTGGCGGGGGGTCCGCCACCCCCGCATTTGCTTCTATGGGTTTCGTTCGATAAAGGAGGACACCATGAAGACAACGTTCAAAAAGTCCGTACTCGCATTTCTGACATGCGTCCTGGCGCTCGCCTTTGCCCTGACGGGCTGCAGCGGCGGCGGCAAGGACCCCAAGGCCAACTTCGTCGGCAGCTGGGAACTCTCGGGTGGAACCCTGGAGGGCGAAGAGCTCACCGATGAGTACATGGATATGCTCAAGGAGTGGGGCCTCAACTGTATCCTGATCCTCGACGAAGACGGCACGGGCGTCCTCGACATGTTCCTTGAGGTCGCCGACCTGAAATGGGAGGCCAAGGACGCCACCACTGCAACCATCACCGCCGACGGCGATTCGCAGGACATGAAACTCAAGGACGGCAAGCTCGTCCTCGAGGTGGAAGGCGACAAGCTTATCTTTACGAAGTCCGACAAGGATCTGTCCGGTACGGTAAAAAAGGATCGCGAGGCGGCCGAGAAGGAAGAGGAGATCGATGAGGCCGTCGAAGACGACGACGTCCAGAGCGTCGAAATCTCCCCCGCCGTCACCGTCGCCGATGACGATCTGTGCACCATCACCATCACCGAGAAGTTCAAGGACGAATGGGGCGACATCGGCTTTGTCGTCAACATCACCAACAAGAGCGACAAGGACCTGACCTTCTACGCTCCCTCCGGCAAGACCAACGTCAACGGCACCATGAAGGAACCCTGGTTCTCGGCTAACCTGATGCCCGGCACCAACGCCACCGAGGAATTCACGTTCTCGAGCGGCGAGCTTGACAGCCTTGACGACCTGGTCAACACGACCATCGGCATCGACGCCTACCTGACCGATTCCTACGAGGACGTCGCCTCCTACACCGCAACCATCGCGTAGCGGCACGTAACATCAGCCGCGGATTGGCGGACGCATCCGCGCACTTGCCAGGCGGGGCCGCAGGAGTTGATCCTGCGGCCCCGTCGTTTTTATGCCGACAGCACAGCCGCACAAGCAGGCCGCCCGTCGTTTTCTGATGCAAAACGGCGGACGGCCTATCTTTACGGCGCCGGAACACGGCGAGCGCGTCGATTACGGGCGCTCCATGTTGGGAACGATGCTGCCCTCCGTTACCGCGCGCACGGCCAGGCGCATGATGTTGTCGTAGCCGGTCTTGCTTAGGATCTCCGAGATGCGACGCTTGATGGTACCCTCACTCATAAACAGCTCGGCCGCGATCTCGCGGCGGCTTTTGCCCTCGCAGGCAAGGCGCAAAATCGACAGCTCGACATCGTCGAGTGCCGCCGTGCCCGAAAAAATGCTTTCGGGCGGCTTGGGAAACGTGCAATAGCCCGCCAGCGTGGAGCGCATCACGGCGAACAGCTCGTCGATACCAACGTTCTTGTACACAAAGCTATCGACGCCCGCCTCGCGAGCCTGATCGACAAAGGTGATCTCGGGCATGCCTGTCATGATGATGACGCGGCACTCGGGCAGCTGCTCCTTGATGCGCGCCGCCGCCACGATGCCGTTTGAATCGTGTTCGGTGCACACGTCCATCAGTATCATGTCCGGGTGCTCCTTGAGCGCGACACCCAAGGCCTCGGAGGCATCGGCGATCGCGGCGACGACGGTCATATCGGGCTGGTCGCCAACGGAGCGCGCCAGGCTTTCGCGCAGAATGGCCTGATCTTCGACAATTAACACGCGGATCATGAACTTCTCCTTTGGACCGTGGCGTTGGAGCTCAGCGGGATGGACACCGCAAGCGTAAAGGGCTGGGCGGCGTGGACTTCCAGACCGCCGCCCAAATCTTGCGCGACACGTCTCATACCTGGGATACCCGTTCCCTCGCGATACGATACGGGGGCCGGGGACCCGTCGTTAGAAATCGTCATGCGCGCGACGGCGCTAGCATTCGTCCCCTCCTGCCACAGGCGCACGTGGACCCGATGCGCCTGCGCATGCCTGGTGGCATTGGTCGAGGCCTCGCGGATAATCTGCAAAAATGCGGCGGCGACACGCGCGTCCTCAGGCAGCGCACCCTCAACATCGATCTGCACACTCACCAAGCCAAAGGCGTGGACGATATCGCTCAGCTGCTCTGCAGGCTCGCTGGCACCGCCACTGCGCAAATCGGCGGCGATTGAGCGCAGCAACGGGTCAATCTGCTCGAGCGACTCATCATCCAGACGTCCCTCCTCCAAATAGCGATGAAGAATGGACAGGCGCTGGCCGATCACATCGTGAACGCGGGCACGCATACGTAGGTAGGCCGCATTGTCGGCAACCTTTTTGGCTTCTTCGATCTGGGCCTGGAGCTCTTGGCCAGCACGCTCAAGCAGGTGGTTGGCTTGCGCCAGACGGTCGTAGGCGTGTGCGTATTCCGTCACGTCCAGGCCGACGACGCGCTCGAACGGACGGCTCGAGACCGTAACGGAGTCACGCACGAACAGACGAATCTCGGAAGGAGAGATCTCGACCACGGCGCGATCCCTACCAAAGCGATCAAGGTCGATATGGGCGCGATTGGCGCTGCTTTCGGGCATTTGCATGCTCAGTTTGCGCAGGTCGTTCCATGTGCTGCTCATGTCGCCCAGGTCAGTGGGCATATGGAGCTCTACGAGGTTTTTGCGCATGCAGCGGTTCATGAGCAGCGGACGGCCCCTCGGGTCTAGATACAGGATGCCCACGGGAATCACGTTGATGGTCTCGATCGTCGAGAACATGGTGATATCCTCTTGGCGGTTACGGACGTCCATCAAGAGCGCCGCGATGGAACGGAACAGGAAGAACGCTCCCTCTGCGATAAGGACAACGGTCCACGCCGAGCCCATGGCAAAAACCACCGGTGGTGTAACGGCGACAACAAGCAGCAGCTCGACCAGCATGACGGGACGACGATAGTGCACCATAAGTACCACGCCATAGGCAAAGATTGCGGCATTGAGCCACAACGCTCCGCCCATTGCCCTGGCGCAAACGTCAAGCGGCGCCACCAGATACGAGCCAGACGACGTGAACAAGATGAGCGCCGAAATCATCAGGTGAAGCACAAGACTCGCCTCGTAGGCGCAAATCACCTTACGGTTATAGGACGAGCGGCGCGATGCGATGAGCGGGACGTGGATCGTCTGCAGACACGCAGCCAGGGCAAAGACAACATCGAGCGCAACGATTTGGGGAAGTATGAGCGAAATCTGCATCGTCACTCACCCGCCCTCGGCATCAAGACGATCATGCGCAGCTGACCGGACTCGCCCTCAAGGCGGTATGCCACGTTGCGCCCTTGCAAAGCGCTTTCGAGCTCTTGCGCAGCGGGCGTCTGCGAAAGATCTTCATCATCGTTGGAAAAAAGTGTGGCGCGCAGCTCGACGCTGCATCGGTCATGGTCGCCCAAGTGATACATAAGTGCCGGATGATCGGTGGTGTAGGCAAAAAACGCAAAGTCATACACGCAGTCGTACAGCGCGCTTACCGTACTGGCGTGCATCGGGCGCCGTATGGCAATAATCGAGGCGCAATCGACATCGATCGTGCGCAGGTCGCTTGCGAGCTCGTTGGCAATGAGCTGAATGCGGTCGCGGTCAAAACCGCTCTCCCCGTGCTGTGCCAACGTGAGCGACCCCTTCCGTTTGCAATAGGCAACGAGCATCTTGGCGCGCTGCAGCATGCGGTAACGCTCGCGCGAAGATTCCTCGTCAGTCAACGGCGGCAGCGAGCTCAACAAGTCGTACATCTCTTCGAGCGCGCGGGCAAGCGCCTGGTCCACGTCTTGGACTAGCAAGGTCTCGGCCTCTTGATCTGCCAAATGTGTCTTAAGGTCGTAGTCGGCGGCAAGCAGCTCGTTTTGGCGTTGCAGCTCCATGCGACGATGTGCCAGTTCGCGATTGAGCTCGTTGAGCTCCGATACATCTTGGGCCAGCAGGGCCGATCCCCCCAGCAGCGGAAAAGCACGATACATCACATCGGGATCGGACGCCACGGTAAAGGCATGGGCGCGGCCGTGCTCCTGGGTCCGCAACTCCTCGCGCACGCCTACCGGCATTGGCTTTGACACCGGCGTGGCATAGACCTCCTGCAGGTCGCGCGTTAGAACTTTGAGGTCAAGCGGCAAGGTGTCGAAGATGCCGGCGATATCGTGGTACGACGGAATGACACCGCAATCGAGACAGATTTCCATCGCCACCACGCACAGGATGCAATAGACGAGCGAAAAGTTGAGCCTCCATGCCCAGGGCACGCGCAGAGCATATGAGATGCCAAAGAATGCGCCGCCCAGCAGCACGAGCGCCGCCGTGCCCGAGAAACGTTGGATGCGAAAGGACGAGGACCGACCAACCAGGACAAAAAAGGCCACGAAGTTAAAGGCCGTCCACACGAGGAAGGCGAAATAACCCCGGCCGTACGTGTAATCGTTGCTCCAGGTGTCGCTTGTACGGTCAAAGCGGAAGACCTGCTGGTGAAAATCGTTGGTGAGCACAAATCCGATAAGCAGGATGGCCACAATCCACAGCGCAGCACGGTAGCGGCGACCCAGGCGGCGTTGCTCCAGGCCCGCAAGGCGCAGGCCGCAGAGCTGGTAGAGCAGCGGAATGAGCGTCATGGGCACGTAGTACAGGTACCACAGCAAGGTGGCATAGAACGGCGTGTACGACTTGTACTTGAGAATGACCTCGATCATCCACAGGGCACAGATGGTGGCGATGGCAACAAGGCGGCGGCGCAACACATAGTCCAAACAACGCAGATAGACCAACACGCCCCAAATTGAAAATACAATTGCGGCGACAAGCAGCGGGAGAGGGCTCGAATGGGTGAGCGCATCCACGACCTCTTCGGACACCTCGCTATAGGCGGGCACGGCGTTAGAAAGTTTGGGGTCGAAGGCGAACAGCACCGGCAAGATCGCCAAAAGCATGAGGAACAGCGCGGTGATGGCGCCGGCGATAGCAAAGACGCGGTGACGGTACACCTGATGCGTTATGCCAACAAGGAATCGCGGCATGGCGAAGAGCCTGCCGCCCCTGGGATCCGCAACCGGAGCGGTCCGGGCGGCCGCGTGGCCGATATGTCGCTCGCGGGTACTCATAGTCCCTTTAGTGTACCGACAGGCGGGCCCAAAAAGCGGGCCGCATGTCCCAAAATCCGCAGACGGCAAGACGCCCGGCGAGCAATAACTACTCGCCGGGCGCCTTGGTTAGAAGGCTATGAAGTTGAGTGTCTCAGCTTCCTTAGGACAGGTCCTCACCATTAGAAGCAATAACCTTCTTGTACCAGTCGAAGCTCTTCTTTTTGGAACGCTTGAGGGTACCGTTGCCGGCGTCGTCGCGGTCCACATAGATAAAGCCGTAGCGCTTGGACATCTCACCCGTGCCGGCAGACACCAGGTCGATCGGGCCCCAGGTGGTGTAGCCCAGCAGGTCAACGCCGTCCTCGGTCACCGCATCGCGCATCGCGGCGATATGCTGGCGCAGGTAGTCGATACGGTAGTCGTCGTTGATGGAGCCATCCTCCTCGACAACATCCTTGGCGCCCAGACCGTTCTCGACCACAAACAGCGGCTTCTGATAACGGTCGTACAGGTCGTTGAGGGTGATGCGGAAGCCCAGTGGATCGATGGCCCAGCCCCACTGGCTCTCCTGCAGGTAGGGGTTCTTGGCGCCGGCGAAGGCGTTACCCTGGGTGCGCTCGACATCGGGGTTATCGGCACCGGCAGAGCAGCGGGTGCTGTAATAGCTAAAGCTGATGAAGTCGACGGTGTTAGCGGCCAGGATCTCGCGGTCCTCGTCCGTCATGCCCACATCGATGCCTAGACGCTCGAGCTTCTTGACGGCATATGCCGGGTAGTAGCCGCGGCTCTGGACGTCGACGAAGAAGTAGTTGTCCTGGTTATCGAGCTGCGCCTGGCGCACGTCGCCCGGACGGCAGCTGTAGGGGTAGTAGCTACCCGCGGCGAGCATGCAGCCGATCTTGATCTCGGGGTCGATCTCGTGGGCGATCTTGGTTGCCCAAGCGCTGGCGACGAGCTCGTTGTGGGCGGCCAGGTACTCGACGGCCTCCTTGTTCTCGCCCTCCTCAAAGACCAGACCGGCACCCATAAACGGCAGGTGCAAGATCATATTGATCTCGTTGAAGGTGAGCCAGTACCTCACCAGCCCCTTGTAGCGGGTAAAGATCGTGGTCGCGAGGTTCTTGTAGAAGTCGATGAGCTTACGGTTGCGCCAGCCGCCGTACTCCTTGATGAGGTGAATCGGGCAGTCGAAGTGCGTGATGGTCACGAGCGGCTCGATGCCGTGCGCCTGACACTCGCGGAATACGTCCTCGTAGAAGGCCAGGCCAGCCTCGTTGGGCTCGGTCTCGTCGCCGTTGGGGAAGATGCGGGTCCAAGCCAGGCTCATACGGAAGGTCTTAAAGCCCATCTCGGCAAAGAGAGCGATGTCCTCTTTGTAGTGGTGATAGAAATCGATGCCGGTCTGCGCGGGATAGTAATAGCCGTCCTCGAAGTCGAGCATTTTACGCTGGCCGGAGACCACCGCATAGCGCTCGGGGCCGTGCGGAGCCACGTCCACGTTGGCCAGGCCGCGGCCGTCCACGTCGTAGGCACCCTCGCACTGGTTGGCAGCCGTTGCGCCGCCCCACAGGAAGTCATTACGGAAAGCCATGTATCAATCCTTTCGCACGCTGTTGTCATAGGCTCAGTATCCCTGCAAACGGGGTACCGCTCAACGGCAACGGCACAGGCCGATACTTCTTTTCGCGTGCAGGCGCCCGGCAGCCACCCCACCTGACACTTTTTGATACCCGCCTGCCCAATCCACCACAAAGGGGACAGGCGCCTTTGTGGCGGTTTGGGGCGATTTGTCTCGATCTGTAACAGGTAGGCCGCCAAAACCGGGCCTGGTGTTACAGATTGAGATTGTTCGGCCAGTCCCCTGCAGTTTGTCTAAATCTGTAACAGGGAGAGACGATTTAGCCCGCTAGATGTTACAGATCGAGACAGAAGATTCTAGTCACAGGCGATGTCGAGGTTTTTGCCGATGAGACCTACGTAGCCGCCTTCGCTCAGCAACTCATTTGACTGAATAGGAAAAAAAGGAAAAAATAGGAAAAAAAGGAAAGGAGACTTATGACTGAAACCATCTTCTCCCCCTCATTTGGAAATCGCCCGTCCTATCTGGTGGGACGCGGGAGCGTGATTTCGACATTCATCTCCGGCCTTGAGCAGGAGCCGGGCAATCGAGACCGAGCCATGCTCATGCTCGGCCAGCGAGGCAGCGGCAAAACGGTTCTGTTGTGGGAACTTGCCGATCACGCCCGCAAGCTCGGCTTTGTTGTCGCCACGCCCACCGTAGCCTCCGAGGATATGCTCGAGCGCATTGTTGAGAAAATCCAGGAAGCGGGCGAGCCTTACGCCAACAAGCATCGTCTCCCCAAACTTACAGGTGGCAGTTTGAGCGTCTTCGGTTTCTCAGCCGGCCTCGAGTTTACGCGCGACGTACAGGAAACTAAGAGTTTCCAGTTCAAATTCACGCAGTTGGCACGCAAGTTAACCGAGCAGGGACACGGCATCCTCATCCTCATCGACGAGCTCCAGGCAAATTCACCCGAGATCAGACAGCTCGTCACCGCCTATCAAGAGCTGGTCGGCGAGGGACTCAACGTCGCGCTCGTCATGGCAGGCCTCCCGGGAGCAGTCTCCGCGACACTCAACGACCGCGTACTGACATTTCTCAACCGCGCACGCAAAGTCACGCTCGAACCGCTTTCAGTCGGAGATGTCGATGCCTATTATCAGCGGGCTTTCGAAGAGCTCGACCTTGATATTCCAGGCGATCTTCGCCTCCGTGCCGCTCGTGCAACCCAAGGATCGCCCTATATGCTGCAGCTCATCGGCTACAACATCGCCAATCGCTGCCAGGCAGGAGAATACGTAACGCCAGAGCAAGTCGACGGAGCTATCGAAGCGTCAAAGGCCGATTTCGAAAACGATGTTTGTGAAACGACGCTCGCCGCGCTGTCGGACCAAGACGTCGCGTTTCTCGACGCAATGACTGATGACAAAGACGGTGTGTCGCGCATCTCCAATGTGGCCGAGCGCATGTCAGTCACACCCGACTATGCGCAAAAGTATCGCCGACGCCTCATCGACGCCGGCGTTATCGAACAGGCACGCCGCGGTTACGTGCGTTTCGCTGTTCCATATATGGCTGACTATCTGCGCAGCCAGCTCTAGACAGCCACCACAATGGGGACAGGCACCTTTGTGGTGGCTGGGGGGCGGTATGTCTCGATCTGTAACAGGTAGAGACGATTTAGCCCGCTAGATGTTACAGATCGAGACAGAAGATTCTAGTCGCAGGCGATGTCGAGGTTTTTGCCGATGAGACCTACGTAGCCGCCTTCGGCTGCCTTGGGGCTGTCAGCATGGCAGAGAACCCACTTGTCGGCCTTCCAGTAGCAGTAGCTGTCGCCGGCAGCAGGCATATCGGCCGCAGCCTCGGGACGCGGACCGTTGGTGCCGGCGGGCAGCGCCACCATCACCTGGAAGCCACCGTCGTCGACCATGCACGGCGTGTAGTGGAGCGTGGTGTTGAAAACCTCGACAACCTTGCCCGCCGGCACGCGAAACGCCTTGACGCACGCGGTGTCGAGCTTGCCGCCCTCGATCTCCCAGCGATGCGCCACGAGCAGGATAAAGTCACGCGCCCCCAGGTTGAACTCGCTCGCGCGGTGGTACTCCAGGCAGTTGAGACGCGTGTTGTGCCCGTTGCACCAGCCGAGCTGGAAGGGGCGGCCGCCAAACATGAGAAAGCCAAGCTTGTCGGCATCTTTGACACCCTCGAGATCCGGCGCGCTCGCTACGTACTTACTGCCCTCGGGGATGGGCGTAGCGGAGAGTGCCTCGACGAGTGGAGCGGTCAGGCCGGACGGGACGTCGTCCCACACGCGGCCATAGGACTTGAACTCGGGATCGTTGACAGAGTAGATATGCATGTTCACTCCTGTTCGTAAATGTGACTATACGAACATTCTAGAACAAACATGAGCGATTTTGAACGCTCGTCCAGACCACTCAACAAAAAGGCGCCCCCGCATAAGCGAAGGCGCCCAATGTGCGCGTTTTGGGCGATAAGCCCTTACGCCTGCTGATAGTGCAGGTGCTTCTCGTCGATATCGGCCAGGTCGCGGTCGAGGTAGCGGCGCGCGAGCCAGTTTGCCATGGGAAGGTTCTGGTCCAGGTAGTTGCCGCACTCCTCGGGAGCGGCTCCGGGGACATCGCCCTCAAAGTCGGCGACAAACTCAAACAACTCACGCACGAGCGGCAGGATCTCCTCGCTCGTCACCTCACCAAAAACGACCAGGTAAAAGCCCGTGCGGCAGCCCATGGGGCCAAAGTAGACAATGCGGCTCGACCACTCGGCATGGTTGCGAAGGAATGTCGCGCCTAGGTGCTCGATGGTGTGGCACTCTGCCGTGTTCATGACCGGCTCCTTGTTGGGCGTGGTCAGGCGCAGGTCAAAGGTGGTAACGACAGCGGCGGTCGCCGGATCGCGGTCGATGCGGCTCACATACACGCCGGGCTCAAGCAGCAAATGGTCAACGGAAAAGCTCGCGATACGCTCCATGGCAGATCCTCTCGATAGTCAATTTGGGACGGGGCTCTTTTAGCTGGTTTGAATGGTCGCACCAATCATACCAGTCAAAAAAGCCCCGTCCCAAATGAGCTGCCCGGGACGGGGATCAATGAGTTTTTAATCCCCGTCCCAGAAAAATCATGCTAGGCAGTGTACGAAATGGTCGCGTCGACGGCTTTGCCGCCCTGCGGCCCGGCGTTGCCTTTGCCTAGATCTCACGCACGCTCTGACGCTCGACAAAATAGGTCGATACGGCTGTCTTGCAGGTATAGCTCTTGGGATTGCGGATGTTGCCCACCAGGCGGCGCACCGCGATCTCGCCCACCTCGTGCTTGGGAACGTGCACCGTGGTGAGCGGCGGGTTGGAGAAGGCGCCCAAAGACAGATCGTCAAAGCCGATGATCGAGACATCCTCGGGCACGCGTATGCCGTGCTCGTTGAGCGCGCGCATGGCACCCACGGCGAGCACGTCGTTTTCGGCAAAGAAAGCCGTCGGCAGGTCGTCGCGCGAGACGCTGTCGAGCCATGCGCCCATGTCGCGATAGGCGCCCTCGAGCGTGGTGCCCAGCGTAACGCGCCATGTCGGGTTGGCCTCAAGGTCTGCGTCCTCAAGCGCTTGGCGATAGCCGCGCTCGCGATCCTTAAAGTTGCGGATGCGAAGGTCGCCCGCCAGATAGCCGATCTGCCTGTGACCTTTCTCGATGAGGTGATCCACGGCGCGCAGCACCGAGTCGGTGTTGGCAATGACCACGGCATCGAAGTACTGACGATCGCTCCAGCCATCGAGCACGATCAGGTGGGCGGCAGCGTTGGCAAACAGGGCGTAGTCTTCCTCGCCCAGCTCGGTGCCCATCAGCACGATAGCGGCGGACGGATCGGCGATCAGGCCCTCGACCTGCGGACGCACGGCGTCCAAGTCGCTAAAGTCGAGCGAGACAAAGCTCGTGCTCATGCCGTGACGACGCGCCTGGCGCTCCACGCCCTCGATAACCGCGGGATGGAAGGTGCTCTCGTCCAGAATGGCGCCCGTCTTGCGCGCAAGCACAAACTGAATGCTCTCGAGCTGCGTCGACTGCTGATAGCCAAGCGATTGCGCGCACTCCAGGATGACCTTGGCGGTCTCTTCACTCACGCTGCGCTTGCGGTTGAGCGCGTTGGACACGGTCGCAGGCGAAAAACCGGTGATGCGGCTGATCTCGCGAACACTTGCTTTGGCCATTGTTCCCCCTAGCAACGGCCGTGGCGGAGCATCGCAACTTGATGACTCGACAACTAAACGACCGCAAATTCAATCTAAACAGAATAGTAAATGTTTATGAGCTAGTTTAGCCTGTTGTCAAGCGAAGTGGCACGACTATTCCCCCAACGGGCACATTTACTCGGTAGCTAAAAAAGCCCCGTCCCAAATTGACTACATGGGGCGGGGCACGGAAATCATCTAGCCAAGAACACGGGCCATGCGCGTCTTGAACTCGGACAGGAAGCGCGGGGCATCCACGGTCAGCGCCACAAGCGCGCTCTTGTCCGGATCGGACAGGCGACGCTCGTCGCAAATGGTGCGGCCGCGATACTCGCCCAGCAGATCAACACGCAGATTGCAGCCGAGCGCACCCACGAGCGTGGGGTCGATCGCCACGGCGACGGCCAGCGGATCGTGCAGCGCACAACCACCCAGGTAAGGTGCGTTCATCTCGTACGAGCCAATGTAGTGCTCGACCATGCTCGCAAACGCACAGCCGGCCATGGTGCCCGAGCCCGTCCAGCCGGCAATGTCGCGGCGCGTAAGCACCACGCGATGCGTCACGTCCAGACCCACCATGGTGAGCTTGCGGCCCGAGCGCAGCACGGCATCGGCCGCCTCGGGATCGCTTGCCATGTTGGCCTCGGCGCCCGCGCTCACGTTGCCGGGCACGGTCAGGGCGCCGCCCATCACCACCACGCGGCCGATAGACATCACCGCCGTCGCATCGCGCTCCAGGGCAAGCGCCAGATTGGAGAGCGGGCCGGTCGCTACGTAGACCAGATCGGGACCATAAGTGCGCGCGGCATCGATTAGATAATCGACTGCAGCGTTGCCATCGACCGACGTCGCCCCCACCGGCTCATAGGGCGACGCGGGCACGCTCGCGCCGCCGATGCCGTTCTTGCCGTGGATGAGTACGGTGGACGCCGGCGGCGTATAGGGCTCAGTCGCCTGCAGAGGACGGTCAGCACCCAGGTACACCGGCACCTCGGGACGGCCCAACAAGTCGAGCACCGCCAGGCAGTTGCGCGCCGACTGGTCGACGCGCACGTTGCCAAAACACGTGGTAATGCCCACGAGCTCAACCTCGGGGCTCGCGATGGCATAGGCAAGCGCCATCGCATCGTCCACACCCATATCCAGATCAAGGATCAGCTTCTTGGTTGCCATTGTTCTACTCCGCTTCTCCGTCTTGTACTAAATCGTCTAAACCAAACACGCGCTCAACTTCGGCACGCGTGGGAATCGACTGCTGCGCGCCCAGGCACGACACCGTCACTGCCGAGGCGCGAGCACCCGCGGCCATGCACTCAAAGAGCGGCAGCCCCTCCAAACGAGCCGCAGCAAGCGCACCGATAAATGTATCGCCCGCGGCCGTCGTATCGACCACCGCGCTCGAAAGCGCCGGCATGCGCAGCAGCTCGCCGTCGTCGCCGAGCGTAACCGATCCGGCGCCGCCCAACGTGATGACCGCGGCTCCGGCACCCTTGGCGAGCAAGGCATTGAGCGCCGCGACACAGCTCGCATCGTCTGCAGGCAAGATGCCCGTCAGTACCTGGCACTCAGTCTCGTTGGGACAGACCAGGTCGACTGCAGGCCAGACCTCCGCAGGCAAATCGCAGGCTGGCGCTGGATTAAAGACCGTATAGAACCCCAGCTCGTGAGCGCAGAAAAGCGCCTCGACAGTCGCCACAAGGTCACATTCGCCTTGGGCGATAAAGACGCTTCCGGCAGCCGGGGCAATATCGCTGGCGTCGCCGTCGAGCTCATCGGCCACCAGGCGCCTCAGCGCGCGAGCAACGTCCTCGCCCGCGAGCGCATGGTTGGCGCCCGGCGACAGCACGATGCGGTTATCGCCCTCACAGCGAATGATGGTCGCCGTTCCCGTCTCCACGTCGTCGCGGCGCGCCACAAAGTCACAGTCCACGCCAGCATCTTGGAGCCCCGCCACGAGCGACGAGCCAAACGCGTCGCGGCCGACCGCGCCGATCATGCGCGTGCGCGCACCCATGCGCGCAGCTGCTACGGCCTGGTTGGCGCCTTTGCCGCCGGCGTTGGTGATAAACCCGCTGCCGCCGACGGTCTCGCCCGCACGCGGCATGCGCTCGCACGCCACCGAAAGGTCCATGTTCATGCTGCCGAACACCGCAACGATGCCGCAATCTGCCATGGAAACCTCCTCGTCCGCGGGCCCCGCACCCGCTGTCGGCCGTCAATCGTGCACTCTCGCACCTCTATAACTTTAGTTCACTTTGATGTGGACGCGCGCTTGAGCTTACGCCAGCAGCAAGCATTCACAGGAGTAGGCGGCTACAATGAAAGCGTGCTGATTATTCTCGTCATTGGATGATGTTTTATGGAACAATTCCCGCGATCGAGCTCGCGCAGCTCACGCCATGCGAGCGATCAACAAGCGCCGCACGAACGTTCGCGCACTAACCGCCAAACCACCGAGCCGCGCCGCGCTGCAGGCTCCCATCGCTCGCCCGCCAACAAGGGCGCCCGCACCGACAGCGCCGCAAAAGAACAGGCGCCCACGCGTCCCAAATCTCGCTACATCCCCGCCCTCGACGGCCTTCGCACGCTCGCCGTTGTCGCGGTGGTGCTCTATCACCTCAACCTCACGTGGGCTCAGGGCGGCCTCCTCGGCGTCACGATCTTCTTTGTGCTCTCGGGATACTTGATCACGCGCCTGCTCCTCAACGAAATCGCAAAGACCGGTCGTATCGATCTCAAGAGCTTCTGGATCCGCCGCATCCGTCGCCTGTTCCCCGCCGTGGTAACCGTCGTGGTGGTGACCTGCGCACTGTGCACTGTCTTTAACCATGTGATGCTCACTAAGATGCGCCCCGACATCCTGCCGTCGCTGCTGTTCTTTAATAACTGGTGGCAGATCATGCAGGACGTTTCGTACTTTAACGCCCTGGGCGACCCCTCGCCGCTCACGCACTTTTGGTCGCTTGCCATCGAGGAACAGTTCTATCTTATTTGGCCGCCACTGCTGTTTGCAATGGTATCCATGCATGTGAGCAAGCCCAACACGCGCCGCGTGGTCCTGGGCCTCGCCGCCGTCTCCGCCGTCGCCATGATGGTGCTCTACAACCCCGCCACCGACCCCAGCCGCGTGTACTACGGCACCGACACCCGCGTGTTCTCGTTGCTGCTGGGCGCCTGGATGGCCTTTATCCCCGACCGCGACCTGGCGCCTGCGCGCCTTGTCCGCCATCTGGGGCTCGACCGACTGGCCGGCGCCGGCAAGCACGACAAGTCAAAGAGCGACACCGCCGAGGCCGCCACGACAAAGCCAAGTGAGCTCGCACGCTTTTGGTCCTCCCCCGCATCCATCGATTTGATGGGCGTCGTTGGCCTGGTCGGACTCGCCGCCATGGTCGCGCTCACCAACGGCTATACCGCGTTTCAGTATCGCGGAGGCACGCTGCTGTGCTCCATCCTCACACTGATGGTTATCGCGGCATGCGTGCAGCCCCAGGGCATGGTCGCACGGGCCTTGGCCGCCGAGCCGCTCGTATGGATCGGCAAGCGCTCCTACAGCATCTACCTGTGGCATTATCCGCTGCTGCTCCTCATGAACCCGGTCGCCAACATTAACGACACGCCCTGGTGGCACTACATTTTGCAGGTGTTGTTGGTGGTCGCCGTGGCCGAGTGCTCCTATCGCTTTATCGAAACGCCGTTTAGGAAGGGCGCTTTTGGGCGCACCGTTTCCGAGCTCCGCGACGGCACCACCACGCCCGCCGGCTGGATGCGCGCACATGTCCCCACCTGCGCCGTTTGCGCCGTCGTGCTTGTTGTGGCGCTGGGCGGCCTGATCTTTGTGCCCGACACATCCGCGCTGAGCGGCGAGGGCGCCGAAATCCTAAACAAGGAGGCCAAAAATGCAAAGCCTCAAGATCAGCAGGCGGCCGACGACTCCGACAAAGACGACGACGGCTTCCCCGACGGAGCCTACGACCTGCTAATGATTGGCGACTCCGTGTCCCTGCGCGCCGTCGATGCCTTTGACGGCGTGTTCCCGCACAGCCACATCGATGCCGAAAAGGGCCGCCAGTTTGACGCAGGCCGCGCGACATTTGAGGGCTATATCCAGCAGAACCTTGCCGGCAAGATCGTGGTCTTTGCCCTGGGCACCAACGGTTTGGTAACGGACGCCCAGGTCGACGCGATCATGGCCGACGCCGGTGATCAGCGTATTGTCGTGTTTGTAAACACGCGCAGCCCGCAGCCGTGGGTCGGGTCCACGAACCAGGCCATCGCCAACGCCGCTACGCGCTACAAGAATGTACGCGTTATCGACTGGTACGGGCACAGCGCCAACCGCAACGACCTGTTCGATGGCGACGGCACGCATCTTTCGACCGCCGGTGTGACCGAGTACCTTAAGCTCATCCACGATGCCGTCAAGAAGGACCTACCCGTGCACCCCGAGGACCACGTTAACGATCCGCAGCCGGCGGCTGTCAAATCCGCTGCCGAGGCACTCGTCAACGCCCTTGCCTACAAACCGCACAAGCTAGGCACCGACAAGTAACGCACCGCCAAATCTGCTTACAATCCGGCACTTGGGACCACTTCCGCGACTTACAAAGCCGCCTCTGGGTTGTTAATTCACCCCAGAGGCGGCTTTATAGCTGCACATCGGTATATAACTAGCACCCTATAGCAGACAAAAACAGGCCGCAGCCCATGGCGGCGGCCTGTTTAGAGTCCAAGAGAGGTGCTACGCGCTGTAGCCCATCGCTTGCAGAACAAACATGACGACCGTCAGCACCGTAATAACGCCGATAGTCGCCCAAGTGAGCACATTCCACACACGGCCGTTGCGGTTGGCGCCCATAATGTGTCGATCGGCGGCAATAACCACCTGGAACACCAGAACCACGGGCAGCAACACGCCGTTGATGACCTGCGAGGTCATCATAATCTGGAACAGGTCGACGCCGGGCATGAGCACCAGCACGGCAGAAATGCCAATGATTGCCGTAATGATGCCGCGATAGACCGGGGCCTCGTCCCAGCTGCGATCGGCACCGCGTTCCCAGCCAAACGCCTCGCAGATAGCGCTGGACGTAACGCCCGGCAGCACACAGGCGGCCAAGAAGCTCGCCGCGACCAGGCCCGAGGCAAACAGCACCGTGGACCACTGGCCCGCAATGGGCTCCAGCGCGCGGGCAGCGTCTGCAGCGTCGCTAATCTGAATGCCCGAGGGGAACAATACCGTACCGGTCGTGATGATAATAAAACCGGCGATGACATCGGCGGCAATCGAGCCGCTCACGGTATCGATACGCTGCAACACGATATCGTCCTCGCCCGCATTCTTATCGACCACGTTGTTCTGTGCCAAGAAAATCATCCAGGGCGCGATGGTGGTACCGATCGTCGCGACCACAAGCGACACGTAGCTGGGGTCATTTTGAATGTTGGGTACAACCAGATCGACCGCCACCTCGCCCCAACTGGGACCAGCCATAATTGCAGCGACAATGTAGGTCACAAACACGCAGCTCACCAGCAACAGAATCTTCTCGATGCGCTGGAAGCTACCCGACATGGTAAGCATCCAAACCATCAGCGCCACAAGCGGCACCGAGATGCTCGCCGGCACGCCAAAGAGGGCAAGGCCGCTCGCGATACCCGCAAACTCCGAAATGGTCACGGCTGTGTTGGCAATCAGCAGCGCCGCCATGGCCAGCACGCTCTTGCGCACGCCAAAGCGCTCGCGAATGAGCGAGGCCAGGCCCTTGCCCGTCACGCAGCCGCAACGTGCCGCGGTCTCCTGCGTCACGATGAGCAGCACGGTCATGACGGGAAGCATCCAGAGCATCTTGTAACCATAGCTGGCACCGGCGCTGGAATACGTGGCGATGCCGCCGGCGTCATTGCCCGAAAGCGCCGCCAGAAGGCCAGGACCCATGGCACCAAAGATGGCCGCGATGGTCAGCTTTTGCTTGGTGCCCTGCTTTTGCTTGCTATTTTGCACGCGACCACCTAACCCATGACCGACATGGTGAGCAGCACCGCAGCGGCACAGTACGCCACGCACGAGATCATGACGGCAATGACGTTCATGGCGGTACCCGACGTATTGAGGTCGTGCTCGTCGCGCCAGAACAGCACCATCAGGTAAATCACAGCGCTCATGTTGCCAATCAGGCAGACGATGGCCGCGATGTTAAAGCAGCCGGTAAAGAGCTGCTCCTCAAGCATGGGCGCGTCGGGGAACGCCGTGGTGCGCACCAGCTGAGCGCACAGGTAGGTCACGAGCGACAGGATCAGGCCCATGCCCGTGCTCTGGAAGAAGAATCCCAGATACGGCTTGGGTTCATCGTCATGGCCGTCGTACTCCAGGAAGTAGTTCTTGACGAACGACACCATACGCGAGGCAGCCAGCAGCACGAGCGGCATGGCGCACATGGGGAACACCACCAGATGCGCGGAGCCCAGCGCCGTCCCCAGCACTGCCGCCATGATGCACGAGGCAATGCCCCACACGACAACCCAGTACTGGCGATGCACAAACCAGCTGAGCACATTCGTCGAGTCGTCGGACGCGCTATCGCCCGAGCCGACGCCTGCGATCTGCAGGTCCTCCTGGTGCTCCTCGGCGATAACGTCCATGGCGTCGTCGAAGGTCACAATGCCCAAGATGTGGCGGTTCTCATCGCAAACGGGGATGGCGACCAGGTCGTACTTGGTCATCTCGTCCGTTACGTCTTCCTGGTCCTCGTCGGGCGACACATAAACCAGGTCGCGGTAGGCCAGCTGGCCCAGCGTGGCGTCGCGGTCGGCCACGATCAGCGTGCGCAGCGAGAGCACGCCGGTCAGCATACCGCTCGGATCCTCGGTATAGACGTAGTAGACGCTTTCGAAATCCTCGTCGAGCTTGCGGATCGCCTCGATGGCGTCACCGACCGTCGCCGTGGCAGGCAGGGAGACAAACTCCGAGGTCATAATGCGGCCGGCAGTGTTTTCCTCATAGCCCAGCAGGTTACGAATCGCCTTCTCCTCCTGAACGCCCATCAGGCGCAGGAGCTTCTCGGCCTTCTCGTAATCGAGCTCGTCGATCAGGTCGGCGGCGTCGTCCGGGTCCATCATGGCCAGCATCGACGACGCATCCGTGTCGGACAGGCCCTCGAGCATCTCGGTCATGAGCTCGTCGTCATCGAACTCCGAGATGGCCTCGGCGGCCTGGGCGGTGTCGAGCTGCGCGAACACCTGAGCGCGCAGGCGAGGATCGAGCTGCTCGATAATGTCGGCAATGTCGGCAGGATGCAGCTCGCCGAGCGTCTTATGCGACACCGACAGCTGGATGTTCTTAGTCGAGCGATCGAGCAGGTCCATGTAGGACCAGGCGATGATGTCCTCGCCGAGCGGTTTGCCCAGGTGCTTCATAAAGCCCTCGACGACATGTTCAAGAGCGGGGCTGATTGCACGCAGCAGACCGCGGGCACCAACTTCGGCACCCAGCAGGCGCAGCTGATTTTCGCCTGACATGGAAAACTTGATGTCGTTTACGCGCACAACCTTCATGCCCTGCGTGTCGACGATTTGTTTATTGAGCACGTCGCGCGCGAGCAAGAGTTCGGTCGGCTGCAGGTACGAAAAACGGATTTCGGTGGCCGACGTCTTAAGGTATACGCCCGTCTCGTCGATACGGTCGACCCATTTTCGCCAGCTGATCATAAACGGCGTCTTGCCGGGACCGCGGAACGCGAGCGACGTCACGTGCGGAAAAACTTCGCCGGTAGCAATGCCAAAATCGTTCACAACGCCGAGCTTTTCGCCATCGACGTCCAAGACCGGCAGCTTGAGCATCTCACTCAGATAATTCACTGGTGCTCCCCATCATTATTCCTTCGGACCGTGGCCATGCCGGCACGCCATCCGTGGACTTTTAGATATGTATACGCATGCGCGGGCGGCACACCGCTCGGCGCTCACACCCCGTGCATGCGCAAGAAGCACCTGCAAGGGGTCATCGACTGTATGGTCGAGGTTTGGATTTCACCTGCAACCTTTCTCTTGACCCTTGTTATCCGCAGTAACTATAGCATCAGCATCGCGCCGTGACGCCAAATTTATGCTCCAAACATCGCAGGCATACCAAACGCTGACGCATCCGTGACATAGTCGTTTAAAAACGTCCCCCGTGACTAGTCTGTGGTGTCGTTATCTTCGGCGAGCTGGGGAAACACGGCGTTCTTGGGCATGGAAGTCTTCGTTAGCGAGGTGAGTTTTTTGCTCAGCGACGTATCCGTCTTCACCAAATCGCTCAGCGTCACGATCTTGTAGCCCTTGGCGACAAGGCCATCGATGATCTGCGGCAGCGCTTCGAGCGTCTGTTCGGAGCACTCGTCGCTATCGGTGAACAAAACAATGTTGCCCGGAGTCACCGATTCGAGCACTGTCGAAACCTGTTCGTCGGCGCCGTTGAGCAGCCAGTCGCCCGAATCGATATTCCACGAGACCACGGCAGACACCAGGTCCATCGCATCGATCCAGTTTTGCTCGTCAAACGCGGCGTAGGGAGCACGCAGCAACATCGTCTCGACGCCGGTCGCCGACTTAATCGCCTCGGTGCCCTTCGTGATCTGCTTGCGCACCGCCTCGCGATCCTTGCCCTTGAGCGAATCATCGCTGTAGCTGTTGGAGCCGATCTCGCATCCGGCATCGACAATCGCTTTGGCAGTAGCGGGCGAGGCTTCCGCAGCATCGCCCGAAAGGAAGAACGTCGCCGTGACGCCCTTTTCCTTGAGCACCTGCAAGACCTGCCTGGTCGCGCCGCTCGGACCCTCGTCAAATGTCAGGGCCACGTACTTTTCGTTGCCCTTGGGCGCTACGCTCGCGCACTCGACTACACAGTCGGTGGCGGGCACGACCTCGCCGCGGTCCTGCGTCTTGCCCGACTGCTCGCCGACCCATACCTCGGAGCGGCCCCGAACGCCCCAGGTTTTAACGTATTCGATAGCGCCCGTGCCCTCGACCTTCAACTTGGGCTCAATGGTCGTGACCTGGACCTCGTGCTTCTCGTACGTGTCGCGGCCGTCTTTGACCGTCACTTTCTCGCCGCCCGTTAGCTCGCGGCTATTCCACTTGCCCTGCTTCACCCGTTTGCCGTCCACCTTCACCGACAGCTTTTCGCCGCCACGGCGGGTAAGCACGCTATCGTCGACAGCCAACAAGTCGCCGGCATCGTAGGTGTCGGTCAGGCCTTGATCATCGATAAGGTTCTGCAACGTGGAGCCCACGCGCACCGAAGCCTGCTCCCCATTGAGCACAATGTCCACGCTGCGATTGACATAGCCCACGACGGCAGCGATAAACAGCACGAGCGCACAGCCGACAGCGATGAGCGCATAGGGCAGTCGGGACGGTCGGCGCGGTGAGCGCCCGTTGCCGATGCGCGCGCTGCGATCGCTAAACCCACGGCTATGGTTGAGGTACATCGCGCCGGGTTTACGGCGACGTCGACGCTGACCGCTGGGCAGCTGCCCCAGGTCGCGTCGCGCCGTCGGACGCGCACCCGAGCGCCCGTTTAAGTTAGATCCGTTTTGGCGCATGTGCCCTCCCCCATAAACACAGCGAGCCGGAGCAACATGTCTCCGGCTCGCCCCCCGTCATTTGGTACGTCGCTATTTGCTAGCTTTTGACGAGCCCCCGCTCGCCTTTTGATATTCGTCCTTAAAGGCCTTGAACATACCGCGCGTCTTGCCGAGCTGCTTGCCCAGTGCGCGACTGCCCTTGTCCACGGCGGCCGACCCCTTGTCATCGAGCACCTTGGCGCCCTTCTTGACCTTATCGCCCACCACGACACTGGCCTCGGCAGCCTTGGCGGCCGCGCCGCCCGAATACCCGAGCGACTTGACCTCGTCCGAGACGATCATCGCGCCGTTCTCGTAGCCGCGCAGCATCGCCGGCGGCATCTGTGTGTCGCCCACCAGCACACTCGAGGCAGTGCCGGCGGTCACGTAGAACGTCTGCACGATACCCGAACGCGGCTTGAACTCAACGTCCGAGCAGTAGCCCACGACATCGCCCGATTCCGTGCGCACGTCCATGCCAACCCAGATGATGCAGTCGTCCAGGTTGATATCGAGGCGCTTGGCCGCGGCGGCATCGTAGGTGCCCTTGACGTCGTCGACCGCGACAGCACCCTCATAGACGCCGATGGCATCGAGCGCCACAAATCGATCGGGGCGCTCGATCATGCCCGCGATATCGGACTGGCGAACCATAAAGCCCACCACGCGCGTACCGCCCGGGGTAAAGACCGGAAAGTGAATCTTGCCGAGCTTTTTGGGGCTGCGCGGCGTGCCGTCCTTTTTGGTGCGCTTGTCTTCGGCAGGCTTACGATAAACCTTGACGCCGACAAAATCCCCTGCGCGCATTATGCCTCGGTCGAGGGCTCCGTGGCCTCGGTGTCGGCCTCAGTGACGTTCTCGACCACGACGTCGGCAGCGGGCGTCACGTTGCCGCCCGAGATGGCGTCGTTGAGCTGCTCGCGAAGCTGGTCCATGCGCTCGCGGGCCAGGTCGACCTTGGCGCGCAGGTCATCGGTCTTGGCGTCGACCATCGGACCAAAGTCGTTGACCGCGGCACGAGCCTCCTCGGCACCGTGCTCGTAGGTGTCGCGCATGTTGTCCCAGGCATCGTTGGCGATATCGGCGGCCATGGCACGGGTCTCGGCACCCGAGCGCGGGGCCAGAGCAACGCCGATGATAGCGCCGGCGGCAGCGCCAAAGAGCGCACCGGAAACAAAGCTGAAAGTCTTTCCCATGATCATTCCTCTCCTGCGGGCACCTCAATGCCCACCGTTTGAATGCTGTCCATTATACCCGCAGCGCAACACTTGCCGTCGCGCTCATCTGCGTACGGTAAAAGCGCAGGTACATGATGGTGATAAGCGAGTGAGCCTACTCCTGCGGCATGGCAGGCATGGCCACCGTGGCCGCCGGGTCCTCGCCGGCGCCATCAACGAGCGGAAGCGCACCTTCCTGTGCGGGACCTGCCGGAACCGTCGCCGCGCCACCGTAGACGGCAGCGGGGGCCTCGTGGCTCTCGGCGGTCGCGCCCTCGGTATCGATTGCCTCCTGCAGCTCATCGTCAAAGCTCGGGACACCCTGGGGCTCCGCGGGCTCGGACTCGACAGCTTCCTCAGCAGCTGCCTCGACGCCGGGTTCGGAATCGGCAGGAGCCTCGCCTTCGGCCCCGTCCTCGGCGTTTGCGGCGGCGATGGCCTCGTGCGGATCCTTGCCCTCGGCCTCGGCGCGCATACCCAGCACCAGGTTGCGCAGGCCCGCGACCGTGCCCTCCACGTCAGGGGCAGGCTGGTCGGCGTGCAGATAAGCCCAGTCCATCATAAAGGTCGCCGAAGACAGCGCGCCGATGGCCAGCGCGTCATCGGGGCATGAAAGCTCAACCTCAAAGACACGCTCATCGTGCTCGCTTACGCGGGTACGGCCGCACGAAATGCTGCCGGCGAGACCGGTCTCGTTCATGAGCTCCACTGTCACGTGCTCAAGCAGATGGCAAAGCTCGGTCTGGCCCATGCAGTCCTGGAATTCACGACCGGAATCGCCTAGGCACAGGTGCTTGGCAATCGCGGGCACCAGGTAGTACACGCGCGCCGTGGCCTCGATGTCCTCCGAGGTCATGAGCGGCATGCCGGGGTTCACCAGCACATGCGCGCAGATCTTGTCCTCGCTGACGGTGACCTTAAGGATGTTGAACAGGCCTGCCATAACTCTCCCCTACTCTTCCTTGCCCTACTCGTCGCCGTCGTGCGGGCCCGCAGAGCCCGCGCCCGGCGTCGCCGGCTTATCTGCCGAGGACTCGGAATCCTTCTTATCGGTTTCGGCCGGAGCGATCACGCGAATAAGCGAGATGCGCTGGCCACGCATCGACTGCACCTTGAACTTGTACCCTGCAACCTCAAACACCTCTCCGATGTCGGGCACCGAGTCGCAAAGTTCCAAAATCCAGCCGGCGATGGTCTCATAATCATCGCTTTCCTCGAGCGGCCAACCAAGCTCAATCGCATCATCGCACGAAAAACGCCCATCGACGAGCCACTCACGGCGCGAAAGACGCGTGAGGTACTTGTTGTCGGGGTCGAACTCGTCCTCGATCTCGCCCACGATCTCCTCGACGATGTCCTCGATGGTAATGATGCCAGCCGTGCCGCCGTACTCGTCCACGACCACCACGATCTGGTCGTGCGAAGTCTGCATCTCGGACAGCAGCGGCAGGATGTCCTTGGTGTCGGGCACAAAGGTGGCGTCGCGCAAATAACCGGCGATGGGCTGGTCGCCCTCGCCGTCGAGCGAGGGCTGAATCAGGTCCTTGATGTGCGCGATGCCCGCCACGTTGTCGGGATCTTCGTGATAGACGGGGATGCGGCTAAAGCCGGTCTGGCGCATAGTGGACAGCACGTCGGCGACCGTCTCGTCGTCCTCGCACATGGTGGTGTCCACGCGCGGCACCATGACCTCGCGGGCAACGGTATCGCCCAGGTCGAAGATCTCGTGGATCATACGCTTTTCCTCGTCGAGCAGGTCGTCCTGCTCCGAGACCATGTACTTAATCTCTTCCTCCGAGACGTTTTGGCGATCGTCGGCGCTCTTGATGCGCAGGATGCGGGCCAGACCATCGGAGCAAGCACCAGTCAGCCACACGAGCGGACGGGCGATCTTTTGGAAAAACGACAGCGGCCCCACGACCTGCTTGGACACGCCTTCGGCATTGGCCAGACCAATGCGCTTGGGCACAAGCTCGCCAATCACGATGGACACGAAGGCGACCGCAACGGTGATGATGACCGGCGCCAGTCCGCGCGCGATGGCAGAGAGCGGCGCGATGCCAAAGCTCATGAGCCACGTGGCGAGCGGGTCGGACAAGCTCGTCGAGGCGACGGCGGACGAGGCAAAGCCCACGAGCGTGATGGCGACCTGGATGGTGGCGAGCAGCTGGTCGGAGTCGGCAGCCAGCTTAACGGCGCGCTCGGCGCGTTTGTCGCCTTCCTCGGCCTCGTGCTCCAGCACGGCGCGCTTTGCCGTGGTGAGCGCCATCTCGGACATAGAGAAGTAGCCGTTGATGAGGGTCAAAACGAGGGTGGTGATAAGGGAGATGGTTATGTCCATCGGGAGTTTCTCGAACCTCCAAGATTCGGGACGTTAGGTAGTAAGCGTAGATAACGGATAGGGCAGTTGCGTCCGGCGGCCGCTTGGATGGGTCCGCAGGCACAGACGTGATCGCTAGATTACGAAGAGGATCACCGCCATGAACTGGAAGATACTGCCGGCGAGCACCCACAAGTGAAACACACTGTGCAGGTAGCGCACGTTTTTAGCGATGTAGAACGGCACGCCCACGGTGTAGCACACGCCGCCGACAGCGAGCAGGGCAAGTGCCACGGGGTTGAGCAGCGACACGAGCTCGGGCAGCTTAAAGACGACGAGCCAGCCCATCAGCAGGTAGACCAGGCCGCTTACCCAGTGCGGTTGACGCTCGCGCATAAAGCACTCGAGGGCGATGCCGATAATGGCGATGGCCCATACGGCAAAGAACAGCATAGGGCCGCCATCGTTTGCGAGCGTGATGAGGCAAAACGGCGTATAGCTGCCGGCTATGAGCAGGTAGATGCAGCTGTGGTCGATGATGCGAAACACGCGCTTGGCGCGTGCGGGCTGAATCGCGTGGTAGAGCGTAGAGGCTAGGTATTCGAGGATAATGCTGACGCCATAGACAATCGCCGCGGCCATGTGAGCCGGGCCTCCGCCGCGAAGAGCGGCAAATACGATCAGGAGCACCAGGCCCGCGATGCCCAGCAGGCAACCGACACCATGGGTGACGGAGTTCATGATCTCCTCACCCACCGTGTAGTGTGGAACGGCCGCGGTCTTGGGTCGCGGCTTAGAACTGTCGCTCGAATCGGACATGCCGGTTACATCCTCCAACGTAAAGAGTTCTCAACACTATATCAAAGCGTCTGGGTACGTGCGAAATTTGCACCATACGTGACCCCTTGTTTACCCATTCTTTTCTTGTTGACGCATCAACGGCGAACAATCATGGTTGATTACAGCGCTGGAGGACCGTTTTGGCTCCCGCCTTCGGAAGTATGCGGCAAAATCTGGAACTGCCGACCAGACCGCAGTTTTACCAACAATTTATCAGGGGTTTTGTTGCCAAAAAATGTCGTGTGCTCGGCGGTCTCGAAATTTGCCGCATACTTCCGAAAAGCCGCCCGTGAGCGCTGTGCTCGCGGGCGGCTTTTGCTCGAATTACGCCACAAAGGTGCTTATATTGTCCAATAGCTAGGCGCTATTTGACCTCGATAAGCTCGTACTTGCTCGTGCCCAGGCCGATCTTCTCGGCGTGCGCGATGCACGCGCGCCAGTCGGTGTCGGGATGCGTGATGCAGAAGGGGTCACGCGCCTGCTCGCCCTCCAGATGCTCGTGGTTATGCTCCATCTTGGCCGCGCTATCGGTGAGCTCGGTGTTGGGCAGCGGCTCGGACGCCATGACGGCATCGGCACAGGCCTGGTCGATGGCGACCGGATCGAAGCTCGCGAACATGCCGATATCGTTGACGATAGGCGTATCGTTTTCGGGATGGCAATCACAGTTGGGGCTGATATCCATGGCAAGCGAGATGTGGAAGCTCGGGCGGCCGTCGACGACGGCCTTGGTGTACTCGGCGATCTTGCAGTTGAGCACGTCGGCCGCGGCGTCATAGACGGGCTTGATGGCGTCCTGGTTGCACACGCCGATGCAGCGTCCGCAGCCCACGCAGCGATCGTGGTCGATGGCGGCCACGTGCACCGTACGAGTAGCGCCGCTGGCAAGCTCGCGCTCGCGGGTGTCGTCGAACGAGATAGCGTTGTGCGCGCAGATCTTTTCGCAGGCACGGCAGCCAATGCAGTGCTCGGTCGCGACATTCGGCTTGCCGGCGGCATGCTGCTCCATCTTGCCCGCACGGCTGCCGCCTCCCATGCCCAAGTTCTTCATGGCGCCGCCAAAACCGGCCTGCTCATGGCCCTTAAAGTGGGTGAGGCTAATCACGATATCGGCATCCATGAGCGCCTGGCCGATCTTGGCCTCGCGCACGTACTCGCCGCCCTCGACCGGGACGAGCGCCTCGTCGGTACCCTTAAGGCCGTCGGCGATGATGATCTGGCAGCCCGTGGCATACGGGGTAAAGCCATTCTGATAAGCGGTATCGATGTGCTCGAGCGCGTTTTTGCGGCTACCGACATAGAGCGTGTTGCAGTCGGTGAGGAAAGGCTTGCCGCCCAGCTCCTTCACGACATCCGCGACGGCGCGGGCGTAGTTGGGGCGCAAAAAGCTCAGGTTGCCCAGCTCGCCAAAGTGAATCTTGATAGCGACGAACTTGTTCTCAAAGTCGATCTGCTCAATACCGGCGCGGCGGATGAGGCGCTTGAGCTTGTCGAGCTGGCTCTCGCGAGCATGCGTACGCAAGTTGGTGAAGTACACCTTAGCGGGTGCTGCGGGTGAAGTTGCGGTCATAGATCTATCCCCTCGGTCTATATGGAGTTACAGACATAGAGGATGGTACCCGTTAAAGCGGGGTCAAAGTCAAGTACGGCGCCTAGTCATTGGGGACAGACTTAAATGACTGAAACCACTCATTGGGGACGGACTTAAATGAGTGCCTCGCCACCTGGCAGCTAGGGACGTTCCTTTCCTGCCGGCAGCTGGGGACAGTCCTTGGCAACCCTGCCGGCGAGCCGGCGAATCGGCAAAGACTGTCCCCGATGACTAGTCGTTTAAGTCTGTCCCCAATGACCACTCTTGGTCGTTTAAGTCTGTCCCCAATGAGCACCCAATGACTAGGTAGCTAGGCGTGGGATTTGGCGCGTGCGAGGGCTAGGCCTACGGCGGCGATGGCCGCGGCAAAGAGCACCGTGACGCCCAGATCGCAGGCGATGTCTCCCAGCACGGCGGACGTCAGGTCCGACGAGAGCGCCTTGCCGATTGCGTCGTTCACCCAAAACGTCGGTACAAAGTGCGCCACCGTCTGCACGGCCGGGCCCATCAGCGACAGCGGCATCCAGGCGCCGCCCAAAAACGTCATGAGCATGCCGAGCAGGTTACCCACACCGTTGAGCAGCTCCTCGCGCGCGCCCAGGCTCGACAACGCAAAGCCAACGGCCAGCGGCGTGCACGCCAGGGCAAACGTTGCCGCCAGCGCTAGGCACACACGACTCGCGCCGACCTCGGCGACCGCGCCGGCAAAGCCCACGACGCCCATCATGCTCGACACAAACCAGATGCAGACGGCGAGCACGGCGGCGGCCGCAAACACGGCAAGCGAGCGCTGGCGCTCGGAGATTGGGCCGGCATCCATGCGGCGCACGCGCTCGGGCTCGTTCATGCCCGAGAACACCAGCCCCACCGATACGATGACCGACGAGATAATCGCGTACGTGCCAAAGTTGAAGTACGACTCAAGCGTGGCGGCGGCTGTCGAGTCGACCTTGACCTGCTCAATCTCGACCTCCGCGCGCTTGACGGCGGCATGCTCGGCGGCCTTGGCGACGTCACCGTCGGAGGCAGTAGGATCAAGTGCGGCCGCAGCGCCCGCGAGCGAGATCCAGCGCGAGGCCTCGGCAGACGAAAGCGCCGCCGCCATGGTGCCGGCACCGTAGGTCACATCGAGCTTGGGCAGGGACTCCCCCGCTCGGGCGGCTGCAACGAGGTCGTCCTCAAACCCCTCCGGGATAAAGAACACGCAGTCGGCGCTGCCCTTGGCGCTGTTGCTCTTGGAAAGCGCGTCCGCAAGGTCGTAGGTGTCCTCGCCGATACCCGTGACCAGATCAAAGCGCGAGCCCAGGTGCTTGGTGAGTGCCCGCGAAAGGTCGCTGTCGTCGCGGTCGACCACGATCACGTTGGTGTCGTAGGGCTCGTACTCGGTGAGCTGCGACGAGCTCCAGCTCACCGATGCCGCGATGAATACGCCCATGAGCGAGATGAACACCGTATAGATGAGCAGGTAGAACGGGTGCGCCAGCGCCATGCGAAGCGCAGTCTTAAAGGTGCTCATAGCGGCTCCTTCCAAAGATCAGCGTGGCGACGGCAACGAACAGCAACGCCATAAGGACCAGCGCGCCGGCGCGAACGGCAAAGGGGCCCAGGTCCTCAAAGAAATACAAGCGGTTGAACATGTCGCAGATAAGCTTGACGGGATTGAGCCAACTCTCGGCCGGGCAGGCGCGGGCGACGTCGTCGGCAAGCGCCATCGCCGGCTCGCCGTAGAGGCCGGCGAACAGGGCGCACGTGGTGGCGAAGCCCGTGAGGATGCCCGACTTGGACGCCTTGCCGCCCTTAACGGGAAGCGTGCCCACAAAAAGGCCCAGACCCGTCGCGGCAAGCGCGGACGCGGCACCACCCACCAGACACAGCCCCTCGCGCCCGCCAAAGTCGACCCCCACGACCAGGCGCACGTAGCCGATCGCGATCGTCATCGAGGCAAAGGAGACCAACCACGAGCCCACAAAGATGCCGGCCAGCGACGCCGTCTTGGAAAGGCCACCCACGCAGCGACGCGCACCAAGGCCAGACAGATTGGGCTGCAGGTCGACGACGCTCAAGGCGGCAAACTCGGCAGACATCATCGCGACCAGGCCAAAGAGCGCGTAGTAGTAGATGACCGTGCCATCGGGCGTGGCACGCGTCAGGCTCACACGGCGGATTCCGCCCTCGAGCGACAGGGCGCGCGCAACCGCCTCCGGGTCGGCGAGCGCCGCCGGGTTGTCCTGGGCAATCTGGCGCATGAGCTCGGCATTTTGCGTATACGAGCTTGCCACCGTCTCCAGGATGCTGCGGTCGGTGAGCACCGACGTCGCACGCGAGCTGTCATAGCTCGAAAGCAACGTGAGTTTGGGCGTGCCCGCAGCATCGACCGCATAGATGCCCGCGACCTCGCCGGCCTTAAGAGCACGGTTCGCATCGACTGCATCGTCGCACTCGTGGATCTCGAGCAGTTGGTCGTCGCCTTCCTTGGCAAGCGACGTCGCCACGTCCTTAAAGGTCGAGGCGCCCCAGGCCTCATCCGCCACGACGGCCACCGGCACCGGGTCGACCGTGCCGTCGGAGCTCAGATTCGCAAACATAAACATGAACATCGTGGAAAGCGCGACGGGAAAGATCGCGCCCCAGACCCACGTGCTCGGCCGGCGCAGCAGCGTCTTGACCGTAATGATAATGGTGTTGAACATGGCCGCCCCCTAGTCGCGCAGCTCGCGGCCGGTGATCTCGAGGAATACGTCGTTGAGGGTCGGCGGCTCGCTCCACACGCGGCCGAGCGCCACATCGGCGGCGCGCAGCGTGTCGAGGATGTCAACCAGATTGTGCGGGCTCGCTTCGCAGGTGCAGACGAGCTCGCCGCCGGAAAGCTCAACCGAAAGCACGTGCTCGAGGGCGCGCAGCCGCTCGACCGTGGCGAGCTCGACGGCGCCGACCTCGACGGTCACGCGCTCACCCATCTGAATCATGCGCTTGAGCTCGTCGTTGGTGCCCTGCGCCAGCACGCGCCCGCCGTCCATAATCATGATGCGGCTGCAGATCTGCTCGACTTCCTCCATGTAATGGCTGGTATACACCACCGTGGCGCCTTCGTCGCGCAGGCGGCAGATGCCCTCCAGGATGGCGTTTCGGCTCTGCGGGTCGACGGCCACCGTGGGTTCGTCGAAGAAGATGAGCTCGGGCTTGTGCGCGATGCCGCAGGCGATGTTGAGGCGACGCGCCAGACCGCCCGAGAGCTTGCCGGGGCGAAACTTGGCAAAGTCGCCCAGCCCGACGAAGTCAATCGCCTCGTCGACCAGCGCGCGACGGCGTTTGCGGTCGTTGACGTAAAGGCTGCAGAAATAGTCGATGTTCTCGCGCACCGTGAGCTCGTCGAACACCGCCACCTGCTGCGGCACCACGCCGATGCGGCGCTTGAGGTCGTAGCGGGCGGGCGTCATGGGCTCGCCGAACAACTCGATGGTGCCTTTGTCGTAGGCGAGCAGCTGCAGAATGCAGTTGATGGACGTGGTCTTGCCCGAGCCGTTGGGGCCCAGCAGACCAAAGATCTCGCCGGGGGCGATGCTCAGGTTAAAGTGGTCGAGCGCGATAAGATCGTCGTAGCGCTTGACGAGGTTTTCGACGCGGACGATGTCTGTCATGAGGTGGCCCTTCTGTTGATTTCGGCCCGGTACGATTGCATCATCGCAGGTGCGGGCGGCGCGCACCAGTGAGCTTTGTCACGAGTGCGGCGGGGGCGGGCGGGAGGAATGTCACGGTTGCGGCACCTGAGCAATCGTCGCGCGCACCATCGCGTACAATACCCGTATGAACAGGCTATTCGACAAATCGATCGTGCTGGCGTGCTGTATCGCGGCCGCTCTGGGCCTTGCTGTGGATGCTTGCTTGGTCGCGGCGTTTTGTCTTGGCGTCGCAGTCGCCTCGCTTACGGAAATTGCGCAAGGCGAACGTGCCCGCCGCGCCGGTGAGGCCGCGAGCTACGCTTACATTATGGTGACCGTCTTTGTGCCGTCGTTTGTGCCGTTTGCGCCCCTCGCCCTCTATGACATCGCGCGATACGTGCGCCGTGAACACGTTTGGGTCGCGCTGGGCGCCGGCGCCATCTTTGTCTGCGCACTCGTCGCATATGCCCACGCCGGCGCGCTTCCCACCCGTGCGCTGCTGTTGACCGCCATCCTTTCAGTCGCCGCCACCTTGCTGTCTCTGCGCACCGCTCAGCTAGAGCGCGAGCAGGAGCGCATGCGTCGCACCCGCGACGAGCTGCAGGAGCGAGCCCTCGCGCTCGAGGCGCGCAACCGCGACCTTGCCGACCGCCAGGACTACGAGGTCGAGCTCGCAACGCTCGCCGAGCGAGCCCGCATCGCACGCGAGATCCACGATAACGTGGGACACCAGCTCACGCGCGCCTCGCTGCAAACCGAGGCCCTACGCGTGGTCCACGCCAACGAGCCCGGCGTCGCCGCCGACTTCGCTGACGTCAAGCGCACCGTGGACGAAGCGCTTCAGCTCGTGCGCTCGAGCGTCCACGCGCTCAACGACAACGCGGCGAATCTCTCCGTACAGCTCGAGCGCATCGTGGAGGGCGCGCGCTCAGATGGCGGGCCGCAGATTGAACTTGAGGTTTTGGCCGAGCATGCGCCCGCAAATGTCGCCAACTGCTTTACGGCGGTCCTGCGCGAGGCGCTTTCCAACGCCATACGCCATGCTTGCGCCCATACTGTCACCGTACGATGCATGGAGCATCCGTCGTTTTACCAGCTCATCGTTACCGACGATGGCGCGGGCGGGGTCCAAGCAAGCAGCCGCGGCACCGCAGAGGGCATGGGGCTCGGCTCCATGCGCGAGCGCGTCGAGGCGCTTGGCGGCACCTTCACCGCCGGCCCGCGCGCCGGCACCGGCGGCTGGCGTGTGTTTGCCACCGTTCCCAAACAGCAAGGAGATGAGGGCCGATGAGGCTCATCGTTGTCGACGACGACCGCTTGGTGGTCGATTCGCTCAAGATAATCCTGGGCGCCCAGCCGCAGATCGAGGTGGTGGGTACCGGCGCCGACGGCAACGACGCAGTGGCTCTTTATGCCGAACACGCACCCGATATCGCGCTGCTCGACATTCAGATGCCGGGGCGCGACGGGCTTTCGGCGGCCCGCGAGATCCTTGAGCGCGACCCTGCGGCGCGCGTGGTGTTTCTGACGACATTCTCGGATGACGAGTACATTGTGTCGGCGCTCAAACTGGGTGCCCGCGGCTACCTGATCAAAACCGATGTCGCTGCCATTCCGCCGGCGTTGGCCCAGGTCATGGACGGCAAACGCGTGCTCGAGGGTAAGGCGATCGAGGATATCAACTTTGATGGGGCGGGCGTCGAGGTGGGCACGACCCGCCGGCCCGCGGCCTTCGTCAGCCTGACCGACCGCGAGTTCGAGGTCGCCGAGCTCATTGCCCGCGGCCTCGATAACAAGGAGATTGCCGCCACCGCCTATATGGGCGAAGGCACCGTGCGAAACCACATCAGCTCAATCCTGGCCAAAATGGGCCTGCGCAACCGCACCCAAATCGCCATCGCCTACCTGCGAGGGTAGTTGCCCGAAGACCGACCGCCCCGACATAACAAAATGTCTGCTACCGGTTTAATGCCATTTCAAAACTATGCCGGTTTACGGGGCCAAACTCAGGACCCCCATCCATACCCGCGTTTTCTGTAAAATGACGGCTCGTCTACCTGCGGTTTTATTTTCACGAATATCAGCATGGTTGGGGACTCGTGACTCAGCCCCGTAAACCGGCCTAGTTTTGTCCGAGCGGCCACGTCAAGTGTCTCCGCAAGCCGCTTCAAGCCAAAAATGATCCGTTTTCCTCCGTCCCCAAGGGATCAGCCGGAACCGCTCCACGAAATCGGCCCATCTACTACGTTTAACTCGATACCCCTGACCATACCTTCGTTTTGAGCAAAACCGCAGGCGTTCTACCTGCGGTTTTGTTTTCGCGTTTTTTGACATGGTTGGGGGTAAGGGACTAAACGTAGTAGATGGGCCGGTTTCGTGGCGAGCCCTCCTCGCCTACGCACAAAAGCGCCGCCACGGAGGAGGGAGATGCCTCCGTGGCGGCTGGGGGGTGGGGGGTGAGCTATGTTCTGGCTCCCCGCCGGCCGCCCGGGGCCTTTTTGCCCCGGGCGCCGCCAGCGTGCCTAGCGTTTACGGATACCCCAGACCAGGGCTCCGACGCCGGCCATGGCGATAACAAATGCCATGGGCAGTGCGGCGGTCTGCTGGTCACCCGTGGTGGGCAGGAAACCCTTGACCGTCTTGACGATGTTCGTCACGGTCTTGGGCGTGCCGGGATCGGGCGTCGGCACGGGCGTCTCGGGCTTCTTGTACGTGTTGTTGAACACGATGCCCTCGACGCTCTTGTCGCCCTTGGTAAAGGCGACATTCGCCTTGAGGTTGCCCTCGCCGTCATCGGCCATGTTGACGGTCGCGGTAAAGACGGACTTGTCATAGGTCATACCGGCCTCGTCGCCCTTGACCTCGCTGATGGTGTAGACGTACGTACCGGGCTCGTCGTACTCGAACTTGTCGAAGTTGATCTTGCCGTCGGCATCGTTGGTAACAGTGGACTCGATGTCCTCGCCAACGAGCTTAAAGCTAAACTCGTCCTTCTTGAGCTCGCGTCCCTCGAGCACCTTGATGGCACCGATGGAGACCTGCGTGGGCATGGCATGATACTTGTTGGTAAAGCCAGCCGACTCAGTAGTTCCCTCGAGCTTGTGCGTCGCGGTCAGCGTGCCGTCGCCGTTGTCGGAGACGGTGGTCACGACGGTGTAGGTCGTGCCGTCATAGGTGACGCCCTTGTACAGGCCGAGCGCGTTGGGGCAAGCCTCGCGCAGCATGTACGTGTGCGCGCCAGGTGCCTCGTAGCGGATCGGGCTCAGCGCGACGGTGCCATTGGCGTCGTTGGTGCCGGTCGCGACAACCACGCCGTCCTCGAGCAGCTCAAACGTGAACTCGCCTGCTGCAAGGTCGCGTCCGGTCAGACGCTTGACCGTCTTGACCTGATCGGTCACCACAGAATCGGTAGGCGTCACGCTGTAGGTGTTGGTGAACGTGAAGGCAGCGCCGTCGTCACCCTCGCGCACGACCTTCAGATGTCCGGCACCGTCGTCAGTCACGGTGTAGGAAACCTTACGCGTGGCGTTGGCGTCGTTGGTCACGCCAGGGGCGCTACCGGACTCGGTCACCGTGTAGGTAAAGGTGTGCGAGCGCGGGGCGGTGGGGGCTGCGGGCTCGGACTCGCCGCCGGACTCGTCGGTATTGGCATCAGCGTCGACGTCGGCCTCTTCAGCCTCTGCCTCGTCGGCCTCGGCTTCGTCAGCTTCGTCTGCCTCGGCCTTATCGGTCGCATCATCCGTCACGCCCAAGGCGCGGTTGAGGTCCTCGAGCGTAAAGTGGATCTTGCCAAAGTCCACGTTGCCGGCCGCGTCGTTGGTTGCGGTCGTGCGCTCGGGCATCGGGGCGCCCGCCTCATCGGCGGTCACGGTAAAGGTGAACTTACCCGTGATATCGGCCGGGGTCAGGCCCCCGGCAGCCTGGAGCTTCTTGGCGCCGGCGAGCGCGGCGTCAACGGCATCGGCGCCATAGACGTTCTCGAACACGGGCTCGGTGCCACCGTAGTCAGGCTTCGCCGTCAGAGTGCCGTCGCCGTTGTCGACGACGATGACCTTAAAGCTAAAGCTCGACTTCGCGGCAGTAATACCCTTTGCTGCGAGCGGGGACGTGTACTCAAACGCCGTGTAGTTGATAGTCCACGCAAGCTTGGCGTCCGTGTCGGTACGGATGGCGCGTCCGGCGCTCACCAAATCGGCGAGCATCTCAGTCGTGTAATGCAGCGTGCCAAAGCTCACCTGGCCGTTAACGTTCCACGCCGTAGTGCCGTTGATGGCTTCCGTCTCACCTGCATAGGCAATACCGAAGCAGAACTCGCCGTCGGCCATCGGACGACCGGTCAGGGTCTTGGTGGCGACAATCTGCGCAAGCTCGCCGCCCGGGTTATCGGTCGATGCGTGGTAGCTGTTGGCGAACGGGACCACGGCGCTCTCGACCTTGTTCTCGCCACTCTTGTAGACCGTCGCATGCGTGCCCTCGGGTCCGCCGGAAACGGTCGTCGTAGCGGTGAGCGTACCAGCGCCATCGTCGGCGATAGCGATCGTCACGGTGCGCACGGCCTCGTCGTAGGTGTAACCGGGCTGGCCATCGTTCTTCTCGGCAACGGTGTATGTAAAGGTCTTGCCCGCGTCAGCCTGCGTAAACTTGACCTCATGGCCAGCCAGGATGTCGATCAGGCCAACCGTTGCCTCTGCCGTTGCAGGGGACTTGTACACGTTGGCGCCCTCGTGCAGGCCGAGCGCGATGGCCGAAGCCTCGTCGGCAGGCGTCACGGTAAAGGTGAACTGACCCTCGGTCATGGGACGTCCGGAGAGGGTCTTGCTGAGCTTGAGGCCGCCGGCCGCGGCGTAATCGAGCTCAGTACGGTACGTGTTGGTGAAGCGGCCGCTTTCCTTCTTGGTGACGTTGGCGGTCAGGGTGCCGTCGCCGTTCTCGGTCACGGTCACTTCGGCAGTTGCGACATGCGCGTCATACGTCATACCGGCCGCGCTGCCCGCGTTCTCGCGGATCTCGTACTTGTAGGTTCCGGCAGCCGTGTAGTGGATCTTGTCGAACTTGATGGCGGCGATGCCATCCTCCGCGTCCTTCTTGCTCACGGTTACGGTTGCGGGATCAGGCAGTGGGGTGCCCTCGGGGGCCGTGATGGTAAAGCTGAACTTGTCTGCATCCGTCCAGTCGCGACCGTCGATGGCCTTGCTCAGGCCAAAGTCGAGCTCTGTGTCGAGCGGGGTCACGCTGTAAGCGTTCTCGAAAGTTGCAGCCTTGACGTCGTCCTTCAGGGCATGCTCGGCCTTGAGCGTACCGTCGCCGTTGTCGGTGATGGTGGTCTCAACGGTGTACTTGGCATCACTGTAGGTGACGCCCTTGCTGGTGGTTCCGCCGTTGACCTCGCGCAGTGTGTAGGTGTGCTTGCCGGGCTCGTCGTACTTCACGGCGTTCATCGTGATCTTGCCTTCGGCATTGTTGGTGCCGGTGGCGACGACCTTGGCGTCCTCGCCCTCGCCCTCGACGAGCTCGAAGGAGAACTCGCCGGCAGCAAGCTCGCGTCCGGTCAGGACCTTATTCGCGGTGATCTGGTCGGTGACGCTTTTCTCGACGGGCGTCACGCTATAGGTATTGGTGAACGTAAATGCCGCATCGCCGTCCGGCTTGCGGGACACCCTCAGAGTACCCTCGCCGTCATCAGTCACGGTGAAGGAAACCGTACGCGAAGTCTCGGCGTCGTTGGTCACGCCAGCGACCTCACCGGACTCGGTCACGGTGTAGGTAAAGGTGTGCTCGCGCTTCTCGGGCTTCTCGCCCAGAGCCTTGTTAAGGTCGTCGAGCGTAAAGGTGATCTTGCCAAAGTCGACCTTGCCCTTGGCATCATTGGTCACGCTCGCGTTCGCGGGCATGGGTGCGCCCTCTTCACCGGTCACGGTAAAGGTGAACTTGCCGGCAATGTCAGCCGGGGTCAAGCCATCAGGAACCTGCAGATTCTTCTTGCCCACAAGCGATGCCTCGACAGGCGCGGCAGTGTAGGTGTTCACAAACTCGTTGCCGGCATCGCCGTAGACAGCCGTCGCCGTCAGGGTACCATCACCGTTGTCGACAACGGTTACACATGCGTCAATTGCCGACACGGTGGCGCTCACGCCCGCAGGCAGCTTTCCGGTCTGCTCGGCAGCAATGTAGCGAATGGTCCACGTGGGCTTGTCGGAGCTAGCATCAACCGACGCCTTGCCCTCCTCGACCAGCTTGGCAAGCGACTCGGTCGTGTACGTCAGCGGCCCGAACTCAACCTTGCCACTCTTGTTGGTTGCATCCAGCAGAACCTCGTCGTTCCCCGCATAGCTCAGCGCAAACTTAAATTCGTCATCGGCCACCGGGCGCCCCGTGAGCGTCTTGGTTGCCTCAAGAGTCAGCGGGGTTTCCGTCTTGGCGCTATAGGTGTTCTTGAACTCGGTCTTGCCCGAGATCTTTTCAACGTCAGCCTTAAGCCCACCCGTGGCCTTAACCGCCACGGTCACCTTGAACGTGGCAACGTTCTCGCTGTAGGTGATGCCACCGGCGCCGCCCTTGACCTCGCGGACCTCATAGGTGTACTCGCCCGGCTTGTTGCAGGTGATCTCGCCGAAGTCGATAGCTGCCTTGCCATTGTCGTCCAGGTCGTCATTGGTCACGGTCGCTGTCGCGGGTGCGGGCATCGGGGCGTCATTCTCGGACGTTGCGGAGAGTTCAAACTTAAACTCGTCCGCATCCGTCCAGCTGCGGCCCTCGAGCACCTTGGACAGGCCAAAGCTGGCCTTGGTATCCACCGTTGTCGGCGTCACGTTAAAGCTGATCTTGCCGTTGTTGCCCAGGTAGGAATTGACATGCGTCGCGGTCGCCTTGGCGGACACGTTGTTCCACTTGGGGTTAAGAACGTCGGTCGCGGTACCAGTGTTGTTGCCGCCCACACTCTCCTTGGTGGTGTGGAGCTCGTCGATAAAGGCTAGGCGCGCGGTTCCCACGCTAAACGAAAGGCTGCCGTCCTCGTCAGCAACAATAGCGCCGTCAAACTTCGCAGCGTCGCCGCCGATAAACTCGATGACGGCAGAGGCGGGCTTGGCCTCATCGTTTTCGCCCTGCTCCTCAAACTCATCCTTGTAGTAATAGGTGCCGGTATCTGCCAGCGAATTCTTTGCAGGCTGCGTGCAGTCCTTGTCCGTGTAAATTGGGGTCTGTTTCTGGAAGTAGTAGTAGCGGTTGGTGTCGGCCGGCTCAAAGGTCGCAACCGTATTACCCAACGCGCCGGTCTCCCACTTGTTCGCGTAGAAGTTCACGGTCTTGGTGCCATCGTCGGCAACGGTCGTATTCTTTTCGATGTAAGCCTTGAGCCCCGTGACCTCCTCAGGCGTAAATAGGTTGTCGAGCGCAACACTCTTCACGCTCGAAGCATACTTCACCTGAATGGGCTTAACGTTGTCGACCGAAAGCTTGCCGTCTACGGTCTTAAAGTGACTCAGCGGAATCAACGACGCAGGAATATTGACCGTTACGATATCGCCCTTCTGGGGATTGTCATCGCCGGCGCGCTGCACGGTAATGAGCAGGTCTTTTGCCTTGCCGGTGAACTCGTAGGTGTCGGTATTGGTTTCTTTATTGACCGTCTTGCTCGCCTTGGTAAACGGCGTGCCGTTAATGACGACTTCGGTAAATCCGTCAACCTGCATAAAGTCGCCCAGCTCGTCGGTAAACGTGATGTAGCCGGACTTGGTCTCGTCGTAGCCCTTATGGATTTCGGTCGGATAAGGCGCCTCCGATGTGATGGCCTGCGAGATGTCGTCGAAGACCTTCTTGAGCTCTTCGGCATTGGTCGCCGACTTGTAGTAGTCGGAGTTTTCCGCACGCGTTCCGTGAGTATTCCATTTCGTGGCATTGGGGTAGTTGCTCGAAACGGCCTGCATGAACTTGTTCTCTTGGCTTGTCTTCGAATCTTGGACGCTGGCTTTGGGGTCCGCGCCATCAAAGATGCCGATAGTATAAACGGTAGCCTTGCTGTCCTTCATGCTCTTGGCGGCCGTTACGGCAGCGTTGGCGACCGAAGAATCAAACTCGCTGTAGCTCGTTGGCGTGCCGTCGGTAAAGAACACAACGATCTTTTTAGCGTCCGCGCGACCAGAAGTGATGCCCTCTGCCAGCTGCAGGCCAATGTCGGCACGCGTGGCGCCAGCAGGTTCAATCTCGGCAATCCTATCCTTAAGAGCTTTCACGTTGCCGCCGGAGCAATCGGTCAGGCCTTTCATTACTTGCGTGTAATTGTAGGTGTGTTCTCCGTCACGATACGTCCCGTTGCCGATATCGTTGGACTTCTTGCCCGCGAACTTAACGATTGCAACCTTATGCTGCCTATCCACGCCCTCGATGCTCTCGTTTTGTTTGGCAATGGTGTCGATGAAGCTGCTGGCAGCGCTCTCCAGTGCATCGATACGCTTGGTGGAATCTCCACCGCCCATCTCACCATCCATCGAGCCAGAGGCATCCAGCACCATCACGATGTCGAGCGGCGTAGTAACCGTCACGGTTGAATTGGACGTCGAGGACATGGCCGAAAGCGTAGTCAGAAAATCCGACTCTTCGTTTTCCTCGGTTGCCTTGACCGTCTTGTCGGTCCAGATTCGGCCGACGTGTTGGGTCGATACTTTATTGCCGCTATGGCCAGCCGCCCAGATTTCCCAGCGTCCGCTAGTATCGGGGTCGACGACCGTCCCGTTTACTGTCGGTCCGTCCATTCCTGTGCTGGACCTGGCGTTGGCCTCGGGCAGCATGGCGAATGCTGCGGCTGGCAACACCAGCACTATGGCCAGCATCACCGCCAAGAGACCCCTCGTGTACTTACTCATCGCGTCTCCCTTCTCGCGGGCTCAGACCTTGCATCAGCCTCAAGTTACGGAATGAGACACAATTTGAGCAGGTGACACACGTTCCAGATTCGGTTTTGAGCGTGAGACAAATGTCTCACCAAAGTTGAGACATGAGGGTTTTCGCAGGAAAATGGGTGCGACTCAAGATGGACGGGGCAAAAGAACCCGTTTTCCTCCGTCCCCGGGGGATCAATTGGTGGTGCTCGCCACGAAACTGGCCTATCTACTATGTTTAACCCGATGCCCCTGACCACAACCGCGTTTCATGAAAAACCGCAGGCGTTCTACCTGCGGTTTCGTTTTCGCGCTTTTTGGCATGGTTGAGGGTAGCGGCTTAAACGTAGTAGATAGGCCCATTTCGTGGCAGACGGGTCACGAGGCGGCCCTCGCAAGGCCAAAATGGTCCGTTTTCCTCCGTCCACGGGAGATCAAAGGCTGTTACGGATATGGTGGCATTTCAAAACTATGCCAGATTACGGAGCTAAAGTCGGGGCCCTCATCCATACCCTCTATTTTTGAAAAAAGCGAGCTGTCTACCTGCGGTTTTATCTTCGTGGTTTTCGATATGGTTGGGGATTCGCAATTCAGCCCCGTAATCCGGCATAGTTTTTGTTCGCAGAGGCTTAGCCGCGCGTTCACGCGCGGGGCCGGCGGGGCATTTTTGCCCCACCGGCCCCTATTCCAGCTCTATTCCAGTGCTACTCCGGCTTGGTTTCTACCGTGGGAGTCTTGTCCGCCGCAACCGGGGTGCGGGTGGTGTCCATACTCAGACAGTGCTTAGGGCAGCTTTCGATGCACTCGCCGCACACCACACAAGCATACGGATCGATCGACCAGGTACCACCCTTGCGATCGACCGCAAGCGCGCCCGCCGGGCAGCGACGCGCGCACATACCGCAGCAGATGCACACGTCCATATCGTTGACGATATGCCCGCGGAGGCGCTCGGGCGCCGCCAGCTTCTCCTGCGGATAGCACACCGTGACCGGCTGCTTGACCATAGAGCCCAAGGCCGTCTTGGCAAATGTCAGCAAACTCATGCCGCGCCTACCTTTCCGTGCAACTAATGCAGGGGTCGATGGTCAGGATAATCATGGGCACGTTGGCAATGAGCACGCCCTGCAGTGCATGCGTCAGGCCCGCCAGGTTTTGCGACGTCGGCGTGCGCACACGGAAACGGTCCAAATTCTTGGTGCCGTTACCGCGCACATAGTAGTACGCCTCGCCGCGCGGTTGCTCAATCACAACCTCGCCGCGTGCGCCGTCGGCCGGCGTAAGCTTGGTGCGCCCGCCGATGCCGTCATGCGGAATCTTGCCCACAAGCTCCTTAATGATGTCCATGGCCTGCGTGACCTCGGCGCAACGCACCTGGCAGCGGGCATAGCAGTCGCCATCGGTAGCAACGACGGGCTCAAACGCAGCCAGGTCCGCATAGGCACCGTCGCCAAACATGCGCACGTCGTAGTCCACGCCCGAGGCGCGCCCAAACGGACCGACCATCGAAAGCTCCAGCGCGTCTTTCTTGCTGATCACGCCCACGCCATGCAGGCGCTCGCCGCAGCTGTTGTCGTCCAAAAACGTATGCACCAGGGCCTCGTAGTCGGGGCGCATGGCATCGAGCGTCTGGACAATGCCCGCCAGCTCGGAGTCCTCGATATCGTGCTTAAGGCCGCCGATCTCGTTAATCGACAGAATCACGCGACCGCCACACGTGCTCTCAAAGATCTTGAGAATCTGCTCGCGCAGGGTCCACGAACGATAGAACAGCGCCTCGAAGCCAAAGGCATCGGCGAGCAGGCCCAGCCACAGCAGGTGCGAGTGAATGCGCGAAAGCTCGTGCAAAATGGTGCGAATATACCGCACGCGGCCAGGCACCTCGATATCGAGCATGCGCTCGCAGGCGCTGGCATAGCCGCAGCTGTGACCCACGGCGCAAATGCCGCAGATGCGCTCGGCGATGTAGCCAAACTGGTGCATGTCACGCTTTTCGGTGAGCTTCTCGAGTCCGCGGTGCACAAAGCCGATCTGCGGAATTGCCTCGATAACGCGGTCGTCCTCGAGCACCAGGTCCAGGTGAAGCGGCTCGGGCAGCACCGGGTGCTGCGGGCCAAACGGAATAACGGAGCGATGTGCCATGGACCTTACGCCTCCTTTTTTTGCTTATCGCGGGCGGCTTTGGCGGCAAGCGCCGCGCGAACCTTGGCCGCTTTCTCGGGATCCATGGCGGCGAGCTTTGCCTCCATCTCGGCAGCCTTGAGCGCGGCCTTGGCGGCAGCCTCGTCATGCTGAGCATCGGAGCCGGCAGCCGCAGTGGGCTGAACAGTGGCGCCCGCGGCATCGCCGACGCTCGCAGCGCCCTCCCCTGCAGCAGCCGCGGCAGCGGCGGCCTTCTCGGCCGCGGCCTTGCGCGCCTTGGCCTCGGCAGCGGCACGGACCTTCATGGCCTTCTCGCGCGCAGCCTTAACCTCGGGCGTGATGACGCTCATGGGCTCGGCAGTCGAGACCTGGTAGAAAAAGCCCTTAAAGTCAATCTGCATGTCGGTAATGGCAAGCCCAAACAGGTCGTGTGCCTCATTTTCAAACGGGAACACCGCAGGGTAGTACGAGCTGATGGACGGAATCTCCTGGTACTGGTCGATGCCCTCGACTACCAGGTTCTCAATCGCATAACTGCCGTCCTGCGCGATCTGCTCCTGGGCAGCACGAACGTTGATGAACGTATAGACCAAGCGATACGTGCCGTCGTCCACATTGCGCTCGGCGTGCATCTGTACAAAGCGGGCACCGGAACCCTTGAGCGCCTGGACATGCGACAGCAGCGCATCGAGCTCGACGGTGGTATAGATTGCCTTTTGCATTACTCGGCCCCCCTTGCAGCGGCGGACGCGGCGGGCGTCCCAGCAGGTGCGTCGCCAGCGGCGGGCGCGTCGCCGGCCTCAGCCGCGGCCACAAATCCGTCCTCGCCCAGCTCAACGCCGCCATCCCAGGTAGCAGCACCGCCCACGGTAAGCGGGTCGCCGCCGGCGCGCATCACGGCCTCCTTCTGGTCCAGGATGCCGCACGCCTCCACAATGGCGTCGATCACCGTCTCGGGACGAATGGCGCATCCTGGCGCGTACACATCCACGGGAATCGCGCGGTCCACGCCACCGATCACGTTGTACGCATCGCGGAACACGCCGCCCGAGCACGCGCAGATGCCGCACGCCACCACGCACTTGGGCTCGAGCATCTGGTTGTAGATCTGGCGCACGACGGGCAAGTTCTGGGCGTTGACCGACCCCGTCACCAAAAAGATGTCCGCATGTTTGGGGTTGCCGGTGTTGACTACGCCAAAGCGCTCCGCATCGAACAGCGGCGTGAGCGAGGCCAGCACCTCGATATCGCATCCGTTGCAGCTCGAGCCGTCGTAATGAATAACCCACGGCGAGCGCGACATTTTATGATCCATGGATGCCGCCTCCTAAATAAACACGTCGACGAGGATGGGCATAAGGTTGAGCAGGCCAAACACCAGCGCCACACCCCAGCCGAGCTTAAAGCAGCTGCGCCAGGTGCTACGGGCGAAGGTGTTATCGATCAGTACCTCGACAAAATACGTCATGACCATAACGACCAGGGCGACGACCCAGCTCACCGGGTTGTCCCAAACAAAGAACATGCCCACCCACATCAAAAACAGCACGGTCTCGCACCAGTGCATAAGGGTCATCTTGGCCAGCGTGCCGCCGCTCATCTCGGTGGCGACGCCCTGGACGATCTCCTGATGCGCGTGATGCGAGTACGAAAGATCGAACGGCGACTTGCGCAGTTTGATGGTAAGCACCGCGAGCAGCGCGAGGAAGATGGGCGCGCTGTACACGATGATGGGGGCCGACTGCCCCGTCACGGCGATGGAATCGAAGCTGTCGGTGGCAAGGTACAGGCCCACACTCATCAGCAAAACGGCGGGCTCGTAACTCATGACCTGCAGCAGCTCGCGGTCGGCTCCGACCTGGGCAAACGGGCTTTGCGTCGAGGCGGACGCCAGCACCACAAAGATCGCAGCGAGGGTAACCATAAAGGCGCATAACAGTGTGTTGGAACCCGACACAAAGATGCCGCCGCCCACCACGGTAAAGATGAGCGCGCACGCCATGTAGGTATCGTCCACGGTGTTTACGCTGGCAGGGGCTTTGCGCAGGAGCTTGGCTACATCGTAGAACGGTTGCAGCAGACGCGGTCCCACGCGGCCCTGCATGCGGGCGGACAGCTTGCGGTCGATGCCGTCGATCAGGCCACCAACCAAAGGCGCCAGCAGGGCAAACGCCACGGTGCCTATAAAGATGCCCACGACGCCCGAGCCTTCGAAATACTTTCCGCGCAGCACCGAGGGCTCGCCCATGGCGAGCGTATCGGGACCAATCCATACGCAGCATAGCAGCGCGAACAGGATGATGCTGCAGCACACGATGCTGCCCGCGGGGCCAATGCGCTTCTCGCCAAGGGCGTCCTCCAGGTACCAATTGCGCTTTTCGGCCTTCACCTCGTGTCCCATCGAGCCGCGGAAATGACGGTAATTGTCGGTTCCCACGCCCGAAAGATATACGTTTACGTGCGGTTTGTTGCTCACGCGGAATGAAGTCAGCAGCACCACGGCGATAAAAGCCACGATAACAACCATTAGATACATGGCATCCTTGCCAATAACATACGGCACGCGGCCAAACACCATGGCCAAGTAAGGCGACACCAGACCGCTCGAGATAATCGGGAACGCTACACAGCACAGAATCAGCAGCGCGGCGATAGTGTTGAGCGCTATCCATTCGGTCTTATGGACATTGCCCTCCACGTTTTCGGCCGTAGAATCCACGCCCGAGAGCTTGGCGAGCCACTTGCCCCAGAAGAAGAACGTCGCGGCCGAGCCAAAGGCCAGCACCATGATCATGAGCACATTGCCGGTCTGCGCAAACGCCACCAGGGCGCCCCACTTAGACACAAGCATGCCAAACGGCGCCACGAACATGCCCATGATGCCCAGCATCATCAGGCGCGTCAGGTGCGGCATGCGGCTGAACATGCCGTCCATGTCCTCGATATTGCGGCTACCGATATGATGCTCGGCCGTGCCCACGCACAGGAACAGCAGCGACTTTGCCACCGTATGGAACAAGATCAAGAAGATGGCGGCCCACACGGCCTCGGGCGCGCCGACACCCAGGCAGGCACTGATGAGGCCCAGGTTGGAAATGGTGGAGTACGCGAGCACACGCTTGGCATTGCTCTGCGAGACGGCCATGAGGGCGGCGAGCAAAAACGTGATGGCGCCCACGCTCGTGACCATAAAGCCGGTCACGGGATAGGTGGCGTACAGCGGGCTCAGCTTGACCATCAAAAACACGCCGGCCTTGACCATGGTGGACGAGTGCAGCAGGGCGCTCGTGGGCGTGGGGGCGACCATGGCGCCGAGCAGCCAGGTGTGGAACGGCATCTGTGCGGCCTTGGTAAGCGCGGCGATCGACAGCAAGACGACCGGCAGCACCAGCAGCGCGGATTGCGCGGTTCCGGCGCCGGAAAGCTCGATCATGCCCGAGATGGTCAGCGGTACGCCGTTGACGTGCAGGAACATAAGGCCCGCCAAAAACGCGATGCCGCCCAGCATGTTGAGGATGATCTGGGTAAAGGCGTTTTTGATGGCCTCGGGCGTGCGCGTATAGCCAATCATAAGAAACGAGCACACGGTGGTGATTTCCCAGCCGCAGAACAGCCACTCCAGGTTGTCGCTCGTCACGATGACGAACATGGCCGAAAGGAACAGGAACATAAGCGCCAGGAACTGCGGGCGTCGGTCGGGCGCGGTCTGCCCACGCAGCGCGGCCTCGTGCTCATCGTGCGCCTGGAAGTCCTTCATGTAGCCCAGGGCATACACGCAGATCAGGCTGCCGACAATGCCAACGGCGAGCACCATGATCACGCTCATATAGTCCAGGTAGAGCGGCGTGGCGGTGACGACCTCGGCCGTGGGCAGCGTCATGGCAGCGAAGGCAACCGAACCCACCAGCTGCACCACGCCGAGCACACCGGTAAGCGCGTTCCTATATTTGAACGCGTTGTACAGGATGACGGCGCACAGAATTACGTCGATGACGGAGCTGATGATCGAGAGCACATGCGAGGTGCCGGGGGCAACCTCAAAGCCCTGCGGACCCGTGCCAAAAAATAAGACGGCAACTACAACGGTCACCGCCATAATAATGCCGGAGCCTACAAGCCCTACCGCATCGCGGGCTCGGTCACTGCGCGCGAGCAGCATGCCCATCGCCGGTACCAGCGGAAACAGGGTAAGGAAATACAGTAGCGTCATACCATCACTCCCCCATGCAAAAACGCTGCAATTATTTAACGTTATAGCTCAAATTGGGAGTTCAGGCGGCAGGTTTTCGGTCAACTGGGGAGTTTTAGGCGTATGGGGTAAGGACATGTCCGCTTTGGAGTAGAGAGGCAACGCCCCCCTCTCGTTGCGGCGGGCGCACGGGCCACTGCGCGCGGTTTATTGACCACTTTGAAGGATGTCCCGATAGACTCGCGGCGGTCCAAAAAGTTGGCGCGGCAAGAAAAATGCGCCCCTGCGGACGCACCATCCCGTTCGCTATTCCGCCTTTTTAACGCGCGGTTTACGACCCCGCGGCTTATCGACCAAGGCGGCCTCGCCACCGTCGCGATACTGTCGGCACCAAGCTTTAACCGAAGACTCGCTGGGGATCTTGTGCTTGACCATGACCTCACGCACCGTCAGACCATGTTCCAAGCGGTCCTTAACCACGGCAAGCTTAACGTCAAACGAATATGTGTGGTGATGAGAGCCCGCATTGAGAACGGCGTCGGCGCCGCCCACGGCATACGCACGGGCCCACTGACGGGCTGTGGCCTGGGGGATGCCAAGCTCTGCGGCGAGCGCGCGATGGCCGACCCCTTCTTGGAGGATCTCGACAGCACGCTGCCTAATCTCGGGCGCATGCGTGCGAGTCCTTGTTGTTTCTGACATACCTGCCACTTCTACTTCTTAGCCTTAAACGTTAAATTGCTTTCTTACGCGCAAGTTAGATAGTAGCATTTTACTGTTTGCTCAAAGCAGTTAATTAAAATAGACGCGGCGCTATCTGGGAATTTGACACCAATTTACGACATTTCTTTATTGATTATTTACGCTGGTAACTAGCTCGCAGCTAATCGTCATTCGCTTGCCAGCAACATTGGCATCTCTTTATATCCTTTGGAATAGAGGATATGATTATTAACCCCTCCTCCAATAATTTTGAGCAGCCTGCAAGGCAGTAGACGCCTCACTCCCCATGATTAGCGCGCATTGCCGTCCACCGGGGCAAAACAAAAAGGGCGGGACCTGCTGCGCTTGCAGGCCCCGCCCCGATTGACACCCGATGGGACGCGGCCGGGCGAGACAGATCCGTGCTACCGCCCCGCCTGGCCGCGATGTTCAACTACAGCTCGTTGGCCGCGTGATATGCCGTGCGAATGGCGTTCGCAATGTCGGCGGTGCGCTCGCCCGAGCAGTCGCCCACACAGGTCACGGGCACCGTAACGCCATCCAAGTCAAACGCGTTGGCCTTGGAACCGACGGCCATCACCACGTAATCGCAGGCGATCTTCACCGGCTCCTCGGCGCCGTCATCGGCAGTGCGCACGGCCTCCACGCCCTCGTCGGTAATGGCGGTCAGACGGGTCTTCACGTGCTGCTCCACGTTGTGCTCTGCAAAGTCGCTCATAATCAGCGGCAGAATGGTCTCGGACTCGCCTGCGGCAATCTTGTCGAGCATCTCCACGATCGCCACTTCGCAGCCGTGCTGCAGCAGGTACTCGGCAGTCTCGGTGCCCACCAGGCCACCGCCAATGACGGCGACGCGGCCCGTAAGCTCCACTTTGCCGGCCAGCACGTCCCAGCTCGAGACGACCTTCTTAGAATCGGCACCCGGAACGGGGATGACCACGTCGTGCGCGCCCACAGCCACAATCGCGGCGTCGGCGGCGTTGAGGTCCTCAGTGGTAGCGACGTGGTTGAGCTCAACCTTCACGCCCAGGCCGGGCAGAATCTTCTCGTAATACTCGACGGAGCGCATAATCTCGTCCTTGCGCGGGGGCGCGGCCGCCAGCACAATCTGGCCGCCCAAGTGATCGCTCGCCTCGTAGACGGTCACGTCGTAGCCGCGCTTGGCCGCCACGCGTGCGGCCTCCAGACCGGCAATACCGCCGCCCACAACGGCGATCTTCTTGTCGCCCTCGCCCGGCTTAATGGCGATGGTAGCCTCGTCGCCGTTCTCGGCATTGAGCACACACGAGATGTACCTGCGGTTTTGAATCGCATCGACGCAGCCCTTGTTGCAGTTGAGGCACTCGCGGATGGGTTCGCCCGTGGCGGCCTTCAGCGCAATGTCGGGGTCGCACATGAGCGAGCGGCCATAGGCGATGATATCGGCTGCGCCGTCTTCCAGGATCTTCTCGCCAGCCTCGACCGAGACAACACGGCCCACAGTTGCCACCGGCACGGAGACCAGGGCCTTGACGCGCTCGGCCACGGGCAGCGTCCAGTTGTAGGGCATGGCGCCCATGGACGGAATGGTGTCGCCCATATTGCCGGTGTGGTTGGCTTGTGCAACCTGGATCATATCGATGCCCGCGCCCTCGAGCAGCTTGGCGAACTCGCAGGCCTCATCGGGCTGCAGGCCGCCCTTGCCACGCGGCGTGCCGTCGGGGTTCTCCATGATCACGGGGAGCTTATACTCCACCATCAGCTGCGGCGCGGCTTCCTTGATGGCAGCGACGACCTCCAGCGCGTAGCGAACGCGGTTCTCAAACGAGCCACCGTACTCGTCGGTTCGCTTGTTGAGGATCGCGGAGCACAGCGAACCCACCAGGCGGTCGCCGTGGACCTCGATGGCGTCGATGCCGGCCTGCTGCGCGCGAGCGGCCGAGGCAGCGATGGCCTCCTTGATCTGGGTGAGCTGCTCTACGCTCGCCTCGTTCACAAAGTGCTGCATATCGTGGTGCAGCTTGGCATATGCCTGCTTGCGGATCTCGTTGGACTCGGCCATCTTGGCGGCAAAGGTCTCCTCGTCGCCGGCGGCCTTGGCCTCCTGCGCGGCTTTGGCCGCAGCCATGGAGCCCATGACCATGCGGCCGACACCGGGCACATCGTACTCGGGGTGGAACAGCTGCAGCGCGACCTTGGCACCGTGTTTGTGGACGGCGTCGGCCAGTGCCTTAAACGTGGGGATCTGGGCGTCGGTTGCCAGCTTGGGCGTGGGGCTTGCGGTCATGACGGGAGCGACGTCGCCGATGACGATGTAGCCCACGCCGCCACGGGCCAGACGCTCGTAAAAAGCCAGGCTGCGCTCGCCGATGGAACCGTCGCGCTCCTCATAGCCGGTGGTCAGCGGCGGGAACATAATGCGGTTCTTGAGCTCAAGGGGGCCAACCGTAATGGGCTGGAGCAGCTTGGACGCAGGTGCGGTCATGGACATTCCTCTCTTGTAGACGCGGCGGCGATGGTGCCGCGTAGTTGTTTAGAGGATATGGCATGGGGGTACAGCGACACAACGAAAATCGGCGAATATCAGGTGGCGGCAGGCGGATGGGGCGGGGCGGTCCGTCGGTTTGTCTCAATCTGTAACAGCTACCCAGCAAAACCGGGTCTTACTGTTACAGATCGAGATATTCCTCTCGACCCATCCTCAACAATCTAAATTTGTAACAGCTAGACCCACTTTTGACCCCTACCTGTTACAGATCAAGACAAACGGAGGCGTTCCGTCGGAAAATCTCGATTTGTAACACCTACAGGCCAAAAACGACCCCAGATGTTACAGATCGAGACGAACAAACTCGGTCCGACCAAACATCTCAATCTGTAACATCTAGACCGACTTTTGGCCTCCACCTGTTACAGATCAAGACAAACGGCAACTGTCCGTCCGAATATCTCAATCTGTAACAACAACTCGGCAAAATCCGTCCCTCGTGTTACAGATCGAGACAAACGGAGCCCCGCTCGCCGGAAATCTCAATCTGTAACATCTACAGACCAAAATCGGACCCACCTGTTACAGATCGAGACAAACCCCAGCAGCAACACCGTCCCCATTCGAGGAAACGACCGCCACACTCACCTTTTTAAACAACCTAAGTTGATGCCATCGCCGTCCATGCCCGGAATGGCAAACGAGAACAGGTCTTTACCCCACTCAAAGTCGAGCTTCTCCTTGATGAGCTTGGCGTTGTGGCCAAAACCGCCCGTGGCGACAATCGCGAACTTGCACGAGATCTGGTACTCCTCGCCGTCCTTGTCCTTGGCAGTCACGCCGCAGATGGCGCCGTCCTCACCCTTGATAAGGCCGGTGCCCGGGCACTCAAATATAAACTCGACACCCAGGTCCTGGGCACGCTCGGTCATGCGCTTGGTCATCGTGGTCGCCGCGCGATGACGCGAGCGCCCGCCTCGGCTGCAGCGACCGCTGCGGCAAGGCCGCTCAGACCAGCGGCGACGACAACGACGTCGGTCTCTAACTGTTTCATGCGAATCCTCCTTTATAGGGCTCTCGGACGAGCCCGGGTTTCATGCGAATTGCATGCGTATCGACAGCCATACTTTCGCTCGAGAACAGGCTCAAAACCATGTGCAGGCGCACCGATGTTTGCCCATAGCGACCATGTGCTTTGTGCGGATGAACCATGCGTTTGGGCAACGCTTTCGAGCGCATGGTCCTGGCGCCATACGCACAAAGGGGGGCGGTGTGCCTTATGGCACCCGCCCCTGATAATCGAGTTTTCTTATGTTTAGTCCTATTAAACAGTCCAATATCTTTAGGCAAGATCCCCCCGACGACGCTCATCCCACTTGGAATGCCAGACTCCACCCGCCTGCTCGATGGGATGAGTCCGCGCATCACCTGGACTCTCTACGCCTCCAATGGATCGGTAGCCTCTTACGAACACTTTCAAAAGTATGACAAGAGAGAGGAAAGTCCGTAGATTATGGATCTTTAGACTCGTGAAAAAGCGCATCGTGCCCGTCAGCGGCGACGCACCGGCCTTCGGGACGCCTGAAGGCTACTGGGCACGGCGGCGATATTCATAGCGAATGATACGGACGCTGCAACTGGTATTATATGACGTACTATTGAAAGGATGCTGAAGAGGTTGCGGGAAAAGGCTTGCTTACTAGAAGCAGAGCAAGGAGATCCAGAAGACGGATTGCGGACAAATGATATGAATTAAATAGGGCACTGCGCGCTATAAAAGGAAAAGGGTGGTGGGTCCTGATGCTGGTACTGTCTGCTGTTTTAAGTTTATTAATAAAATCTGGCTGTGTAATCTGTGCAGCCCTTTATTTAATCCTCTATATCGGAGGTCAAAAGAAGGAATATCTGTATATCGCTCTGTTTATGCTAAGCCAGTACTTGATTGAGCTAATAGTTCGAGGATACGAAATAAGTTCGCCCCTTTATTATTACTTCCATAATTTTTTTTCGGTGCCCGTAGTAATCAAGTCGCTATTATATTTCGCCTGCGCCTTTCTCATATGTCATTTATTCAAGGGGGCTGTTGGAGGGTCAAAAACGTGGATATTGACATTGGTGGAAGCGCCATTGTTCATCTGGCTCATCATGTTCCCTTTGTTAAAGGTGCGTACAGGATTCTTGTATATTTGTTATTTGTTGCCATTCCAGCTTCTGGTTATCGTACTAGCCTTTATCGGTAGCAGGTCCTTTGGCAAAACAGTGAATAAGAGCATATTTTTAAGGTTAGATATGTTCTTGCGACTGGTTGGAATCCTTGGATTAATGACCGTCTTTGAGGATATTCTTACGGGGTTACATTATGGGCTTAATAATGATGTTGCAAGCCTAGTAACTAGCGGCGCGATTCGAAGCCGCAATTTTGGCGAAAGCGTCTCCCAGATAGTTGTTGCCGCATATCTTATTGTTGTTGCGGCGCGTTTTCTTGTTGACAAGATCACAGTGAAACCGATTAGCTATGAAGCCTTGACAGGAGAGCTTTCGGAAGAAATCATAGACGCCTATGCGACATCTATTGGCCTTAGTCTCAGAGAGCGAGAGATTCTGGGATTCTTGCTCAAGGAGAAAAGCACACAGGAGATATCCGAACTGTTGTTTATTTCGACTGGCACCGTCAAATCTCATACACATAACATTTACCAGAAGGCCGATGTTAGCAACAGGATGCAGTTGCTGCAGAAAATCAGATGTTCATAACGTTGATTACGTTGGGCTAATCAATATGAATCCCACTTCCTTTTGTTTATACAGCTTAGCGCTTTATGAACCCTGGTTCATAAAGCGCTAAACCAGGGTATAGGCTAAGATTGAACATATTTATCGAGACCAGTTCATGTGAAAGCGGATCGGAAAATTACATAATTTTGTCATTAGGTTGTCGGCAACGAGGGGTCTTTGCTTTAGCCATCAAGTTATCGGCAACACGGAACCTCTGAAAGAGAAGGTGACAGGATTATGAGAAGAAAGATAGCCTGCGTATTGTGTTGCGCCAGCCTATGTTTAAGCATGGTGGCAGGCCCAGGATGCTCTGCAAACAATACGCAAGGTGGGTCATCAGACGGCACGCTGGCAAATGCCGGATCAACTTCTGAAAACGAAGAGTTTGACGGGAAGTTCGATGCAACCGTCAACGCAGGAAATGCGCAAGAAGTTGTGTATGTAAATGGCTCCTGGTTTGACATGGGAAAGCAGTATGGCTTACAGCAAAAGGATCAGTTAGAAAGTAACTGGACAGCTGTAATGGCTTCAATTTATGCAGAGGCAGACGATGCCGCATATAACGAAGCTATGGGTAAGATTCTGAAACATTATGAAGAGGATGATCCATCTGTATTTAATTTCTTGTCGGGAGTAGCTGAGGGGGCAGGAGTCTCAAAGGAAGATGCAGTAGTTGCAGTTATGGGCTCATCTGTTCTTAACTATGACCTCATGATGCATTTTGATCCAGAGAGCTCAAATGATCCAGAGCGTTCAAAAACATGTATGAATGTATCTGCTTGGGGAAGTATGACTCAGGATGGTCATCATCTTGGAGCCGCTAATCTTGATGCAGTCAGCACAACACCCGCCGCAATGTTCTCGAGCATGGTTTCTTATCCGAAACATGGCAATGCAGTCATTGCATCAGGTGGATTGCAGGGAAATGCGTTCATGAACTCTAAGGGCCTTATTATTACCTATGCCGGAGGGCCTACGGCATCGCCAAGCGATGATGCTAAGACAATCGATAGGGAAGGCACCTTCCTCGATACTTTGTTTGCTTATTGGTACACAGCCACAAAGTGCGATACGGCAGACGAAGCAGTCAAAATGCTTACGAAAACTGAGTGGATTCACACGGGTAACATCAACGTTTCCGACAACAAGGGAAATGCGTATCTCATCGAGCAAAAAGATAATGCATATGTAGTGCGCAAAGCCGGTGACTACGGTGAGACGGACTATCTAATTGCAGCGAATCATTTCAAGGATGAGCTCTGGATGAATGATTCATATGAGGCATATCCGGATAGCGTGCCAAGAGCCAATACTCTAGAAAAGGTTATGCAAGACGAGAGCGGCAGCGTTACCCCACTCACGCTCGCGAACGGACTCGGAAGCATTCGTTACTATGACGAGGGCAAATGGAGTGAGGAAAATTGGGACTTCGGTGGTTTCTATCAGTTCCACTCTCCAGAAGGCGATGACATAGAATTCAAGACGATTTTCAGGACAATTTTCGATGCAACTGATCAGGAAATGTATGTCTTGAGAGGTCATGACGAGAAATTCCGTTCAGACGTTCCCTATGGTACAGCTAATTACTACAGGCTTACTCTCGGAAAGAACATGCAGGCCACTAATAAGAGCGCAGAAATCGACGCGCGTATTGCGGTAAGAAATGCAGGAGCTGAATTGTATAAGAAGGGCTCAGTGGATGACGAGTCCATGGAGTATTACAATAAGGCTGCTGAGGCGGTGCACACGGGATGCAATTACACCACTATGGCTGATTGCGCCAATGCGAAAGGCGATAAGGAGCAGGCTGCGATTATGTATGGCCTTGCTACTTCGCAGTTTGCCAATGCTCAGCGATACGCACAGGCATCTTATACTACTGAAAATGTAATTATTCAATAATCTTGCGTAACGCTCAGCTCGTCATTTAAAGAAAGCGGAAGTGATCTCGAACCCTCCCTAAAGATAGAGCTCGAGATCACTTCCAAGATGTACCATCATGCCGATCATCTCGGCATGATGGTATTTTTCGTTTATTCGCGCTGCCAGGCTTTCCTGCGCCTGACCCGGAGTTTTGATCGTGGAGGCCGGATTCGAACCAACGACCTCCAAGGCGCAGAGATTGACACGGGGGGATCCAAAATGCCCGCGCAGCAACTAGCTCGCCGTGCTATTTATCCAAAGAAAAACAGCTCAGAGAACAATGCCTCTGAGCTGTTAAAAGTCTTGGTCGCGGGGGCAGGATTTGAACCTACGACCTCCGGGTTATGAGCCCGGCGAGCTACCAGACTGCTCCACCCCGCAATGTCTGGGCGCCTCATGTGCGCAAGAAAGAATACTACGCGGGAGTTCGGTAAACGGCAAGGAAAATCTCGTAGAGCATAATTCCTTCATATTTAAAACCCCTCAGCCCATATCACCGTAAACGAATCGCAGCCGAGCGCCGTCGACAGCACGTATACAATGGTGCGCGTCCTTTTATGCCGAAACCGGGAGTAGACATGCTGCTCGCTATCGATATGGGAAACACGCAGACGGCCATGGGCCTGTTTGACGGAGACGAGCTGGTGCAGTCGTGGCGCATGCCCACCGACCGCTCCTATACCGCCGACGAGATCCACGTGCGCCTGATGGGTTTTTTTAAGATGTACGGCCTTTCGCTCGACGCGGTCGATGCTATCGCCTTTGCGGGCGTGGTGCCGCAGCTCTCGCGTGAATGGCATGCCGTGGCCGACCGCATTGCCGCAGACGCCATCGTCATTGGGCCGCAGACGGCCGCCGTGACCAAGCTGCGCGCGGCGCGTCCCCAGGCCGTAGGTGCCGACCGCGTTGCCAACGCCGTTGCGGCCGAGACTTTCTACGGCGCGCCGGCAATCGTGGTGGACTTTGGCACCGCAACCAATATCGACGTCATCGATGAGGACGGTTATTACATTGGCGGAGCGATCGCGCCGGGCATCCGCATCTCCATGGATGCACTTGCCGCCCGCGCCGCCAAGCTCGCCAGCGTGCCGCTCGAGGCGCCCGAGCACGCCATCGGCCGCGATACCGAGGAGTGCATCAAGGTCGGCGCCGTGGTGGGCACCGCCGCTATGGCCGAAGGCCTGGTCGCGCGCATGAAGCGCGAGCTGGGCCGCGAGGATGCCACCGTTATCGCCACGGGAGGCCTCGCCGGCATCGTCGCCGATTCGACCGATGCCTTCGACGTGGTCGATGGACAGCTCACCATTAAGGGTATCTGCGAAATCTACCGCCGCATGCAGGAGCTGGGGTAAGACAGGGACCGGAGCCAAGCGTGAGCACTGTCTTATCCCCTCGGTTTCTCTGACGCACGGACTAGATGACTCTAGTTCTTCAACCCCTCCGTGAGCCAGATCAAGGGACTACGTTTCATCAAAACAGAAAGACCGACACAAATGCGACAGCGTCGCTTTCGTGTCGCGACGCCGCCCCCTCGGCAAACGCGGCGTAGTGTTGCACTAGGTCCGAATGCCAGACGCACAAGCCCGGCCTCCGTCCGCATCCCGCCTTTCGAGGGCATCCGCAAGCACTTGATAGTAGATAGCCGGATCCTGCGCTGCAGCGAGGCCCGACACCTGCCCGTCGCCGGTCTCCACCACAATCCAGGTTCCATCCACTCGCTCCGCAAAGTCCACGGTGTAGTAGGGGCTCCCAAGATTTGAGCACGCCAGTACAAGCTCCTCGGGCGGCTTCGCAACATTGGTCGGCTGATTTGAATTCCGGCATACGTTGAGGAGATTCCCGTCGAGATAGAAAGCTCTCCATTCATTCGTTGCACCACCGTAGCGGGCCAGATCAACGTACTCTTTGCAGACAATACCGACCGTGAAAAGGTCCCCGCGGAGCTTGACGAACTCTTTAACAATCCCGTCCATGCGCTCTTGGCTCACGGGAGTGTGAAAGCTAGCGGGAAACCTCGTCCCTTTGACCGACTTTACATAGTCCTTGACCATAAACTCCGTGAACATGCGGTTGATTAACACCGCATCAGCCCGATGGCCTAGAAAAGCAGAGCGCGAGCTCTCCACGCTCCTCGAACAGTTCCAGATCGAAAAGCCCCACGTCAAGACGCCCCTCAGCACACGCAGACTCATATTCGATGCGCATCGACCCATCTGGAACTATCTTTTCAAAATAGTCAGCTGGAAAAAGTACGTTGGCAACCCTTGGCATAGCAGCCCCCCTCGCAAACCTCAACCTCACCTTTCTTGCACGTCCACCGACGGCAGCGCGACGCTTGCCACAAAGAGCGGTACGCCGGTGCGAGACACGAGCGCTGCATAGAAAGGCTTGTCAAGCGTTATCTTGCGCGGCTCTGGCGGGTTCTCCGGCGGAAGGCCCGCGACAGCGACCATCACCGTGTACGCGCCGGCCTCTACGCCGTTCTCATCGACAGCGAACTTCGCGCCATGGACAATCTGCGTTGGAGTCCCCTCTACCCCCACCATAGGTGTAAGCTCCATCGCAGTTGCCGTAGAGACGCCGGCGGCCTTTAGCAGCGAGCAGACGTCCGAGAGCGTCGACTCGCATTCAAAGCGAGGAATCCCCAGGTCGACGGGCTCCCATTCTCCCTCGCCTTGGGACAGACGCTCGAATAGCCCAAGCGCGTCATCAACATGATCATCCTCGCCGCTCGGAAGAACAAAACACACGCCGGCATCGGAGCTGAGCGGCAACAAGAAGGCAACCCTGCCGTTCTCGACGATCACCACACAATCGCGCTTGCCACGCATAAACGCTGCTTGAACATCGCCGTTCTTTGCATGGAAGGTCTCAACTTTGGTCGATTCGCCGTCAAACGGATCCGCCCATGCATCCTTCATGTAAAGCGCGCTCACAAGACAGGCAAGAGCCACTGGTGATAACTCGATGCTTGGCGACAGTAGGCCGTGAGTTTGTTCGGCTATCCAATCGGTCACCCGTTGGCTAACGCGCGGATCGGCCAAGTCATCGATTGACACATGCACGCTGCATTTGTCGCACTCGTGCAGAAACGCCTCCGATGGGCTCGCGGACCTGGAAAGCCAAGCTGCCGTTGCCGTGCTCGCGTCATAACCGTCATAGCCCCAGTTCCGCTCCAGCTCGATGCCGAAGGGATCACGCTCGCTAAACATGTCGCCATCGCCCAGGAGCATGTCGAGCTCCCGACATGTGGCGCCCGAGGCACCCTTTCGTACAATCGTCAACAAGCTCGCGACGCACGCAGGCGACCAAACCCCGTTCTTGCCTTGAGCGAGTATTTTCTCGGATAGGGATTTTGCAACCCTCCATGCCTGTGGACACGCCGAATTTGCTTTGTCAGCCATAGTCTGCTCCCATCGTTAGGACATAAACTATTATTTTGCACGGCGCGGACACAAATCTCGCACCGGAAAGGCAGCCCAATGGCTTTCTAAGAGGCTCAAAGCCTTTCTATTCCTCAAAAACGAAAAATTTTCAGTTTTGAGGAACAGGCTCGATGCACGCTACGCCTCGCCGCACAGCCACCTCGCCAGGTCCACGATCTGCACCCCATTGCGGTCCGTGGCCTCGTGATGCGTGCGGGAGAGAATCATCTTGGGATACGCATCGCCAATGCTCAGCAGTGGCGAAATCTCGCGTTCAAATGTCTTGTCCGAGCTGATGTCGTCGCTCACCTGAATGTAGAGCTTCTCGCTTCGCTTGATTGCTACAAAGTCTATTTCCTTTTTATAGAGCACGCCGACGTATACCTCATATCCGCGGCGCAGCAGCTCGATTGCCACTATGTTCTCGTATACGCGCCCCCAATCCATATCACGTGTACCGAGCAGCGCGTATTTGAACGCGTGGTCTGCCAGGTAATACTTCTCGCCGCTCTTAAGGTATTTCTTGCCGCGAATGTCGTATCGGCGAACTTTATAGAAGGCAAACGCATCGCACAGGTACCCCATGTACGCACCGACCGTCTTGTTCGTAATCTTTAGTCCATCCGCATTTAATGCATCGGTAATGTTGCGTGCCGACGTAATGTTGGAAACGTTGTCCATCATGTAATCGGCAATGCGCAGCAGCGCCGATTCGTTTCTCACGTTATGCCGTTGCACGATACCTCTCACAATGAGCGTCTTAAAGACGTTGGAGAGATATTGATAGCGCTGCTCCTGCAGTGGATAAGGGTAAGAGCCAGACATACCGCCGGTTCTCGCGTACTCATCGAAGTCACGGTCGACCTCGCCCTCGTCGCCATAGAGACGATACTCCTCAAACGAGAATGGGAAAACCTCGATCTCGAACGTGCGCCCCGTAAAGAGCGTCGACAGATCGCTCGACAGCAAAAAGGCATTCGATCCGGTAATGAAGATGTCATAATGCTCGGATGCGTGAAGGCTGTTGGTCGCACGCTCAAAACCCTCGCACATCTGAACCTCATCGATAAGCAGAAAGTTTTGTTTGCCGGACACCCGATGATCTTTTACATAAGCGAGCAACGCGTGATACTCGAGCAGGTTCTCGAACTCATCGAGGTTGTAGTTGATATGGATGACATTCGAATTAGGCAGATTTGCCTCCACGTAATCGCGGAGGGCCTCGAGCAATTTTGATTTACCGCTGCGGCGGATGCCCGTGATGACCTTGATATCCGGCACGCCAATAAGACTCGTCAACGTGTCCATATATGACGCTCTATTGATGAGTTTCATCGGGGCCTCCTCGCGGTCTTTTATCTCTATTCCTCAAAAACGAAAATTTTTCAGTTTTGAGGAATAGGCTCTATAGCGAATATACCTCGCGAAAGGCCGAGCTGCCTTAATCCTATTCCTCAAAAACGAAAAATTTTCAGTTTTGAGGAATAGGGCCGCGATGCCACCCTGTAGTCGCGCAAAGACCCTCCCCGGCAGAGGCAGTTCGCTCTGCCGGGGAGGGTCTTGTAGTCATCGTTGTCTTTGAGCGCAGGCATCTCGCGTTACAGCCCGCGAATCCGTACGGCCTCGGGCGGAAACTCCTGCTCGCCGGCATCGGTCTTGATGGTCGCGCGACCCCAGATGTCCAGGCCCGCAAACACACCAACCGCAAGCGGCAAGCCGTTGGGCGACACCGCCGCAACCTGGCGGCCCAGCAGCGGCACCATGTCGAAGTACTCGCCCAGCACGGGAGCCAGCGGGCCGGCGGCGCCCTGCGGCGTGTTGGCGACAACCGCCCAGGCGTCCACGCGGGCCAGCACGGCGGTAGTCAGCGCTTCGACCAGCGCTTCGTCAGCCACGTCCACACCGAGCTCGCTCAGCGCCGAACGCTCAATATCCACCGTCACGGCACCGAACATACCCGCGGCACCGGCGCCACCGTTGACGGCGACGCGTGCAAACGACGTCTCAAACGCGGGCGCGCCGCACACAATATCGCTCGGCCAATGAATGCCCACCTTACCGGCAAGACCCAGCCCCGGCGTCGATGCCGTTCCCGCGAGCGCGTCCATCATGCCCATCGCCGCCACAAACGGCAGGCCATGGAAGGCGTGCATATTCACATCCGGGCGTACGACCAGCGAAAACGTCAACGACGCCTCGCCCACGCTCCAAGCGCACCAGCCCGCGGACACGCCCTCGCGGCCCGCGTCACGTGCCGCGTCGAGCTCGGTACCGGCGGCAACAGCATTCATCTCAATCATCTACATACGCCCCAATTCGCCCACGATATGGCCCACGCGATCCTCGGGCTCCTTGACCTCTACACCGTTGTAGCGGAAGAACCGCGCCGGGTCGTGCATCAGGTCCTCGAGCGGCACCAGCACAAAGTCGCGCTCGCCGATGAGCGGATGCGGCAGGCGCAGCTTTTTGCCGCCATGGGTCTCGCCATCCATCCACAGCAAGTCCAGGTCGATGGTGCGCGGGCCGTTGACCTTGGCCTTCTTGGATCGGTCGCGCCCCAGCTCGGCCTCGATCTTCATAAGCTCGTCGAGCAGCACTAGCGGCGCCAGCTCGGTCTTGATCTCGATGACAGCGTTGGCAAACGCGTCCTGGCGCGTCTCGTAGGCCGGCTCGCTCTCGTAGATGCGCGAGCAGTTGGATACACAGGTGAGCGGAATCTCGGCGATCATGTCGCGCGCGGCGCGGATGTTGTCGCAACGATGCCCCAGGTTGGAGCCCACGGCCACAAACGCGCGACGCGGCTGCGGCTTGGCAACAGCCCAGTAGCCGTTCAGGAACTGCGCAAAGCCGGTGACATCGTGCACGCGCACGATGTTGGCACCGGCCTGGATAGCGCCCAGGCACACGCCAAAGGTGGCGGCATCGCGCTCGGCGGCCTCGGTCACGCCCGAGACGGCGCCCACAAAGCGCTTGCGCGACACGGCGCACATGAGCGGATAGCCCAGCGACGCCATCTTGGCGGTCTCGCGCTGGATGACGATGTCTTCGTTGGCCGTCTTGCCAAAACCCGGACCCGGATCGATGCAGATACGGTCGCGTGACACGCCGGCGTGGATGAGCGCGCGGGCCTGATCGGACAGAAAGCCCATGACGCGGCGCATGATGGGCGCCGAATCGGGCAGGGTAAAGCGGCGGAGCTGCGAGGTGGGCACATAAGCCTCCTCGCGGCGGGCGCTGCGGCGCATCATGGCGGCCAAGTGATCGCTGGGCTCCGGCGCGGGCTCAGGGGTCGCGGCGGCCTCGGCGGCAGGGGTAGCCTGCTCGGCGGCCGGCGTCTCCTGTTTCTGCTCGCCCGTTGGCTCGGGCGCTGGCTCCGGATCGCCAAACGGCAGCGAGGGCTGCACCACGCCACCCGGCAGTTTGGCCTCCGTCTTGGGCTCGCCCAGCAGCTTGCCGCGACGACGGCGGGCGGGCTTCTCGGCCTCGCGCGCGGCCTCGGCAGCCGCCTCGCGCGCCTTCTCGGCAACAAACGCCGCGGCAGAGGTATCGAGCTGCACCGTTGCATGCGTGCGAGCGGGCGCGGCGACCTCGCCGGCGTGCATCACGATGACGCCGCAGGTGCTCGTCGCGACAAACTCGACCATCTTGGGGTCGGTGAAGCCCGTCACGTCGTTGACGATCGAGGCGCCGCAGCGCACGGCCGCCTTGGCAACCGCCACGTGACGTGTGTCGATCGAGACGATGGCGCCCTCTTTGGCCAACGCACGCACAACGGGCAGCACGCGGCGAGCCTCCTCGTCAGGGTTGACCGGGGTAAAACCCGGGCGCGTGGACTCGCCGCCCACGTCGATGATGTCGGCACCGGCGTCGAGCATCGCCAGGCCGTACTCGATGGCGGCATCCGGGTCGAAATGCTCCCCGCCGTCGCTAAACGAATCGGGCGTCACGTTGAGGACGCCCATGATGCGCGGACGGTCAAAGCTGAGCTCGTACTTTCCGCACCGCCATGTCTTGCTGTCGTTCGCCATGAACATCCTCCTAAAATGCCCGCGCCGCCACGCTCGGGCGCAGGCGGCGGGGTCGCTTTGCAATTAGTCTTTCTATTGTATCCGCGCGCGCGGGCTAGAACGCAAACGCGGCAGCGATGTCGCAAGAAATCAGCAGGTCGGCATTTACATCCTGATCGGTGGGAGCAAGATTGCATATGGCCAGCGTATCGCCGGTAAAGTATCGCGTAAGACCCGCCGCCGGATACACCACGAGCGAGGTCCCGCCCACAATGAGGGCATCGGCCGCGGCAATGGCGGCAACGGCGTCGGTCAGCACATGCTCGTCGAGCGGCTCCTCGTAGAGCACCACATCGGGCTTAATGCGCCCGCCGCACGCGGGGCACACGGGCACACCCGCGGCGTCCTCGTGCCCGCGGGCGCAAATCCACTCGGCGCTATAGACCGCGCCGCACGACTGGCAAATGTTGCGATGGACCGATCCGTGCAGCTCGAACACGCGCTGCGAGCCCGCCATCTGATGCAGACCGTCGATATTTTGCGTCACAACGGCATTTAGTTTGCCGGCACGCTCCAGATCGGCCAGCTTGGTGTGGCAGCGGTTGGGCTTGGCGCCAAGCGAGATCATCTTGGTGCGGTAGAAGTCGAAGAACTCGGCCGGATGCGCCTCGTAAAAGCTATGCGAGAGCATGGTCTCGGGCGGGTAGGCAAACTGTTGGTGATATAGGCCGTCCACGCTGCGGAAATCGGGAATGCCACTCGCCGTGGAAACACCGGCGCCGCCAAAGAAGACCACACGCTTGTGGGTACCAAACAGCTCCGCCAGTGCGGCGGAGGCCCGCTTGGGATCCGATATCGCCTGCGTCATATGAGTCCTCCGTCCTTGTTGGTCGGGCAGCGTCGGGCGACATCCCAGCATGCGGCCTTTGAGTCAGCACGCGCGGAGCCCACCACCGCCCCTTTTGCGCTAATCTTAAGCCTGCAAACCCCGTCGAAAGGACACCATGCCTCAGACTTACACTTTCGCCTCGTGGAACGTCAACGGTCTGCGCGCCGTGCTCAAAAAGGACCCGAGCTTTATCCAGATCGCACAGGAGCTCAATGTCGATATCCTGGCGCTGCAAGAGACCAAGCTGCAGGAGGGCCAGGCCGATATCGACCTGCCCGGTTATCACCAAACCTGGAGCTACGCCGAGCGTAAAGGCTATTCGGGCACTGCGGTCTTTAGCCGCCAGGAACCGCTACGCGTGCTGCGCGCCGATGCGCTGCTGCCTTACGCCGGCGAGGGCGCGGCAGCCGAGCTCGTGGCGCAGGCCGCGACCGAGGGCCGCGTCTGCGCGCTCGAGTTCGACAAGTTTTGGTTTGTGGACGTCTATACGCCCAACGCCCAAAATGAGCTCGCGCGCATCGATGTGCGCATGGCCTGGGACGATGCCTATCGCGGCTTTTTGGCGGGACTCGAGCGCGAGACCGGCAAGCCCGTGGTGACCTGCGGCGACTTTAACGTCGCGCACGAGGAGATCGACCTCAAGAACCCCAAGTCCAACCGCGGCAACGCAGGCTTTTCGGACGAGGAGCGCGGTAAGTTTACCGAGCTGCTCGACGCCGGGTTTACCGATACCTGGCGCGCGGCAAATCCCGACGTCGAGGGCGTCTACAGCTGGTGGAGCTACCGCTTTAATGCCCGCAAGAACAACGCGGGCTGGCGCATCGATTACTTCCTGGTGAGCGACGCCATCGCCGGCAACGTGCGCGACACCGGCATCCGCGGCGACATCTTTGGCAGCGACCACTGCCCCGTCACCCTCACCCTAGAGCTCTAGCACCAGCCGACCCCTCGGGGACGAAGCAAAACGGATCATTTTCACCTCGCGAGGGAATCCACGCGACACACCCGCCACGAAACTGCCCCATCTACTACGTTTAAGCCACTACCCTCAACCACGGCGAACAACGCAAAAAGAAAACCGCAGGTAGAAAGCCTGCGGTTTTTCATAAAACGCGGTCATGGTCGAGGGTATCAAGCTAAACGTAGTAGATGGGCCAGTTTCGTGGCAAGCGCCGTCAACTGATTCCCTGGGGACGTCTGGGGGCGGAAGAAAACGGATCGATTTGGCTCTATAAGGGCCACGACGCCCATCATGTCAGCCGGCCATTCCAAAACTATGCCGGTTTACGGGGCTGAATCGCAAATCCCCAACCAAACGCAATTCAAGCAAAATAAAACCGCAGGTAGACGGATCGTCTATTTTCGGAAAAAGCCGGCATGGTCTGCCTGTGCCAATCTAGCCCCGTAAACCGGCATAGTTTTAAAATGGCACTTCGACAGTATTGATTCTCGCCCCGGCGCAGCCGCCACTACAGCCCGTATTTCACGACGACACGGTTAATGCGACGACACCAAGGTTTGTAGAGAGCGGCCAAGAACACGCAGGTCGCAAGGCCGTGTGTGATATCGAACGGTACCGCCGTGGCAAGACGCGCCACGGCGCCCGCCCACGTGAGCGGTTGCACAAAACCGATGATGTCGTAGGCGTTAATCACGGCGCCATAGAGCAGGCCCGACGCAAAGCCGTACGCCATCAGCGCCGGCATGCGCACGGTTCCATCGGCACGGTCGAACGCACCCGCATGCGCCAGCGCACCGCCAACGTATCCCACGAGCCCCCAGGCATACATCTGCCACGGTGTCCACATGCCCTGCCCAAAAAAGAAATTGCTGGTCAGCGCCGCCAGCGCGCCAACCATAAAACCATTGCGGCGACCAAGCGTCGTCCCGGCGATAATGGCGATGGCGCTCACCGGTTTAAAGTCGGGAATGGGGCCAAACAAGATACGCCCCGCCGCGGCCAACGCCGCCAGAACCAGCGAGGGCATAATCTGGCGCAGGCCCGGTCGCGACGCCTCGTAGCCCGCAAAGAACAGCGCGAGCACCAGCGCCACCACAACCAGCATGGCAAGCGCCGCCTGCTCAACGCCTGCCAGCAACGCCGCGGCCATTACCGCTGGCACCGCCAGCAGCAGTGGGATCTCCAGTTTTGCGAGTATGCGCAAGACGCGATAATCCGCCATCCCATCACGCCCTATAAAACACATTGTCGGCAAAAAAGTCGGCGGGCGGCTCCATGCAGGCAATCTCACCGTCGAACATCATGGCAATGTCATCGGTAACCTGCTCGGCAAAATCCAGATCGTGCGTTGCCATGATGACGGTACCGCCAGCCTCCGCATGGTCGCGCAGGGCGCGGGCGATGATGCGACGGCTGGCCAGGTCCAGACCCTTGGTGGGCTCATCGAGCAATAGCAGCTCGGGGCCGATCAACAGCAGCTTTGCCAACGCAAGCAGCTGGCGCTGCCCGCCCGAAAGATCGTACGGATGGCGCCCATCCAAGCCGGACAATCCCAGACTCGTCGCGCGCTCTCGCGCCATAGCCTCGTCATATCCGCAGGTCGAAGCCCATTCCATCAGCTCCTCGCGCACCGTCTCGGCAACCAGCAGCGCCTTGGGATTCTGAGGCAGCAGTGCCGCCGAAGCCGCCCCGCGCTCCATATGCCCACGCTGCAACTTGACCGTCTTGGCCAGCACCGAAAGCATTGTCGACTTACCGCAGCCGTTACCGCCCACAACAGCATGCACCGCGCCTGCCGAAAACGACGCATCGAGCCCGCGCAGCACCCAGCCGGACGCTCGATCGTAGCGAAACCAGCCCCCTGCCAGGGTGGTAGCCGACCCAGCGTGCATTTTTGGGAGTATTCGGCATCCACCGGCGCACGACGGCGCCCCCGAGTCGTCTTGCAACAGGATTTGCGCCTCAAATTCAGCCGATTTGTCCGATTTCGGTCTTTTTTTTGCGCCCGGAGCGCCCACGCGCGGGTCCAAATAGCCCGGCCGGCCACTGGCGCTGCTGAAAACTCCGTTTTTTGCACGCCACGAGCCACCCCACCCTGGCACCTCGCCAGAAAACAGCTCTTCGCGATGCCCCAAGGAGGCGATGTCAGCGACCTCGTATACGCGCCCACCCTCAATCCGATACGCGCACGTCGCGTATTCAAGCATCGAGCGCGGCTGGTGCGTTGCCACAACAACCGTGCAGCCCAGCTCGCGATTCACGCGAAACAGCGCATGCAGAAAATTTTTCTCGGCAACGGGATCCAGTTGGGACGTGGGCTCGTCGAGCAGCAGCACGCGAGGGCGCAACGCCAGCACGGCTGCCAGCGACAGCAGCTGCTTGCGTCCGCCCGAAAGCGTATCGGTATCGCGGTGGAGCCAATCCTCAACCCCAAAGAAATAACTGGTCTCGGCCACGCGACGACGCATCTCGTCGCGCGACATGCCTAAGTTTTCCAGGCCAAACGCCATCTCGTGCCACACGGTTTCGCACACAATCTGGTTCTCGGGGTCCTGAAACACATAGCCCACGCGCTCCGCGGACGCGCGAACGTCCATGTCGGCAACGCTTTCGCCCAGCATGCGCAGCTCGCCGGAGCATTCGCCCGCCGGCGAAATCTCGGGCTTGAGCAACGAGAGTAATGTCGACTTGCCCGACCCGGTACCACCGACAAGCAACGCAAACGTCCCTTGGGGAACACGCCAATCGAGCTCCTCGAACACCGGCACTTCGGCCCCGGGGTAGGCAAAGCGCAGGCCCCGAACTTCAATCGCCGGTATATCCGAGCCGCACACCGCGTCCGCCATGATGCTCCCGTCCAACCGAGCCATCAGCCAAACCTCTTCTCGTCAATCGCATGCACCACGCAGGGCAGCGCCATCCAGGTCGCGTATACAACATAGCCAGGCCACGGCGCCGGCACCGAAAGCTGCGGGTAAAACGAATACTGCATCGTCGCGGTCCACGCCACTGCCGCCGTGGCCACGCCAAACAGCGCAAGCCCAACCAGCGCGGCAACGTCGCCGCGCGCCAGCCGATACCGCGCGTACGTCGTGCGACGCGCCGCGGCGCCCCACCCACGGGAGCGCATGGCGTCCGCACGCTCCAGCGAATCTTCCATGCCCCAGCCCATCAACACGCTCGATGCCCGTAGGCGCGAACGCACGGGGTCGGCCTGCGCGCGGCCCGGCACATCAATCGCATCCTGCACCGCCAGCACCGTGCGACCGCGACGCAAAAACTGCGGGATAAGCCTCATACACATCGAGATCATGAGCGCGATCACCGGCGCGGTGTTACCCAAAAGCGCAAGCACCCTGTCGTAGCTAAGCATGGACGCCGCGGCCTCAAACCACAGCACGCTCGCCACAAACAGCCCGCCCATGCACAGGCCGTATACCATGCTCTCCAGATACACCGCACGCATGCCAATACGGAACAGTTCCGTCGAGCCCGAAGCGCTAAATAACGGGTTGAGCACCGCGATAATCAAAATCACCGGTAGCTGCCAGCGAAGCGCCCCCAACGTGCGTGCGACGCCGCGCGTCGCAAACCCATACGCCAGCCCGCCCGCAAGCGACAGCGCAAGTAGCACCGGTTGCATCGAGAACATGGTGAGCCCCAGCGTCAGCACCATGTAGAGCGCCGGCACCGCCGGATGCGACATCGAGAATGCCGCGACGGGCTCGTTGCCCGATTCCTCTCGCATGATATCCACGGACGCCCCCATCCCCTCGCTCAAACGCCAACGCCGCAGTGCCGCTGCCATGCACAACCAGCGCAAACGTCACGCCGGCGGAACCGACATCGGCCGCCATGCGCCAATCGTTACGCGCTCATCATATGCCTGCGGTATCATATTGCGCCGTGTATCGTTTCCAAACACACGTCTCTATAACGTAACAGGAGATCACATGGACGCAACCGCAATTATCCTCGCCGCCGGCGAGGGCACCCGCATGAAGTCGAACCACTGCAAGGTTTCGCACAAGATCCTGGGCAAGCCCATGGTCCAGTGGATCGTCGACGCCACCATCAAGGCCGGCTGCAGCCGCGTCGTGGTCGTCATCGGCAGCCACGCCGACGAGATGCGCGCCCTTATCGACGGCGCCTACGCCAACAGCGCCACCAAGGTCGAGTGCGTCGAACAAACCGAGCGCCTGGGCACCGGCCACGCCGTAAAGGTCGCGCTCGAGGCATGCGGCATCATGCAAGGCCCCGTCGTCGTGCTCAACGGCGACCTGCCGCTCATCACCGCCGACACCGTCGCCAAGTTCGCGCAGACCGTCGCCGGCGGCGAGCTCGCCTGCACCGTCATGACCATGACCCCGCCCGATCCCTTTGGCTACGGCCGCATCAAGCTGGGCGCCGACGGCCAGATCGAGCGCATCATCGAGCAGAAGGACTGCACGCCCGAGCAGGCCGCCACGTTGCTCGAGTGCAACGCCGGCTGCTACGCCTTCGACGGCGCGCAGCTCGCCGCCCACATCAGCGAGATCGGCAACGACAACGCGCAGTCCGAGTACTACCTGCCCGACATGCTTGAGATTCTCAAGGGCCACGGCCAGGCAGTCTCCATCTTCCACTGCGACGACTACCGCGACGGCCTGGGCGTCAACAGCCGGATCCAGCTCGCGCAACTCACCGCTATCGCGCGCGACCGCATCAACGAGCACTGGATGGCCGAGGGCGTTACCTTCATCGACCCCACGCAGGCCTGGATCGGCCCCGACGCCGTCATCGGCCGCGACACCGTCGTGTGGCCGCAGACGCACCTGATCGGCCACGTCACCGTGGGCGAGGAGTGCCAGCTCGGCCCCAACAGCCGCCTCACCGACACCACCGTTGGCAGCGGCTGCACCATCGATGAGACCATCGCCATCGAGGCTGTCATCGAGAACGGCGTCGACTGCGGCCCGCGCGCCTACCTGCGCCCGGGCACCCACATGCTCGATGGCTCCAAGGCCGGCACACACGTGGAGATCAAGAAGTCCACGATCGGCGAGGGCTCCAAGGTACCGCACCTGTCCTACATCGGCGACACCACCATGGGTTCCGGCGTCAACGTGGGCGCGGGCTCCATCACCTGCAACTACGACGGCGTGCACAAGCACAAGACCGTCATCGGCAAGGATGCCTTCATCGGTTCCGATACCATGATGGTCGCGCCTGCCCAGATCGGCGACGGCGCACTCGTGGCCGCCGGCTCCGTCATCACCGAGCCGGTCCCGGCTGACGCACTCGGCCTGGGCCGCGCCCGTCAGGTAAATATTGAGGGCTGGGCCGCCGATTATCGCCGCCGTCTGCACGAGGACGACGAGGTATAACGTTTTACCAAGCATCTAAGGAGCTGTTCCCATGGGGATGGCTCCTTTTTCTATGCTGACCTGCGCGACCGGATGAGTGGTCGGTTCGTGTCCGTTGACGGTAAAGACGTTATCAAGACCCGATAAACCCCGCCACGCGGTTACAATGCAACAAGGCATCTATATGGCATTCGATATATAAAGGAGAAGGGTAATGCCGATTAATGATCCCGAGAAGTCGGAGAATATGCGCAAGTCCATCCGCGTGTATTCCGGTTCCTCCAACCGTCCCCTCGCTCAGAAGATCGCTGAGTACCTTGGGGTCGAGCTTTCGGGCCTTACGCTAAAGCAGTTCGCCAACGGTGAGATTTACGCCCGCTACGACGAGACCGTCCGCGGCGCCGACGTCTTCCTGATTCAGTCCGTGGCCGGCGGCAACGTCAACGACATGCTCATGGAGCTGCTCATCGCCACCGACGCTGCCAAGCGCGCATCCGCCCGCTCCATCACCGCCGTCATCACCCACTACGGCTATGCCCGCCAGGACCGCAAGGCCGGCCCGCGCGAGCCCATCACCGCCCGCCTCGTCGCCAACCTGCTCGAGCGCGCTGGCGTCAACCGCATCATCACCCTCGACCTGCATCAGGGCCAGATTCAGGGTTTCTTCGATATCCCGGTTAACCACCTGTCTGCACTGCCGCTGTTTGGCCAGTACTACAACGACATGCACTTCGACACCGACAACCTGGTTGTCGTCTCCCCCGACGTGGGTCGCGCCAAAGCTGCCAAGAAGCTCTCCGACATGCTCGGCTGCAGCCTCGCCATCGCCCACAAGGGCCGTCCGCGCCACAACGCCGCCGAGGTCATGGGCATCATCGGTGACATCAAGGGCAAGACCTGCATCATCAATGACGACATGATCGACACCGCTGGCACCCTGTGCGCCAACGTCAAGGAGCTCAAGGCCATGGGTGCCGGCGACATCTACGTGTGCGCCACCCACGGCATCTTCTCGGGCCCGGCCATCGAGCGCCTGAACGACGCCCCCATCGTCGAGTGCCTCGTCACCGATGCCATCCCCGTCGAGGTTGGCGGCAAGATCAAGACCATCTCGGTCGCCGAGGAGTTCGCCGAGGCCATCTCTGCCGTTTACCACGAGGAGCCCGTCTCCACGCTCGTCGGCGGCGACTTCGCGCTGTAATCCAGCGCGCATCGCATCATCTTTGGTGTTTTTGAAGGGTCGGAAGCTCACTTCCGACCCTTTTTTCTGCCCCTCGACAACCCGCCTTGGACAGTTAGTTCAGATTTGTATTAATTTGGCATTCGTTTGGGCCATTTAATGCGTCGAAAGCTCTCTTGCCGGCATAATTCCACTCGATTCCTCCACCTATGGATCTCTTCACCATGCCATTGGCCCCATTTTGCCCACCGAGTCCTTCAACAACGGCAATACACCCCGGTCACCTTGTACAAATCTGAACTAACTGTCCAGCACCCATCTCGGTAGATGCCTCCAGGGCCAACCCATCACTCCATTCTCCACTTTTCCAAGGCATTCCGTATGATGTCGTTACCGCCCGCGGCGCGCGACGCCCCTTTGAGCGAAAAGAACGGCACGGCCATATCATTTCGCCAACGGCTTAGTACCTTATAGCTATGACAACCGTAATTTCACACCTCTCCGCCCTCCGCGCAATTCGCCGCGCTCGACGGGCGTACTCCGCCCTTCCCTGGGACGCCATCGATGACGAGCAACAGACACAAGCCCTCGTAGGTTGCGTTCCCAACAAGGACGCCATAGACTTTGCGGCCCTTGCAATACTTGACGCCTGGAGCGAAGACGACTCCGAGCGTCTAGACCTCTTTGTTGCGAGCGGCAGCAACAGACGACCCGACGGACGGCTCCTCCAGCACACCATCACCGCCCCTCTCCCCCAGGGCGCGATCATGCACATCGAAGCCGACATCTACGCAACGTCTCCCGCCATGACGGCCATGCTTTGTTCCAAAAATGAATCGGTTGCCAAAACCTTGATGCTTCTCATGGAACTGCTCGGAACCTACTCACTTCCGCCCGAAGCAACTTACCCCATCGCCTACGACGACACGTGGCCCGAGGCCAACAGCTTCGAAACGATGGACGATCTCGATTGCCAGGGCGACCAACCGACACCCGAAAAGCAAGCCGAAACCCGCTACGAACAGGCGCACTACAAATGCGAGCCCGCCACAACCATCGAAGAGCTCGAGGCAGTCGCACGGTTTGCCAAAAGTAGTTCCTACGCCTCGTTTCGCACAGCTATCAAACTTGCCCGGGCCGGATCCGCATCCCCAGCGGAATCATTGATGTTCGCCGTCCTGGGCGCACCCATGCGCTTTGGCGGATTCGGGTGTTGCAGCCTGCCCATGGGAGGCCTGCTGCTCAACTATCGAGTCGATTTCGACACCCTTGCGGTCAACATGTCCTCGGGCATCCCCTACGCCATCTGCGACTTATATTGCCCAGCAGCCGGAGTCGACAACGAATACAACGGAATTGGACATGAGCTTCAAAACGCTCGCATCCACGATGGCAATCGCAACAATGGCCTTAAGGCCATGGGTATCCACGTCCTGGTTATCAACCGTGACCAAATGAAGGACCTTGTTGCACTCGAAGCCTTCGCCCAGACGATGCATCGACTTGCGGGAGTTCGATTCCGCTACCGCATCAAGGGTTATCGCAAGCGTCAGGCCGCCTGGCTCAACACCCTGCGGGCCGGAATCGGCCTCGCGCCGGTCTAAAAGACTTTTACCCAGTGTTACCGAGCATGGCTGGACAGTTAGTTCAGATTTGTATAAACAGACGGCTCATTTCGAGGTGGTTTGCCGCCGTCCCGGCGCCAATCACCTCATTTGAAGACTCAAAAGATCTGAAATAGCGCAAATTGTGCTCCCCAAAGCGCCGTGACAATTCCGTGGCCCCGATTTTGGCAGTCAAAGATCTCTTGGTTTATACAAATCTGAACTAACTGTCCATCCCGGCTTCTGACGACTGTCCAAACGCCCTCATGCGGCCTCAATCACCCTCCATTTGACAGCAGCAACGGGGTCGCTCACCATAGCAGGCGACAAATCGAGGAAAGGAAGCACATGGCAGCTGCACAGCCGCTTAAGATTCGCATGGTTGCCGGACTTGGCAACCCTGGCGATGAGTATGCCGAGACCCGCCACAACGCAGGCTTTAAGGCGATCGACGAGCTGGCGCGTCAGGCCGGCGTCACGTACTGGAAAAACCAGGCCGGCGCCGAGGTCGCACTCATCAACATCAACGATCCAGAGGAAGAGGGCGGCAAGCGCCAGATTGTGCTGGTCAAGCCGCAGTCGTACATGAACACCTCGGGCGGCCCCATCTCCAAGCTTTGCCGCGAGTACAAAATCAAGGCCGAGGAGCTGCTCGTAATCCACGATGAGCTCGACATTCCCGCCGGCGACGTGCGCGTCAAGGTGGGCGGCGGCCACGCCGGCCACAACGGCCTGCGTTCCATCATCGACAAGATGGGCAGCCGCGACTTTAGCCGCATCCGCACCGGCATCGGCAACCCTCCCGGCAAGATGGCTGTCGCCGACTACGTGCTCAAGCAGCTGCGCGCCCGCGAGGCCGAGGACTTCCAGGACACCTGCGCTCGCGCCGCCGACGCCGCCGGCCTGGCGATTGTGCACGGCGTAATCTATGCCCGCGACCACGTCAACGGCTCCGCCTCTGCCAACGGCAAGCACTAAAACCTACCAAAAAGGGACGTTTATTTTGGCAGGTTTTATATGCGAAAACGCCGCAGCGGCCGCATCGCAATAAACCCTGTGCCGCCATACATACCCAACACCCCAAAAGGGGCCGGCCTCACCGATGTGCAAGGCCGGCCCCTTTTGTCGTTTTATCTGATAAAACCCGCCAAAATAAACCTGTCTCTTTGTGCTAGATCACTTTTCCCGCCTGCCAAAGATACACGTAAGCAACATGTCCATGAGGGTATAATTTACACCGTATGTCTGCACAACGCCTGTGCGCGTACGGTTTTATTCGGGCTGCCGTCCATTTCCGTGGAGGCACGGTTCGGTTGCCCTAACAAGAGAGGGGTTCTATGTATAAGATCCTGGAGAAGACGCAGTTCTCGGAGAAGGTGTTCAAGTTCCGCATCGAGGCGCCTGCAATCGCCAAGCATGCGCACGCTGGACAGTTCCTCATGGTTCGCGCCAACGAGACGGGCGAGCGTGTCCCGTTTACTCTGGCCGGCTGGAACGGTGACGAGGGCTGGGTCGAGTTCATCTTCATGGTGATCGGCAAGACCACCGAGATGCTTTCCACCTACGAGGCCGGCGAGTCGCTGCGCGACGTCGTGGGCCCGCTGGGCGTTCCCACCGAGATGGCCGAAGGCCCCTGCGCCGTCATTGGCGGCGGCGTCGGCCTGGCAATTGCCTTCCCGGTCGCCAAGCACCTGGTCGAGACCGGCCACGAGGTGCACGCCATCATGGGCGCTCGCACCAAGGACCTCCTGCTCATGGAGGACCAGTTCCGCGAGCTCCTCGACGAGGACCACATCCACATCACCACCGACGACGGTTCCTACGGCGAGCAGGGCGTTGTCACCGCTCCGCTGGAGCGCCTGCTGCAGGACAAGGCCGTGAGCCAGGTCTTCTGCGTCGGCCCCGTTCCGATGATGAAGTTCTCGACCCTCACCGCCCAGAAGTACGACACCCCCATCACCGCGTCGCTCAACCCCATCATGGTTGACGGCACCGGTATGTGCGGCTGCTGCCGCGTCGAGGTGGGCGGCGTGACCAAGTTTGCTTGCGTCGACGGCCCCGACTTCGATGCCACCCTGGTCGACTGGGATGACCTTCGTGCCCGCCAGGCCGCTTACCGTTCCGAAGAGGGCGAGTCCCTCAAGGCCTATGAGGAAAAGAGCTGCGCATGCCACTAGTTAACGGTCGTTTCGTTGCCGATATGAAGTCGCCCCGCACCCCCGATAACGAGGAGCCGGCCGCCGAGCGCGCCTGCGACTTCCGCCCCGTCGACAAGGGCTTCACCGAGGAGATGGCGCTGGCCGAGGCCGAGCGCTGCCTCAACTGCAAGAAGCCGTTCTGTGTTGAGGGCTGCCCCGTCAACATCAACATCCCCCGCTTTATCGAGCAGATCCGCGAGAAGGACTTTGGCGGCGCCCTCGATACCATCCGCGAGGACTCCATGCTGCCCGCCATCTGCGGTCGCGTCTGCCCGCAGGAGAACCAGTGCGAGGGCAAGTGCATCCGTGGTAAGAAGTCCGAGCCCGTGGCCATCGGCCAGCTCGAGCGCTTCCTGGGTGACCGCCCCGAGCTCGCCTCCACGCCCAAGATGGCTCCCAAGAACGGCAAGAAGGTCGCCGTCGTCGGCTCCGGCCCGTCCGGCATCACCTGCGCCGGCGAGCTCGCCCGTAACGGCTTTGACGTCACCGTCTTTGAGGCCTTCTTTACCGGCGGCGGCGTGCTGGTCTATGGCATCCCCGAGTTCCGTCTGCCCAAGGCGGTCGTCAAGCGCGAGATTGACGGCCTTGAGGACATGGGCGTCAAGTTTGAGTACAACTCCGTCGTGGGCAACATGGCCACGGCCGATGAGCTGTTCGAGCAGGGCTTCGACGCCATCTACGTGGCGACCGGCGCTGGCCTGCCCAAGTTCCTCAACGTCCCCGGCGAGAACCTGCCCAACGTCTTCTTCGCAAACGAGTACCTCACCCGCGTGAACCTGATGAAGGCCAACAAGTTCCCCGAGTACGACACCCCCACCAAGCATGGCAAGAACGTCGTCGTCTTTGGCGGCGGCAACGTGGCTATGGACGCCGTCCGTACCGCCAAGCGCCTGGGCGCCGAGCACGCCATCATCGCCTACCGTCGTACCGAGGACGAGATGCCCTGCCGTCGCGCCGAACTGCACCATGCCAAGGCCGAGGGCGTCGAGGTTCTGCCGCTCGTCTCCCCGCTCGAGTTTGTCGCTGGCGAGGACGGCTCCGTGTGCGCCGTCAAGGTCCAGAAGATGGAGCTCGGCGAGCCCGACGAGTCCGGCCGTCGTCGCCCGGTGCCCATCGAGGGCGCCATCGAGGAGATCCCCTGCGACGTCGCGATCTCGGCTATCGGTACTAACGCCAACCCCTTCGCTGCCAAGATCGGCGGCAAGATGGAGCTCAACAAGTGGGGCTACATCGTCGCCGACGAGGAGACCGGCCAGACCACCGATCCCCGCATCTGGGCCGGCGGCGACATCGTCACCGGTGCCGCTACGGTCATTCTGGCGATGGGCGCCGGCAAGAAGGCCGCCGCTTCCATCACCAAGAGCCTGCTGGGTGAGTAATCACCTACAGCGCTAGCCACCAAACGGCAAAGTCCCCGTCGGGCACACGCCCGGCGGGGACTTTTTTCTATGCCAGCCGCTCGATCACCATAAAGGGAACGGGCACCTTTGCGGTGGTTGAGGGCCTGGCCGGCGAACCGATTCCGACGTTCACCTCAATCTGTAACACTTAGAGACCAAATTCCTCGCAACGTGTTACAGATCGAGACGTTAGGTTGGCGGCCGAACAGTTCATCTCAATCTGTAACACTTGGAGTCCAAATATCTGGCTCGGTGTTACAGATTGAGATTTTGTTAAAGCCGAGGATGGGCGCCGCCGCCAAAACCTAGCGCTTGCGGCGCTTGGTCGCGGCGATGCCGGCAGTGGCTACGGTTGCGCCGGCGATGCCTAGGGCGGCGACCGTCATCACGGCGGAGTCACCCGTGCCGGCAAGCTCCGTGCCACCGGACTTCTTGCCGTTCTTGCCCTTACCCTTGGACTTGTCCGTCGTCACCGTGGTCGTCGTCGAAGTCGAACTGCCCGCAGGGACCCCGGCCCCACCAGAGCCATCCGTACCGCCGCCCTGCCCGCCGCCGTCAGGCGTCGGCTCGGGCGTCGGCTCGGGATCGGGCGTCGGCTCAGGCGCCGCCTCATCGGTCACCGTAATCGTAATGTTCAGACGCTCGGAATACTCGCTGTACGACATGCCGGGTCGCTGTGCCGCAATGCGTACATACATGTTGCTGTCGAGCGCAATAGGCTCGGTGTACTTTACGCGGCCTTCGTCACGGCAGGGGCAGGTGTCGTTGGTGGTGTACCAAATCGTCGCGCCATCCTCGGCCGAAAGCTCTAGCTTCGTGCCCTTGGGCACTGTAATGTAGTTCTCCTTGGGCGACCATGCACCAAACGTCGTCGCACCAATCGTCGCCACCGGTCGCGCCGGTCGCACCGCCTCGGCAGACACGCGAACGTCGACCTGCTTGGACAGCGCCGTGCCGTCCACCGCCGCCGTCAACGTCGTCAAACCAGGCAGAGCGCCATGCAGCACAAACGTCGCCGCGCCGTCCTCGCCCGTCACGGCCTGGGTGGCATCGACAGAGCAGATGGCCGAGGACTCCAGTCCAACACTAACCTTGGCGCCCGCAAACGGCTTGCCCGCCTTATCGGTCACGTGCGCCACCAGCTCAAAGTCACTGCCATCAAGCATGGTCACGGCCTGCTCCACGTTGAGCTTGAGCTTGTCGGCACGAACGCCCACGACAAGCTCGCCACTTGCCCAGCGCGACATGGCCGTGCCGGCGTAGTTGCGAGCACCGTCGAGCTCAAGCGCCACCGTCGAGCCCGCCTCACACGCATCGGCATAGCGAATACGCAGCACGCGCGACAGCGGCTTGCCATTGGGATCGTCCTGCTTGTCGAGCCACGTATACGTCACGTCGCCCAAGCCCTGCGCGCACAATGCGGCCAGGGCATCGTCGCTCGCATCCATATACTGCGCAAACTCAACCTCGATGCAATCGGTATAGGCATGGGCCGAAGCCACCTCGGGCGCCGCCGTCGACACCAAGCCAATGTTCACCTCAGTCTGAATCGGCGGCACGCGCAGCCAAGCCGAACGCGCTTCCTCATACCCGCCCTTGGTCACGCGCACCTGATACCAGCCGGTCGGCGTATTCCAGTTGTATGCACCGTCCGCACCCGTTGCAAGCGGATTGTCCTGCTCATACTCCTCGGCATCCCAACGCACTTCATTGGTACCGGCCGCATCGTCGGCGCTCCACAGCTCAACCGTTGCGCCTTCAACCGTATTGGACAGCAGACCCTCGTACACCACGCCCGCAGGGTCGGGTGCTGCCTTGGCAGCCACATTGCGATAACGCGCCTCGAAGATCGACTGCATCTTCTCGTCCGAGATCAAGCCATCCTTGTTGGCCTTGTAGACCTCGGCATCGGTCAGCTCGCCCCAGTTGACCGTAATACGATTCTGGCACGCGCGCTCCACCTGCTCGCAGGCAACATCGTAGGCGCATTCGGCATTGGTCAACTTAACCGCGCGCTCCGAGCCCACGCTCGTCGAGGCCGCATCATAGGCGGCGCCCACCACAGTACCCGCCGAGCCAGCCGTTAGCACGCCGGCGATCGTCATAATGGAGCCCACTGCCACATCGGTACTATCGTGGCAGAGCTGGCGATACAGCAGATCTTCAAACGCACGCGCCTTCTCCATGGCGTCACGCAGCGCGTAAATGCACTTCCAGTCGTCCTCGGTCTTCTCGGGCTTGGCAAGCAAGCGCGTATGCTGAAGCTCATAGCCCTCGCGCTCGCCCTTCACCTTCTGCATACGGACGTTCACGTTCTCCCAGTTCTTGCTGGCATCGTTCACGCCGTAAATGCCGGTAAAGATGCCGATGCCCTGGGTCGCAGCGGGAAACGCCTGGCCGGCCGCCTTCCACGCATCAGTCTTAAAGACCTGGCCGAACATCTCGCACTCGATCTTATAGCTCTTGAGCGAACGGATCGTGCGGATGAGCTTCATATGGGCGCTCACGTCGCCGTTGCGTTTCCAGGCCATGAGCCATCCGCGCACCTTGGAGTTGTTGAGGCTATTGACCACATTCCAGTTGTCGTACAGGTTGTCCAGAATATCGCACTGCATGGCGATCGAATTAAACAGAAGCGCCTGGTTCTTGTTGTTATTGGAGTTCTCGATAAATTCCGACTCTATATAGGCCGTCTGCTCGCCATCGGGCGCGGCGACCTTAAAGCCCTTGATGGTATCGTCGTCAGCCGCCTTGTAGCTCAGCGAGCTGCCGAGCGCCTGGCCCAAATCGTTAAACCCGCTCGTCGACTGGCCGTTGTATTCGCTGGCCTTAATGCCCGCACACTTGTTGAGCGCCGCAGCGGTTGCGTCATTCCAGCTTCCGTATTGGTTGAGCCGGCCGATACCCATCGACTGGCCCACCAGATCCTCGGCCTGCTGGGCGATAAACTCCGCTCGCGATGCATGGTCGACGAGCTCCTTGATGGCGGCCGCATCCGCGGGGTTCGCGCCCTGGGCCGCCGCGAGTTCCTGATACCAATCCTCGCTGGTGCCGTAAGCATCCTCAAAGATCATCTTGTCCACATTGACGCCATAGCTGTCGCCCTGCTGGGTCAGCAGCGCCGCCGACCCGCCGACCGCGGCCTTGAGCTCGGCCGCAAACTGCGCGGCCTCGTCGTTGCCAGCATCATCGCCCTCGCCGTCGCTGGCGGCAGGGGCGCGACGAGCCTTGCGGGCAGCTCCACCTTGGGCTTCGTCCTCTTTACCGTTCTCGTCCTCCTCGGCAAACGCATCGGCGACCATCTTGTCAATCGCGTCGTTAAAGGCCTTGTCGACATCATTAAACGAGTTATCCATCATATACTCGTGCCACTGCTGCACGGCATTCGAGAACACCTGCTGGCGCTCCTCGGCCGCGGCGGAATGCTTTTTGGCCGAAGCTTTGGCGTCAAAACTCAGCATGGTCATAAGCTGGGCATTGGAGATGCGGTAGGTCTGCGGCATAAAGATCTGCTCAAAGTTGCCGCAGTTCACATAGGTCGAGTCATTCGCCTTGTTAAACTCGTCGAGCAGCTTAAGGTAGCCCTCGTCCACATACTCCGCCACATAGCGCACACGGGTGCCCTCGCGCGACTTTTGAGTCAGAGGAATCGTCACCGTCTTGCCATCCACACAGTCCACGTACAGGTCGAGCGTGTCGGCGGCCTCTTCGTTTCCCACCTCGAGCGTGATGTCAAAGGTCCAGTAGGCGTTCTTCTTTTGTGGCAGATGATGGAAGGTCCACAGGCTCTTGCCGGTGTCCTTGCCGTCCTTGACCAAGTTTTGCGTACCGCCACGATACGTCACATCAAAGCTCCAGACCGAAGCGCTCGGAACATAGCGCACGTAGTTGCGAGCCGTCACCTCTGCGGCAGCGGCGGCAACATCGGTCGAGCCCACGCGCGCCTCGAGCGCCACACGCTCGGCGGCAAGCGTATCCTGCGGCAGGTCGTATTCAATCTTGGCACGGCCGAGTTTATTGGTCTTGCCGGTGTACTTTGCAGCCGACGAGCCCGTCCCCACGGTGAGCTGCACGCTCTTGCCCGGCGCTGCATAAACGTAGGCCACATTGCCCAGCAGGCTGTGAACGTCGGTGTTGTCGACCTCGATGCGCGATCCGCTAACCTCGAGTGTGGTGCTTCCCAGCGGCAATGTCACCTCGCCCAGCGTAATGAGCGGCGAAATGGCATAGGTGCCCGAGGACTTGGGCTTAAAGCGCACAAACACATCGGCGCCCATGCCCTTCTTCATATCGAGAACGAGGTTGTCGCCCTCCCAAGTTGTGTCAGCCCACATGGCATCGGAGCTTGCGCCGGCTTCGCGAGCGCCTGCGGACACATCCTCGACGGCATCCTTGGCAAGCGGAATCTCAATCTTGGCAGCCTGGCTGTCCTTGAGCTCGTAATGAATGCGCAGCTCGGTCTCCACGCCAACGACCGCGGACGAATCAGCGATAACCGAGCCTGCCGTCAGCCCGCGCTCGGCACGATAGGTCTCCACGTCAAACGTCGGCACGTCGAGCGTCACGTTGAGCTGCTTGCCGTCCTCGATCTTCACCTGTTTTTGCGCGATATGCTTACCCGCGGTCAGCCCTAGGCGGCTAAACGTGGAATAGCTCGTCGCTTGGATGTCGTAGCTCGTCTTGTTAAAGGCGATGATGGTGTACGAACCGGCCTTAAGGCGCGGCGTCTCGGCCTTCATGATAGGCGTGGTGCCATCGTCTTCGTAACCCATCAAATAGGTGACGCCGTCGGCGACTAGCCTGCCGTCGGACGTACGGAACACCAGCACGCGGTTGGCGCCCTGGTAGTCGCCCTTGGTCGTGACCGTCGCCGTGCCCCAGGGCTTCAAGTCGATATCGACCTTGCCGGCCGAAGGCTTCACCGTCGCCGTCGCCCCACCCAGCTTGAGGCTGTCTTTGGGCTCGAGCGTTATCTCCAGATCCTGGTCCGCGTCGGCAATGGCCTGCGACACCACGAGCACTGTGCCCTGGATACGGTAGTCGTTTTCCCTGTCGCCCTTGGCGGGTTTAAGCGTCTTGCCGCCGCTCTTCACCGTCAGATCGATGTTATCGAGACTATCGAGCTCAATGCGTTCGGCCTTATCCTGACCTGCGACCGGTTCGAGATAGCCCACGTTGAGCTCAATCGCGCGCGAAGCCGGAATCTTGGTAAAGTCCTCCGCCTTAATCTCCCCGATATTCCATGTGCCCGTCATCTGGTCGCCCGGGCGCGCCAGCACCATATCATAGTAACCGCTGAGCGAAATGCGCAGCGTTGCTGCCGTCTTGGAGAGGACGTCGGCAGCAACGGAGCCGTCGTCGCCAACCGTCAACGGCGTGGACTGCCCCGCCTGCACGAGCACGGCCGCCGCGCCCTGGGGAAGTTTGCCCGTGATTTGGGCGTCCTCGCCCATCCACTCAAAGGTATAGGCGGGACGCGTTGGGTCGGCCGAGTCCATGCGATCGGCGACGGCATCGGCAATCTTCTTGATCATCGAGGGGTTGCCCGCCGAGTCCGTCGCATAGGCATAGATGGTCTGGCCCTCGCTAAAAGGCATCAGGTAATCGACGCCATCGATCGTCACGTTGTTGGTGTACAGGCCCGCCTCTTCGAGCTTGATGTCGGGATTCATGACGCGCAGGGTCACCGCATTGTGGTTGGTGGTCCAGCTGCCGGCGCTGCTGGTATTACGCGTGTTGTCGAACGGCTCCAGATCAATTGTCTGCACGCTCTTGGGCACAACGATTTCCTTACCGGCCAGCGCGGGATCGAGGTAAGTAAACGCGTGCGCTCCGATATATTTGACGCCATCGCCGATCGTCACCGACGACACATGCGAGCACCCGTCAAAGGCATAGCGCTCAATCCGCTCCACCGTGCCCGGCACGTTGATCTGCGTAAAGGTGAGTACCGTTGTGTCCGAGACATGGAACTGCGGCACGCCACAATTGGCAAAGGCACGATAGTCGATAGTCTTAACCGAAGGCGGCAGCGTTGCCACCACATTGTCGTCAAGTTGCTCGCAGCCCTCAAAGGCCTGCTCGGGAATCGTAGTAAAGGCCGCGTTGTTGGGCCAGGTCACCGTTTGGAGCGTCTTGCTTTTGTAGAATGCATAGCTCTTGAGCTCCTCGACCGAATCGGGCAGTGCGATCTCTTTGATGCTGCTGCCGCCCAAGCCTCCAACCGAGCGGACATGCGAATTAGGGGCGAAGGTGATCGATGTGAGCGCAGCGCTTCCCATACCCGTAAGGCTTACGACATTTTTGTCGTCGATGGTCGAGGGCACCTCCAACGTGGCAATGCCCGCGTCGCCATACTCGATAGAAATTTCGTTGGTGAGGCTATCAATCGAGAAGTAGTACTGCGCGGGGGTCTGCTCGCCGACCACGTAGCCGTCGTCGTGTTCGTCCTTTACGCCCGTGGCACCCTTCGAGGTTGCCCAGAGTTCAAGTTCCTCGTTCCAGGTTGCCTCGGCACCGGAAGCCTCCTCTTGCTTCTGCTGCTCGGCGAGTTCCTTGCCCTCGACAAGATCGGTGGCGAGCGTACCCGCAGGTGTGCTCTCGGTCTGCCCGGCGCCCGTCAGGCCCGCCGCCGATGCAATCTCGGAGGTCGGGGGCGTAGGGGTGTCACCGGTATCGAGCACTGTGGGGTCGGCAGCGCCGGCATCGGGCGCGGGGTCGGCGGAAGCAGAGTCTGGCGTTTGGGCGTCAGCCGAATCGGCGGGGGCGGCGTCGGCTGCTTGGCCGTTATCCGTCTGCACAAAAGTGCCGTCGGTGGTGAGGGTCTCGGCAAACGCGCCCGCGGGCAACGAACCCGTCACCATGGTGAGGGTCACCGCGACAACGGTCAGGCGGCGGCAAAGCGCTCGAACAGCAGTCCACCTCATGGTCGTTCCTTTCCTGCAAACCAAAAGTCATCCAGCGTAATCGTCGTCCAAAAACAAAGCGAACGGTAGGTTCATATATACGAACCTACCGTTCTACCTGCGCAAACCACCAAAAAGGGGACAGGCACCTTTTTGGCGCTTCTGGACTTGGCCGACCAGTTTGTCTCAATCTGTAACAGTTAGAGGTCAAATTCCCCGCTTGGTGTTACAGGTCAAGACGTTAGATTGGCGGCCATTCGGTTCATCTCAATCTGTAACATCTAGAACCGTTTTGGGTAGTTTGGTGTTACAGATTGAGATCTTGCAAAAGCCGAGGATGGGCGCTGCCACCAAAAACCTAGCGCTTGCGGCGCTTGGTCGCGGCGATGCCGGCCGCGGCAACGGTTGCACCGGCGATGCCTAGGGCAGCGACCGTCATCGCGGTGGTGTCGCCCGTGGCGACTAGAGCTATATCGGGCTTCTTGGCCGGCGTGGCTTTCTCAACCGTCTTGGTCGGGGTAGTTGTCGCGACCGGCTTTGTCGCGGGCTTGGTCTCGGGTTTCACCTCAGGCTTGGTCTCGGGCTTGACCTCAGGCTGCGGCGCCGGCTTCTCGGGATCGACCGGGGCCGGCGTGGCCTCGGGCGTAAACGTCAGGTTGGTGCTCAGCCATAGCGTGTAGATCCAACCGCTCTCGGGATCGATCTCGCTTGCCTCGCTCGCCTGATATCCACACTCCACGCCATTGACCATCAGCTTGGTGTTCGGCGTAAAGTAGAAACCGCGCGCCGGCTTAAAGTACAGGCCGTAACGATAGGTCACACCGGGCTTAAAGGCGTCGATGTGATTGGTGATGTTCTGGTCCCAAAACTCAACGGAATTTACTTCGCTGCCGTCGCTGCCCGTCCAGAACTCGCACTGGAGAATAGAGTCGGAACCCGCCGGAGTACCCGCCGTAAAGACCGGCCTGTCGCCCGCCTTAAAGGTGGTCATGGCGCCGTTAATCTCGATAAGGTCGATTGCCCGCCACTCATCAATCGGAGCCTCGCATAGCATATTGTCAGCGTTTGGCGCGAAGACGCCGTTGACGGTCTTGATGTGGGGCACCCAACGGCCGTTGACGTTCATATTGCAGTCATCGGCCACGGTATTGTCGCCCTTGAACCTCAGCTCAACGGAGTACATGTAGAACTTGCCCTCTTCGAAGTACTCGATCCTCCTCGCGCCCGTCGGATACTTGGCAGGATCGGAATACCAGAAGGCAACGGGTACCGACTCCCCGGATTCCATATTGAGCTCCATCTCCTCCCAGCACTCATACGCGATCTCGTACTTGTCGGCATCGGCAGCGGGAATCGTCGCGGTCGCGCACGGTACCTCGCCGGGCGCGTAGTCGGTCTTCACGTCGTTGACGTTCAGGTTATGGAGGGCTTCGTTTTCCGATGCATCAAGCGTAATTTCGCTATTGATGGCGTAGCGGAGGTAATAGTCGTCCCTGGTTTCGTTGCGGGTAATCGAGCTGCCCGCGTAGCTGTTGTCACCTTCATAGTCGGTGCCATAGTCAGTTCCGGTATACGTCAGTGCCGCGCCAATATAAAGAACCTCATTGCGCGTGAGTCGATACGAGCCGCCTGCCGCGCCACCCGTAAAGGTCAGCGTCAGCCTCATGTGATCGCCAACAGGCTCAAAGTGAGCCGTCACATCGGACATAGATGTGTCCTGGACTTCAGCCAGGGTGCCCGAAACAGCATCGGCCCGGTAGTACTTGGTTTCGACAAGTTCGCGGAGCGGCTTATCCGGCATGCCGCCCTCAACATCGGGAAAATCATAGGTATACGACTGGCCCTTTTCGAGTGTGACATTGCTCGGAAGCACGCAGTCCGTGTAGTGGGGAACCACGGTCGTATTGACCCTAACGCCGCCCTCGCCTGCCACATCGGTCACGCCACAGGGCATGATGGCGTCGCTTGCCGGTGTGGCGGCGTTGTCGCTGGGAGTGTTTTGTTCAGTGGGTGTCGCATCGTTCGCCGTTGCCGCTGATGCGTCCTGCTGAGCCTGCTGAGGTTCTGCCGTGGATTGCGCCACCGGAGCCGCGTCAGTCATCGGCGCAGCCGGGGCCACCGGTACCGGCGCCGGAGCCGCCGTATCCTCCGCAACCGTCGGCGTCACCGGAGCTGCGGCAACCTCGTCCGCCGCAGCGACAGGATCGGCACATTCCGTCGCCAGCGCCACGCTCGGCAGCAACAGCTGGCCAACCATAAGCGCACACGCACCAACGCTGGCAATCCTCACGCCCACACAACGCCAGGTACCGTGAACCAGCGAGCAGGTACGCTCGCGTTGGGTTTGCTTATCAAAGTGGCTTCCGCACATAACGCCCTCCTTGGTCGTAGGGACATACCGCCACAAAGGTGCCCGTCCCCTTTGTGGTGGTCCTGTAGCACCAAGATGTGTCAAATGACTCCGTATACCTAGGTTCGTAGATGCGAACCTAGGCCTCTACCTGCGATTTAATTCAATATGATTTCGCCATCGCCGCACTCGTCCCGGGAACGCTACAATCGAGGGCACGATTATTCATCCACCCAAAGGACCGTCCTTGAACCTGAGCAAGCCTAAAATCAACGCGCTTCTGGCACTCGCGCTCTTCACCTTCGCCTTCCTTGCCGCCGAGTTTCGCTTCGACGTCAACGTCGGGCTGCTCGCCGATGCCGAACGCGTTGTAATCGCACAGGGCTTTATTCTGGGTGCGAGCGTGCTCGGCTTTATCGGGTACGCGCCGCTGCTCGGGCTCGCACAGCGCAAAGGCCACTCACTGGCAGCCGCCAACGCCGCTGTTCCCATCGCCATTCTGGGATTGACCCAGGTCCAGTCCCCCACGAGCCCGCTTGCGCTCGAGATTCTGGGATGTCTCGCATTCCTCGGACTCGGCCTACTGGGCGCCGCGGCGCACCACGCATTCTCGATGGCGTTCCAAGATGACCCAAAACTCGCCACCGGCGCCGGAGCGGCCTATGCCGCAGGCATCCTGATGCAGTTCGCGATCAACCTGCTCGACTGCGGCGGCATCGCGGAGCTCATCGTTCTTGGCGCGGCGACGATTGTCATCTCCGCCCTCAGCGCCGCTCCCCAAGCGACAGACAAGGGCTCCAGTCGCACCATCAATCCCTTAGCCGAGCCCTCACGCGCCCTCGCCAAACAGGCGTGCTGGAGCATCGCACTCGTCATGATTCTCGCCTGTTTGTTCTCCACCCTCGACAACGTCGTCACGTTCTCAAACGCCCACGGCACCATTGCCGTGCAAACCTGGCCACGCCTCTTTTTGGCAGCGAGCGGTCTGCTTGCCGGCATCATCTTTGACCTTGCCGAGCGTCGCTATATGGGACTCGTCATGCTCGGCGTCACGGTGCTTTCCAGCATTTCGATCTTGGCCGCGGAAGCCGGCGCCGACCCCAACTTGGGCCTCATCGTCTTTTACCTGAGTTCAGGCTTTTTCGTCACGTTCTTCACCGCCACGTTTACACAGCTAGCGCCGCACATGCATGCGCCCGCCTTATGGGCCGGCATGGGTCGCGCGGCCAACAACGTATGCGCGTTCACTACATCGAGCATCTCGCTTGCCCTCGTGACCTCGGGCAACGTTGCCCTCATCATGATCGGTGCACTCGTCTTGCTCGTCGCCGCCTGCGCGGCATTCGTGGCAGCCGGCCTGTTCCGTCTACCCCAAACCGGGCAGGAGCGCGAGCGCGAGCAGCTGGCAGAAGAAGCACTCGCCGCCCCCACCATCGAGGAGCAGCGTCAGGCCTTCATCACCAACCACGCTCTCACCCCGCGCGAAGTCGACGTGCTCATGGCTGTAACCCAAGACGAACGCCCGCTCAAGCAGGTCGCCGAGGAGCTCGGTATCTCGATGCGCATGGTACAGCGCCACCTGAGCTCTATCTACCAAAAGACCGACACACAGACGCGCGCCGGTCTCACCAAGGCCTTCCCCTCCGCCTAAAACAAAAGCCATCACCAAGGTGCCTGTCCCCTTTGTGATGGCTTTTGGTCGGCTAGCCTTCGAGCTGAGCCACCTTGTAGCGGTAGGCAGCGGCTATGACGTCTTTGCAGCCCTCGCGGCCCAGCTTGGCGCGGTTGACGACGATATCCTTGCCGCTCGTCATCTTCCACTTTCCGGCGCTGTAACGTTTATAGAACGCCTCGCGTGCCTTCTGCTGCTGCTTGACCAGCTTGGCGCCCTTCTTTTTGTTGAGCCCACGCTTCTTGCGCACGATCTCGACGCGGTCCTCAAAGGGTGCGGTCACCAACACGGCAATGTGATTAGGGTTGTTACGCAGCAGGTAATCGGACAGGCGACCCTCGATAATGCAGCTCTCGGTCTCGCCCAGGTCCAAAATCACCTGACTCATCTTTTGGAACAACTTGTCCGAGTACGAACGCGCATCGTAGCGGTCGGGCAGAAACGCCATGTTCTCCACGGCCAGACGCTCGTCGTAGGCGGCCATCTTATCGAGCGACTCACCCGCGCGCATCGACGCGCGCACCAGCAGCTCGTTGTCGTACAGCGGAATTCCCAACTCGTTGGCAAGCATGCGGCCAATCTCGTGGCCCTCGGCGCCAAAGTCGCGCGCGATGGTAATGACCACAGGATTCTTCTTGTTCTCCAGATCGCTCATCGCGATTCCTTTCTCTATGTGACAAAGGGACAGTCCCTTTGTCACATTCATTTTGCCCCCACCTTCGTCCTGGTTTCCCAAGTGCGGCAGATTGCCCCGAAAGAGGAGCGCCGCGTACTAAATGTACGCAAGCGACGATTGAGGGGCAAGGTGCCGTGCTTGGGGAAGCAGGACTATGCGGCCACAATGCGACGTTGATATGCCCTCACCAGCAGCGAGATACCAAAGTTGAGCACAAAGTACATCGCAAACACCAGGCCGTAGAGCATAAGCACCTGCGACAGGTCGATCGCGTGGGCCATCACGACGTTTGCCGTGTACATGAGCTCGGCCACGTTAATGCCCGAAAGATACGAGCTGTCCTTGATGACGGTCGTGCACTGGCTAAACAGCGCCGGAATGATCGTCTTAAACGTCTGCGGCAGAATGATATAGCGCATGGTGGCAAAGAAGCCAAAGCCCTGGCTCTGCGCCGCCTCAAACTGGCCGCGCGGAATCGAGTTGAGGCCGCCACGCACAATCTCGGCCATAACAGCGCTGGTAAACAGCGTAAAGGCGATGGTCGAAATCACAATGTCCAAACCCTGCACCGTAAAGTAGATAAACAGGATCCACAGCAAGTTTGGCGTGCAACGGAACAGCTCGATATAGGCGCTCACCAAAATACGGAATGGACGGGGCGCGTAGCTTTTAACGAGCGCCAGCACCGTGCCAAAGATGAGCGAGAAAAAGATCGACAGCGCCGAGATCTCGATTGTCTTAACAAAGCCGCCCCAAATGTAGAGCAGGTTGGTCGCGTTGAAGATTTCCATGCGCTAGGCCTCCTCTACGTTGTCGAGCCCCAGCTCGGCCAGGCTCACGCCGCGCGGACGCTCCTTGGAGCGGCGCTCGAGCCACTGCACCAGCATGGCGAGCGGAAAGCAGATGATGAAATACATAAGGCAGCAGACGATGTATCCCTGCAGGTACCCGTACAGACTCACAAAGTTGTCGGAACGGTACATAAGGTCGCCGCCGGCCACAAGCGCCAGCACCGACGTGTTTTTGACCAGGTTGAGTGCCTGGTTACACAGCGGCGGCAGAATGATCTTGAACGTCTGGGGCAGCACGATGTAGCAGTATGCCTGCGTACGGGTGAAGCCCTGGCTCTGGGCCGCCTCCATCTGGCCACGCGGAACGGCCTCGATACCGGTACGGATGACCTCCGAAATGTAGGCAGCGTGATACAGGCCCACGCCCAAGAAGCCCAGCACAAACGGCGCGATACGCACCGGCTGGTCGGCACCGGTTATGGCCTGCAAAAACTGCGGACCGGCCATGTACATAAAGAGCACCTGCACGGGCAGCGGGGTGTTCTGGTAAAACTCCACGTACACGCGGCTTATGGCGCGCAGAACGCGAGAACGAGTGGTAGAGAACACGCCCAGCAGCGTGCCCAACACCAGCGACAGCAGCAGGCCGGCAACGACCACCTGCATCGTCACGCCAAAGCCCTCCCAGAAGGGCCCCATGTTTTGGAATGTCGTCGACCAGCGGTCGGCGTCAAACAATCCTTCGAGCATTTGATTCCTTCCTTGGACGATGCGCCTATACAAGACCCCAGGTCTTAACCTCTTGGTCGAGCCAGCCGTCGGCCAGGCGATCGCATATCACCTGATCGACCACGGCCGAAAGATCACAGCCCTTCTTGGTCGCCACGCCATAGCCCTGCTCGCCAAACTTGACCTCGGGTTGCAGCAGCTCAACGGTCTCGTTCATGTAACCGGCCAGCGTGGAGCGGTCCATGGCAAAGACGTCGATATTGCCGGCATCGAGCGAACTCTTAATGATGGGGTAGCCGCTAAAGGCCCTAAACTCGGGCTTGCAGCTAAAGCCGTTGTCCTTGATCATCTGCTCGATCAGGCCCTGCGTGGTTGCACCCTGGCTCACGCCAATGACTTTGCCGTCCAGGTCCTCAATCGAGGTAAAGCCCGAACGCTTCTTGACCATGAGTCCCACGTAGTCGGTGCGGTACGGCGTCGAGAAATCCCAGCTCTTCTTGCGCTCGTCAGTGATGGTGTAGGTCGCCGCGACCACGTCGAGCTGGCCGTTATCGATCAGCGGGCCGCGCGTCTTGGGCGTTACGTCGGTAAAATCGACAAGCTCCTGGGCACGGGCCTCCTTGTAGCTCACGCCAAAGACGGCAGCGGCGATCTGGTAGCACAAATCGACCTCCATGCCCTCAAAGCGGCCCTTGGCGGTGTCGTAATAGCCGTAGCCAGGAACGTCCTTCTTAACGCCGGCATTCAGATGGCCACGCGACTTGATGGCCGCAAGCTTAGACCCCTTGTCGGAGTCCTCGCCGCCGGTGGAGTTGCCGCAACCGGTAAGCGCGGTCCCCGTCAGCGCGAGCATACCGGCGCCCGCCAGCTGCAAAAAGTGGCGGCGCGACACGGCCGCCCTCGTCATATCCGTCATGTCCATCACCGCGCCTAGTGCAGAATCTTGGACAGAAACTCGCGGCAGCGCGGGTTCTCGGGGTTATCGAAGAAGTGCTCGGGTGTGCCCTCCTCCAGAATGCGGCCGTCCTCCATAAAGATGACGCGGTCGGCCACCTGGCGCGCAAAGCCCATCTCGTGCGTCACGCAAATCATGGTGATATCCTCCTGCGCGAGCTCAATCATAACGTCCAGGACTTCCTGGACCATCTCGGGGTCGAGCGCCGAGGTCGGCTCGTCAAACAGGATGATGGGCTGCTTGGTGCACAGGGCACGGGCAATGGCGATGCGCTGCTGCTGACCGCCCGAGAGGTTCTGCGGATACTCGCCGGCCTTATGCGCCATGCCGACGCGCTTGAGCGCGGCGATGGCGATCTCGGTCGCCTCCTCCTTACTCTTCTTTTGCAGCTTGATGGGCGCGAGCGTCAGGTTGCCCAGCACCGTCATGTTGGGATATAGGTTGAACTGCTGAAACACCATGGAGCTGTACTTGCGAGCCATCTCCAGGTGATTCTTCTTGGTGAGCGGCGTACCGTCGATGATGACCTCGCCCGACGTGGGCTCCTCCAGATAATCGACGCAACGGATGAGCGTGGACTTGCCCGAGCCGGAAGGCCCGATCATTACGAGCTTCTCGCCGCGCTTGACGGTGAGGTTGATATCTTTGAGCACATGCAGGTCGCCAAAGTACTTGTTGAGATGCTTGATCTCGATCATGTCTGCCATGAATATCCCTTCCCTGCGCTTACACGAATTGCTCTATTTTACGGAAAGAACCACGTTTCCGCAGCCCACACTACATTCCCGTAAAGAACCCGCAACCTTTAACCCACTCATTGGGGACAGGCTTAAATGAGTACCCAATGAGAGGGCACTCATTTAAGCCTGTCCCCAATGAGTGCCCCCCAATGAGCGCCCAATGACCAGCCAAGGGAGGCGCCCTTCATCGGCCAACAAAAAAGGGGGCGCGACCGCAATGGTCACGCCCCCTCAACACCAACTATGTACCGCTCGGCCCTACACGAGTTTGCCGCCGACAATCTTGGCGGCTGCAGGCTTATCGAAGTTGCCGCCGGTGGCCTTGCCGAGCGCCCCCATAACCTGGCCCATCTGCTTCTTGGACGTGGCGCCCAACTCGGCGATGACCTGCTCGATCAGCGCCTCGAGCTCCTCGCCCGAAACCTGGGCGGGCAGCAGGCTCTCCAGAATCTTGACCTGCTCGGTCAGGTTGTCGGTACGATCTTGATCGGTACCGGCCTTGATGGACATCTCCAACGTCTCGCTTGTCTGCTTAATCAGACGCTTGATCATGCTGTTGACGTCTTCCTCGGTCACGTCGCGGCGCTCGTTGACCTCGATGTTCTTAACCTCGGCCTTGACCTGGCGAATGATAGACAGGCGAACCTTGTCCTTGGCCTTCATGGCGGCAATCATTTCCTGCTGCAGCTCTTCGTTGGTCATCTGCAAATCCTCCTCAATAACATGGGCGGCACTCGCACGAGCACCGCCCCTTGATTACTCAGTCGTCGACGAATCGTCGGTCGAGCTCTTGGTGACGCCCTTCAGGCTCACGTTATAGGGCACGTCCTTGGGCATGGGGTTGACGGTAATGTCGGCATCCTTCGTGTACTTCTCCAGCCACTCGTTGTATGCCGTACCCGATGCCTGGGTCTTCACCACATTGGAAACGTACTTCTTAATAGCCTTGGGCACCTGATTGATGTCATCGACCTGGCCATCGACATGGAAGTAGTCGGTGCACTTGATGATGTGGTAGCCATACGTCGACTCGACCACGTCGCTCACATCGCCCTTGTTAAGGCCCTCGAGCGCCGTCTGGTAGCTGTCGACAAAGGTGGTGAGCTTATCCCAGCCCACGTCACCCTTCTTCTCCTTGGAACCGGTGTCGTCGGAATACTGCTTCACGGCATCCTCAAAGCTCAGCTCGCCGGAGTTGATCTTATCCAGGCACTCCTGCGCCTTGGCCTTGGCGGCGGCCTTGTCCTCGTCCGAAGCGTCGGAATCAACCTTGATCAGGATGTTCGACGAGCGGCGGGCATCGTTGTAGTTAGACAGGTTCTCGTTAATGTAATCGACAATCTCGCTGTCCTTGGGCTTGCTGGTGGGAGCAACGGCATCCTTAAGCTTCTGCTGCGCCAGGCTCTCCTTGAGCGAGTCCTTGTAGGTGTCCTCGGTATAGCCGTAGATCTTAAGGGTCTCCTTAAAGGTCTTGGCGCCGCCCGCGCTCTTGCAAGCGTCCTTCCAAGCCTTCTCTACTTCCTCGTCCGAAACCGTCACGCCGTTCTCCTTCTGCGCCTGCTGGAGCAGAATCTGCTGCGTATAGGAATCGATGAGCTGTTTGCGGTACTTCTTGGGCGTCAGGTCGTTATTGACCAGGTACTGCGCCCAATCCTTGTCCTTGGTGTAGCCATAGGACGTGCGCATGCTCATGATCTGCTTGGTCACGGTGTCCTCGGTGAGGTTGGTGCCGTTGACGGTAGCAGCCACGCCGCCGGTCAGCTTGTAGCCCGAGTTATTGTTCTCGGTCTGCGACATCAAACCGGAGCACGCCATCGCCGAGACGGAAAGAAGCATCGCCAGCACGCCGATAACCACCAGGACGATCTTGACGGTCTTGGACACATAGGTCTTGCGCTGCTTCTTGCGAGAGCTGGAGGCAGCGCGGGACCGTTGCTCGGGCGTCGGTGCGGCCTCTGGGTTCTTTTTCTTGTTTGCCATAGTTGGCCTTTCGCATCACGAATCGAACAAACGTCATTGTGTCACAACGCAGCCCCGCGGCACACCTGGTGCATGGGAGACAGGTCAATCTGCACCATTTTGGTGCAAAGGGGACAGCTCCGACAGCTAGGGACGTTCCTTTTCTGCCGGCAGTTAGGGACAGTCCCCAAATGCCGGCCCTAGAAGTGGCGGCGGATGGCGTCGACCATGCCCTGGGACGAAGTCTGGCCGAGCACGTCGGCTGCGGCGTCAGCATCCATAAAGATATTCATAAGCGCTTGCAGAGCCTCGACCTGGCCGCCCGGCTCGGCAATACCCAGATTGATGATGATCTGCGCCGGCACGGGGGCACCCATGCCCGCCATAGCATTGAACGTCACGGGCGCGGAGGGCTTAATCACCGCGATATAGGGCTTAGCCACAAACCCCGGATCGGTATGCGGAATGGCAATATTGGCCGCCGGCATGGCGAGGCCCGTGGGATAGATGTCCTCGCGCGTACGGACGGCATCGAGCCAACCGGACGCAATGTAGCCGTGCGGAGCGAGCTCGCCCTCGAGTCGCGCAAACACCTCATCCGGCGTCGCGCACTCCCAATCAAAAAACACCAGCTCAGGCGCGAATAGCATCTCGGCGTTATCCGCCATACCGTCCTCCAAAGTTGCATGAGGTTCACAATGCCCCATATGATAGCGAAACCAGACAGGCAAGGTTAGCCGAGGATCCCAATCATCTCGAGTGCGCGGGCAGGCGTCAAGCACACCTCGGGCATCGCCTCCAGCATGCGCCGATCGCTCGTGACCACGTAGTCAACATCTGCCGTCTCGCCCGAAGCGATGATGAGGCTGTCTTCGAGATCTGGCATGCGCTTGCCAAGCATGCGCGCCATCTCGCACTCTGCCAACGAAAGCGGAGAGGCAGTTGCCACCTGCATCATATGCTCGATGCAGGCCCATGACGCCGAGGCAAACGAAACGTTAATCCCATTCGCATTCCGCCGGGCCAGACGCCGAGGCAGGATATAGAACACATCCTTTGCCGTCGTGGGCGTGTACAGAAGGTCAATCTTTCGCGCCTCGGCCAGTTCAACTAATCTCTTCGCTTCGTCGAACGCCCCCTCTTGCAGGTAATAATCGAGCCAAACGTTCGTATCTACCAAGAGATGCTTTGCCTCGATCATCGACAATTCGCCTCAATATCGACAATCATCGTGTCATACATATCATCTCGTACGGCATCCCAGTCTTCCGCAGATGATCCAACTGGCGCAAAATCCGAAGCATTTAGCCCCAGCGATGAAAAAGCTAGGCCACACCCCTGCTCAGCCAGGCTCTCCGCGCGGGGCGCCTCACGCTTATCCGTCACCATAAATCCCGGCAACGCTTGATGCTCGACAAGATAGGCCCAAAGCGCACGAACGGCATCGCTCGGCCCCAATCCATTGCGTGTCAGGACCGCATCGCCACCAGCCTTGAGCATAGGATCGATTCGTGTGTTGAGCTGCACCGTTGCTGCACCCATAGCGGCTCCTCTCTACTTGCTAGCAGTATAGCAAACATAAAAGGCCACGCAAAAGGGCCCCGCCCACACACGGACGAGGCCCTATCGGATTTCTTGGAATGGGAATGGTGCCCGTCACGTTATCCAGAGCCCAAAATCAAAGAGGTATTAAGCTGATTGGGGCACATGTGATTCCATATGCCCCAATCAGCTTTTTGATAGTTTACATTGCAAGGAAAACCAAGCGAATCCTTTTACGCACGATGGCGCGCCGGGTCAATTGCCACCTTGCCGCTCTCCAGCACGTGGACGCGGCCGTCGGCGAGCATCTGCACGACCTCGGGATACAGCACGTGCTCGATCGCATGGATGTGCTCCTCGAGCGTGTCGACATCCCAGCCTTCCTCAACGGCCAGCGCGCGCTGGGCAATGATGGGGCCGTTGTCGTAGATCTCGTTGGCAAAATGCACGGTCACACCGGTCACCTTGACGCCGCGCGTAAAGGCATCGTCGATCGCATGCGCACCGGTAAAGCTCGGCAGCAGCGCCGGATGCAGATTGACAACGCGGTTGGGGAACGCCGCCAGCAGCGGCGTATGCACCATGCGCATGTAGCCAGCCATGACCACATACTCGCAGCCGCGCTCGAGAAGCTCGTGCGCAATAATCTCGTCGGCGGCGATAGGGTCGGCGTAGACATCCTTGGAGAGCGTCAGCGTCTGGATACCCGCACGCTCTGCACGCTGCAGGCCCTTGGCCGAAGGACGGCTCGACACCACGAGCTCGATCGAAGCATTGAGCTTGCCGGCGGCGATCAGGTCGATCAGCGCCTGCAGGTTGGTGCCCGAACCGCTGATGAGCACGCCGATCTTGAGCGGCTCGGTGGTATCGGTACCGGTCGGACGGGTGTAGGGCACAAAGTCCAAGCCCTCGGCGGCAGCCGTCTGCTCGTTAGCGCTCATCGGAGTACACGACCTTACCGGAGCCCTCGACGCATTCGCCCACGCGGAACGGCTTCTCGCCCAGCGCGACCAGGGCATCGGTTACCGCGGCCTCATCTTCGGGGGCGACAATCAAGCACAGGCCGACGCCCATGTTGAAGGTCTTGCATGCCTCGTTGGGCGTAAGCTCGGCCTGGTGCGAAACATAGGTGATGACGGGCGGAATGTCCCAGCCCATCTCGGCGCCATTGCGGGTGACCACGGCGTCGACGTCGTCGGCCAACGCACGGTTAAGGTTCTCGGTGATGCCACCGCCGGTGATATGGGCGATGGCGTGCACCGGAGCGCCGCCGCGGAGCAGCTCAAGAATCGGCTTGACGTAGATGCGCGTGGGGGCCAGCAGAGCGTCTGCCAGTGATGCGCCGCCGAGCTCCTCGAGCGGACGGCTCAGCTCCTCGGCCTTAGCGGCGGCCTCGGGCGTACCCGGCTTGATGCCGTCAACGCCGATGACTTTACGCACGAGCGAGTAGCCGTTGGAGTGCACGCCGGTGGAGGGAAGGCCCAGAATCACGTCGCCGGGGCGGACGTTGGCGGGGTCGAGCATCTTGGGACGGTCGACGACACCCACGGTAAAGCCGGCGAGGTCGTAGTCGGCGGGAGCCATGACGCCCGGGTGCTCGGCCATCTCGCCGCCCACGAGCGCGCAGCCCGCGAGCTTGCAGCCGTCTGCCACGCCCTTGATGATCTTTGCCATGTGCTCGGCCTCGATGTGGCCGATGGCAACATAGTCCAAAAAGAAGAGCGGCTCGGCGCCCGAAGCCAAAATGTCGTTGACGCACATGGCGACCAGGTCCTGGCCCACCGTCTCGTGACGGTCCATGATCTGGGCGAGGACGAGCTTGGTGCCCACGCCGTCGGTACCGCTGATCAGGATCGGGTCTTCCATATCCTTAAGCGCGGCGGCCGAGAACAGGCCGCCAAAGCCACCGATGCCACCGATAACCTCGGGACGGTTGGTATCCTTAACCATTTGCTTAATAGCGTCGACGGCGCGGCCGCCCTCGGCGGTATCGACGCCGGCATCCTCATACGTCACATGCTTGCTGTCGCTCATCTGAGCCTTCCTCTCCCACTACCGTTTGACACACAGACGCCAAACAGTGCTCATAGTTGCGTTCATATCGGCGCACACCGCAGCGGTGCGCGCCGTCATATCAACAAAACAGCAGATAAAACCTGCCAAAATAAACCTGTCCCTAAATGGCAGGTTTTAGGCCTCGCCGTGCTTCTCTTCCCAGCTGCGGTCATCGTATTTCTCGACCACGGCGTCGTCGCCAAAGTGCAGCGGCTTATCCAGGTTGCGGGGCTTAAAGCCCTCCATAAACTTGTCGCGGCCAAAGCTCTCGGGAATCGCCACGGGATAACGACCGGTAAAGCACGCATCGCAGTAGCCGCCCTTGGGCATGACCTTCAGCAGGCCCTCGACCGAAAGGAAGGCCAGCGAATCGGCGCCAATGTACTCGCAGATCTCATCGACCGTCTTGTTAGCGCTGATGAGCTGCGACTGCACGTCGGTATCGATGCCGTAGAAGCACGGCCAGATGACCTCGGGCGAGTTGATGCGGATGTGAATCTCCTTGGCGCCGGCGTTGCGCAGCATCTTGACGAGCTGCACCATGGTGGTGCCGCGAACGATGGAGTCGTCGATGACGACCAGGCGCTTGCCCTCGATATTGTCGCGCAGTGGATTGAGCTTCATGCGCACGCCCATGGCACGCAGCTCCTGCGTGGGCTCGATAAACGTACGGCCCACATAGCGATTCTTGATGAGGCCCTCGCCAAAGGGAATGCCGCTCTCGCGCGAATAACCCTCCGCAGGCGGCAGACCGGAGTCGGGCACGCCGATGACCAGGTCGGCATCGACGGGCTCCTCGTGTGCCAGCTGACGACCCATGTCGTAACGGCAGGCGTAGACGCTCTTGCCATTCATGATGGAGTCGGGGCGGGCAAAGTAGACCTGCTCAAAGATGCAGTTAGCGGGCTCTTTGGCAGCGGGCACACCCTGCTCGGATACCAGGCCCTCGGCACTGATGCGCAAGATCTCGCCGGGGCGGACATCACGGACATACTCGGCGCCCACGATATCGAGTGCACATGTCTCGGAGGCAACGACCCAGCCGCCAGCGCGCGTGACATGAGCGGCAGCGTCGACCCTCGCGGCGTCGTCTTGCGACGGTAGCTGCGAAACGGATGCGGCGTCGGCCTGGTCCAGGCCCTCGTCCACGAGCTTGCCCAGCACCAGCGGACGAATGCCATGCGGGTCGCGGAAAGCGTAGAGTGCCTGCTCGTTGATGAGCGTCATGGCGTAGCCGCCGCGCACGAGCTCCATGGTCTTGCGAATGCCCTCGCGCAGGTGGCCCGTACACTGGGTAAAGTAGCCAATGAGCTTGGTCGCGACCTCGGAATCCGAATTGGAGAGGAACGGCACGCCGAGCTCGATCAGCTGGCGGCGCAGCTCGTCAGTGTTAACCAGGGTGCCGTTGTGCGCAAGCGCGATGATGACGCTGTTGATGGTGGAAAGATGCGGCTGCGAGGCTTCCCAGCTCTTGGCGCCGGCGGTGCCATAGCGCACGTGGCCCACAGCCAACTGGCCGGAGAGCGTCGACAGGTCGGCGTTGGAGAACACGCGATCGAGCAGTCCCAGGTCTTTGCGAACCATAACCGTGCCGCCATCGCCCACGGCGATTCCCGCCGATTCCTGGCCGCGATGCTGCAGCGCACGCAGACCAAAGTACGTCAGTCGAGCCACGTCGCGATCGGGTGCCCACACACCAAAGATGCCGCATTCCTCATGCAGCTGGTCGGAGTCCGGATCATACGTCGACATGGTCGTCAGCCGTCCCGTAGCACGCTCGGCCGCGCGGATGGTTTCTTGAGACATGGCATCCCCTCAGAGCCTCGTTATTTGGCGTTACTTGCCCTATTATACGCACGGCAAGACAAGCACTCCCGCGCATGAACAGCGGTTTTTAAAAGCCCACCGAGCTTATAATCCGTTTTGCGGCCAAACATTTTATCGGGCAACCCGCCCTCGGGGCCAAAGGTCCCGTATGTTTCCGTCGCGACGCGTCTCGCCCACCGTTAGGGCTTACATTGCTGCAATTGGGCCATTCGTCCTGTCTTTAAGCAAGTCGGCGGCGTATCCTTGTAACCTACAACAAAACGAGAAAGGTTCCGTATGGATCGAAACGAACTCGACCCCAGCGTCCCCAGCGCCACGGAGGTCAAGAAGATTCCCCTCATCATTAAGGTGTACGCCGTCCTGTGCATCCTGTCCGGCGTAGGCACGCTCCCTTCGGTCGGCGCCTTTATGTGGCAGGTCATCACCGCGCTCATCAACGGCAACGCCGCCGCCAAGCTCGGCGACAACACGCTCGTCGCGGTCGGCCTTATCGTCGCCGGCATCATGCTCTCGGCGGCGAGCGCGGTCATCTTGATCATCTTTGGCCTGGACCTCATCAAGAACCAGCGCCGCAACGCCGCGCGCCTGTCCTATATCCTTATCGCACTTACCGTCGTTGAGCTTTTGGTCGACGTGATGCTCCAGGGTATCGGGCCGTTCTTGCTGCGCCCCGCCATCCAGCTCGGCATCCTCGTCGCGCTTTCGGCCACTGTTGACCCAACGCTTCGTCAGGAGCGCGAACTGCAGCGCCGCTTGCAGGAGATGCTCGATCGCGACGCCGCCGCCGAGGGCATGCTCGGCCGCGATGAGACCGGCGAGGGCTACATCAAGCTCAACTACTTCAACCTGTTTTGGGTATTCTTTGTCTGCTGCGTGCTCGGTCTGATCCTGGAGGACATCTGGCACATGACGGTCGACGATCCAGGCGTCTACCAGAACCGCGCCGGCATGCTATTTGGCCCCTTCAGCCCCATCTACGGATTTGGCGCCGTACTCATGACCATGGTGCTCAACCGCTTCTACAAAAAGAACCCCATCATTATCTTTTTGGTGAGCGCCCTGCTTGGCGCAAGCTTTGAGGTCTTTGTGGGCTGGTTTATGCAGACCTCGTTCGGTGTGGTCTCGTGGAACTACTCGCACATGAAGCTCTTTGGCATGCCCGATCCGCTCGCCGTGCTTACGGGCGGTCGCACCTGCACGGGCTTCGCATGCCTGTGGGGTCTGGGCGGACTCATCTGGATCAAGCTGCTGCTGCCCAGATTGCTCAAGCTCATTAACATGATTCCCTGGAAGAATCGCTACTCAGCCACCGTCATCTTTACCATCATCATGCTGGTCGACGGCGTCATGACGCTGCAATCGCTCGACTACTGGTACCAGCGTGTCAACGGCACGGCCAGCGATATTCCCGTTGCGCAGTTCTACGGAAAGTACTTCGATAACGAGTATATGGAAAATCGCTTCCAGAGCATGACCATGAGCCCCAAGGACGCCACACGCGTGTAGCGAGCGCCGGCACAAAACAGCCCCAACACACCAAAGCCCGCTGGCAGATTTACCTGAACTGCCAGCGGGCTTTTGCTATAGACGTACACGGGTTGCCGGCTAGGCGTTACGCTTCGCGCTCGACCTCGCTCACGCACTCGTTCTTGATAGTGCCGACGAGCGCCTGCAGGGCATCGACCACATGCGGGCGAATGTCTCCGCCAATGAGCACGAGCATGATATCGTCGCCCACGGCAAGCTCGCCGCTCGCCAGCCATACGCGCACATAGCCGATGCCGGGCATCGCGCGCGTCGCCTCGATGGCAGCCTGCACCTTTTCGGCATCGAAGCCGAACACCATGCCGCCCACCTTGTGGCCCGGCGCCACGCCATCGGTCTCGACACCGCGCGCCTCGGACTTAGGCGTCGCACGCACCACGCCATTGTGCGTCAGGTACATGCCACACGCCGGCGCCGAAGCGTCGGCCTTGGCTTCGCGCAGCCACGCATCGACCGAAGGCATCAATTTGCCACTTTCAAGCATCGCTTTTCCTTTTTTCCGTCGTCGAGTAGCTAATTTGGGACGGGGCTCTTTTAGCTACCCCCGTCACCTAACCCAGCAAAATCATTCTGCATATCCGGGGTAGCTAAAAGAGCCCCGTCCCAAATTAGCTACTCTCGAACCGCTTATTCCTCGACCGGCGTGAGTACCATGACGGCGCGCGTATTGCTAAATGACAGTGAGCGACAAGTCACAAGCGTTACGACCTTAGTTGCCGAAGCGGCACGATCGGTGGCATCGCTCGCCACGGCAGAGGCACCGTCGAGCATCTCGGACAGATAATTCGTCAGCCCGTCGTCGCCCTCAAAGTTGGTCGCGCGCGCCTTGGAGTACGTATCCTCAACCACCTTGGTCGCCAGCGGTCTCAGCTTATACGTGCCATCGCGCGTGATGTAGTACACGTACTCGATGCTGTCGAACGTCGCCTGGTCGGTGGTGTCCGAAATCACATTAAACATCGATCCGTCGTTCATATGGTGGCCGTAGATTGTCGTCTGCTGGTCCACCATGCCCGGCGCGACATCTTCGAAGTCCAAGAAAATCGCACCCGATGCATTGGACGTACCGTCAAACAGCGTGTTGAGGTATTTAGAGTTGTCCTTGGCCTGCACCACGGGATAGTTGATGTTGGTATCCGGCACATAAATCCATCCCACGATCTCGGGATTTGCCTTAGCAAGAGCGTCAAAATCGACAATCGGCACGCCGCTCGCATCCTTATCGCTCACGTACTGCTTCTCGATCTTTTGGTACGAATCGCTCGCCTGCTTGTAGCCAATCTGTGCATTGATAAAGATGGCGGCAGCGGCAACGATCAGACCGATGCCCACGATGATGAGCAGAATGGGGATGATGGAGCGGCGCTTCTTACGCGGCGGCTCGGTGTAGCTGGACGGAGCGCCGCTCGGTTGCCTCGTCGACCGGGCCTGCTTCTTTGCCGTGCCATATGACGAGGGACGATACGCAGCCGGCGTATCCTGACGGCGATGGGACGTCGGCATTACGGGGCGCGGCGCACGAGCCTGTTGAGGAGAGGATGCCCGACCCTGCTGCATGGAGCGGGCCGATCCCGACTTGGATGGATCGGTGATCTGAGAAGCCGAGAAACGTTTTCCCTGATAGTCGGACATGACTCTCCCTATGATTACAACGGAACGGCAAGCCGCTTAAGCGTCAGCCATCTCCTGCTTCATCTTCTCGATAATTGCGCGATACTCGGGATCGCAAGCACCCAGAATCTGCGTGGCGTAGATGGCGGCGTTCTTGGCGCCGTTGATGGCAACGCATGCCACAGGCACGCCCGAAGGCATCTGCACCATCGACAGCAGCGAATCCATGCCGCCCAGATCACTCGTCTTCATAGGCACGCCGATAACCGGCAGCGGCGTAAAGGCAGCCACGACACCGCCCAGGTGCGCGGCCTTGCCGGCTGCGGCGATAATCACCTTGATGCCACGGTCGGCGGCAGTCGAAGCCCACTCGTGGACCTTCGCCGGCGTACGGTGCGCGCTGGCAATCACGAGCTCATAGGGCACACCGAGCGCCTCGAGCTCGGCGGTGCAGCCTTCCATAACGCCCAGATCGGACTTGGAACCCATGATGATCCCGACAACCGGCTTTTGATCTGCCATAAACAAAGACCTCCTGTTGAGAGCGGTGACGCGGCCAATCCGCGACCCTTAACTACTGAGAGTAGTATAGCTGCTCCCGTCCCTGCGGTCTTTGTGGCGCTTCGCGGGCGGGCCAGGCTTTATCTTCACTCCGGTTGCTTCGCAAAGTCGTTCAGATAAAGACTGGCCCGCCCGCGAAGCGCCCTGCGACCTACCGGGAATTGCTATGACGTACGTTGGCTGAAATATTAACGTGGGATCTGCCGTTCATTCGAACGGCAGATCCCACGCTCACTTTTTATTCAGCCCTAATCATCGCGCAAAGTCCCTTCGACAGCACACGGTGCAGCAAAGTCACCGCAGGCCGGGGCGGGAGGGGCCGAGTTTCCTCCTGAGCGACTCTGCTTGCAGCCGGAGCGAAAGGGGGAAATCTCGGCCCCTCCCGCCCCGGCCGGCCAGGTCACATTACACCGTGTACTGCGGCAGGTCCTGCAGGGCGATGACGTCCATGCCCATGTCGTTGGCGCTGCCGTGGCCCTGCTGGTCCTCGCGCACCGCCTCGATAGCACTCACGTAGGTATTGGCGGCAGACATCGCCGTCACACAGGTCACGCCGCGGCGCACCGCCTCGGTGCGCAACAGATAGCCGTCGCCGCGCGAGCCCGGGCCGTACGGCGTATTGATGATCACCGCGATCTTGCCATCGGCGATAAGGTCACCGATGTTGGGGCGCTCGCCGTCGTGCGGGCCGCTGATCTTTTCCACGACCTCGCACGTCACGTTGCCTCCGCGCAGCACGCGCGCCGTACCCTCGGTAGAGCAGATGTCAAAGCCCAGATAGCGCAGGATACGGGCGACCGAAAGGATATGGCGCTTGTCGCGATCGCACACGCTAATGAACACCTTGCCAGCGCTCGGATCGGGCAGCTTGTAGTCAATCGCCAGCTGTGTCTTGGCGTATGCCTCGGGATAGCTCTTGGCGACACCCATGACCTCGCCCGTCGACTTCATCTCGGGCCCCAGGATAACGTCGGCTCCCGGGAAACGACCCCAGGGCATAACGGCTTCCTTCATGCAGAAGCAGTCCAGCTGGCGCTCGTCGCTCGGCAGGCCCAGGCTCGCGATGGAATCGCCCGCCATGATGCGCGCCGCGCACTTGGCCAGCGGCACGCCGGTGGCCTTGGAGATAAACGGCACGGTACGGCTGGCACGCGGGTTGGCCTCGATCACGTAGACGGTCTCGCCCTTGATGGCATACTGCACATTGACCAGGCCGCGAACTCCCAGCGCCATCGCGATGCGGCGCGTGGTCTCGCGGAGCTTCGCCTGCAGACTCTCGCTAAAGCTAAACGGCGGAATGCAAGTCGCGGAGTCACCGGAGTGGATACCGGCCTCCTCGATATGCTCCAGAATACCGCCGATGTAGACCTCCTCGCCGTCGCACAGGGCATCGACATCGGACTCGATCGCGCCCTCCAGGAAGCGGTCGAGGTACACCGGGTAGTCGGGGCTAATGCGAGCAGCCTCGGCCATGTAATCGTGCAGATGCTCGGCATCGTAGGCGATCATCATGCCGCGGCCGCCCAACACATAGCTCGGACGAACCAGCAGCGGGTAGCCGATATGCGCGGCCACAGCCTCGGCCTCCTCAAACGAGGTGGCCTGACCCGCCGGCGGGTACATAATGCCCAGCTTGTCGAGCAGGGCGGCAAAGTGCTCGCGGTCCTCGGCAAAATCGATGGCATCGGGCTTGGTACCCATGATGTTCACGCCGCTCTCCTCGAGCATGCGCGCCAGCTTAAGCGGGGTCTGGCCGCCGAGCGTCACCACGACGCCGTCGGGGCGCTCAACATCGATAACGTCCATGACGTCCTCGTAGGTGAGCGGCTCAAAGTACAGACGATCGGACGTGTCGTAGTCGGTCGAGACGGTCTCGGGGTTGCAGTTGACCATGATGGTCTCGAAGCCACGGGCCGCCAGCGCGTAGCTCGCGTGCACGCAGCAGTAGTCAAACTCGATACCCTGGCCGATACGATTGGGGCCGGCACCCAGAATCATCGCCTTGGGCTTATCTGCCGGCGTGGTCTCGTCGGGGGCAACGCACTTCTTGGCGACCGGGCTCGTGCGGTAGATGTTTTCGTAGGTCTTGTAGTGATACTCCGTGGCACTCGAGAACTCAGCAGCGCAGGTGTCGACCGTCTTCATGCTGGGAACCACGCCCAGACCCTTACGGTAAGCGCGAACAAAGCGCTCGTCCGAGCCGGTCAGCGCGGCAATCTCGGCATCGCTCGTGCCATACTGCTTGAGCAGGCGCATCGCGTCGGCGTCGATGTCCTCCACGCGCAGGCCGCGAATGCTCTCCTGGACCAGCACCATATCGTTGATACGGTTGAGATACCACGGATCGATGCCGCAGATGGCATGAATGCGCGCGACATCCCAGCCACGACGCAGGGCCTCGACCACAAAGAAGATGCGGTGCTCAGTCGGGGTGCCCACGGCCTGAGCGAGCTCGTCGTCGCTCAGCTTATCGGCACCTTCCTTGCCACCAGCGCAAATGCCCTGATGCCCGTCCTCCAGCGAGCGCATGGCCTTGCCAAAGGCCTCCTCAAAGGTGCGGCCGATCGCCATGATCTCGCCCACGGCTTTCATGCGCGTTGTGAGCGTGGGGTCGGTACCCTTGAACTTCTCAAAGGCAAAGCGCGGCACCTTGACCACACAGTAGTCGATCGTGGGCTCAAAGCAGGCAGGCGTGGCTTTGGTGATGTCGTTGACGATCTCGTCGAGCGTGTAGCCCACGGCCAGGCGAGCGGCGGCCTTGGCGATGGGGAAGCCCGTGGCCTTGGAGGCCAGTGCGGACGAACGGCTCACGCGCGGGTTCATCTCGATGACGATCAGGCGACCGGTCTGCGGGTGCACGGCAAACTGCACGTTGGAGCCACCGGTCTCGACGCCGATCTTCTCCAGAATGGCGAGCGAGGCGACACGCATGCGCTGATACTCAAGGTCGGAGAGGGTCTGCGCCGGCGCCACGGTGATGGAGTCGCCGGTATGCACGCCCATGGGGTCGAGGTTCTCGATGGAGCACACGATGATGCCGTTGCCGGCGTGGTCGCGCATGACCTCCATCTCGTACTCTTTCCAACCCTCGATGGACTCCTCGACCAGTACCTCGTGGGCGGGCGAAAGCTCAAGGCCTTGGCTCACGATGGAGACGAGCTCCTCGTGGGTGTGCGCGATGCCGCCGCCGGCGCCGCCCAGGGTAAAGCTCGGGCGCAGCACGCAGGGATATCCCACGCGCTCGGCGATGGCCTCGGCGTCGGCCACGCTGTAGGCATAGCCCGAGCGCGCGACCTCCAGGCCGATCTCAGCCATGGCCTCGTTAAAGAGCTTGCGGTCCTCGCCGCGCTCGATGGCGGCAAGGTCGCAGCCGATCATCTCGACGCCGTACTGGTCGAGCGTGCCGTCCTTTGCCAGCTCGACGGCGGCGTTCAGACCGGTCTGGCCGCCCAGCGTGGGCAGCAGCGCGTCCGGGCGCTCCTTCTTGATCACGCGCTCGATAAATTCGGCGGTGATGGGCTCGACATAGGTGCGGTCAGCCAGGCCCGGGTCGGTCATGATGGTCGCCGGGTTGGAGTTGACCAGGATGACCTCAAAGCCATCCTCCTTGAGCACCTTGCAGGCCTGGGCGCCGGAGTAATCGAACTCGCAGGCCTGGCCAATGACGATGGGACCCGAGCCAATGACGAGGATACGCTTGATGTCAGTACGTTTAGGCATGTTAGTTCTCCTCGGTCTCGGTCGTGGCGGAACCATTGTCGGCAAAGTTCCAGCCCTGCAGGCGGTCCTTCGCGGTGTCGATGTCCAGGTAGTTCTCCTCGCCGTCCATGAGTCGCGTAAAGGCGGTAAAGAGATAGTGGGCATCGGTGGGGCCGGGCGAGGCCTCGGGGTGGTACTGGACCGAGAAGCACGGGGCGTCGAGCAGCTGAATGCCCTCGGCGGTGCCGTCGTTGAGGTTCACGTGCGTCAGGCGAATGCGGCCAAAGCGCTCGTTCATCACGACGGGCGCGATACCACGGCGCACCCAGACGCGCAGATCGCCGTCGGCCGCATGCTCGGTCTCGCCGCCCGAAAGTTCGGGGACAAGCTTGCCCAAGCTAGGGAACAGCAAGCCAAAGCCATGGTTTTGCGCGGTAATTTCCACGCGGCGGCTGACCAGGTTCATAACCGGCTGGTTACCGCCACGGTGACCGAATTTGAGTTTTTCCATCTGGGCGCCGCATGCCAAGCTGATCATCTGGTGACCCAGGCAAATGCCAAAGACGGGCACCTTGCCGATCAGCTGCTGCACCTGCTCGTAGGTCTCTACCACGGCATCGGGGTCGCCGGGACCGTTGGACAAAAAGACGCCATCGGGATTCATGTCGAGTACCTGACGCGCGGGTGTATCCCACGGCACGACGGTGAGGGCGCAGCCAGCACGGACCAGACCCTCCAGGATGCCACGCTTGACACCGCAGTCGTACGCGACCACGTTGTGGCGGGCGGGAGCGGGGGCCGCAAGCGCAAAGCCATGCTCGGCAGGCAGATCGCTTCCGGCGAACGAATGGGGCGCAGGGCAGCTCACGGTCTTGACCAGGTTCTCCCCCACCAGCGTGGGAGCAGAGGCCAAGCGCTCGGCAAGCTCGTCGATGTCGAGGACCTCGGTCGAGATAATGCCCATCTTGGAGCCATTGTCGCGCAGGTGGCGCACCAGGGCTCGGGTGTCGACGCCCTCGATAGCGACGATGCCGTGTGCGCGCAGGTACTCCGGCACGCTGACGGCCGAGCGCCAGTTAGAAGGCGTGGCACACATGTCGCGCACGATCATGCCGCGCATGGCGGGAGCTCTCTCAGGGCGTACGTCATCGCCGGGGAAGGCGGACTGGACATCGGTCTCGTCGATACCATAATTGCCAATCTGCGGATAGGTCATGGTAACGATCTGGCCAGCATAGCTCGGGTCGGTCATAACCTCAAAGTAACCCTCGAGTGAGGTATTGAAGCAGACTTCGCCGGTCGCGGTGCCCTCGGCACCACATGCACGGCCATAAAAAATGGTCCCATCCTCAAGGTACAGGATGCAGGGACCGCAAGCACCCTTGCTGGTTTTGGCCAGCATGCGCTGGCACAGTTCGCTGGGCGCGATGGTGCGGGCGGCAGCGCCCGCAATATGGTTGTTCGCCATAGTTCTCCTTCCCGGTCTCTCGGGACCGGCTTAAAGGTGTGTAGTTAGGCCTCGCGGTATTCTAACCGTAAGTATGCCGTATGGCGTTAATTACATAGAATTGTTTACAAAATGATAATTATGACTTCTTATGCATAATGATTTTTCTGGGACGGGGATTAAAAAATCATTCTGAAAGCAGAGCTTTGTCGCTGAGTAGTCAATTTGGGACGGGGCTATTTTAGCTACCCCGTCCGTCAATCAACCTAACCGTCGTGCCACCAGCCGGGGTAGCTAAAATAGCCCCGTCCCAAATTGACTACTCGCCAACCGCATACATGACAGAATAATTTTTTAATCCCCGTCCCAGAAAAATCATCCCGCGTGGGCTTGCGGCTCACGCGGGATGCCATCGTCCTATGTGGTTGCGGACTACTTTTGCTTGCCCTGCTCAAGTAATTCGGACGGGGTGCGGCCAAGCTTGCCGCCACGGAAAATCTCGCGGCCGTGCAGGCGGTGCTCCAGGTCACGTTCGGCCTTTTCCTCGTCAATCTTAGTCTGGCTCACCGCCGGGTCCTCGATGAGCGACGATACCGAGTTCACCTGTTTCTGAATACGCTCGGCAATGGTGTCATCCATGCTCACGATACGCATCTTCCAGTCGATATTGGTGGCGTTGGAAGAGCTCTTGGTCCAGACGAACGTCATGATGGCACTCTGGTGGCCCTGGGCGGGAAACATGCCAAAGAAGGAATCATGCTGAATCCTGCTGTCCTCGTCGATATAGGCGTGGACGTTATACACCACACGGTCAATCTTGTCGTTGAGCAGGGCATTGGTTGCGAGCGCCGCCGCCTGAATCTGACCGTTGGACAGCAACTCGAGTTCATTGGCAGAAGACGTGTCCAGCACCGTCACCTCAACCGTGCCCGTACCCTCGTCGGCCTCGTCGACGGTAAAATCGAGCGGGAACTGCGTAAAGCCGTTGCCCCATTCAAGTCCACCTTTGAGCGCGGTCGAGACGGTATCCACCGAAACGCTCTCGGAGAGGTTCGCGGTGTTCAGGCGTCGCATCACGCCGTAGCCGATCTGCATGCCCACAATCAGCACCAAGATGCCGATAACCACGACCATGGCAGTTTTCGTAATGGTATGGCTCACCTGCGAACCCGAAGGATCGTCCTCGGACAGCGGGTCGATATGTTTTGCCTGGCTCGCGCGATCCTCGCTGCGCAGCCGCGCCAGTGTCGCCTTGTCACCGCATTTGACGGCAGACTCTTTCTCGCGCATGCGCTCGGTACGCTTTTTGGCGAGTGTAGGATCCAAGACGCCGGATGCATCGATTTCGGAGAATAACTCCGTCACTTCTTCCGGAGTCAGATGGTTCTTATCAGCCATAACCTTCCTGTCATATCAATCAGTCGAGCTCGTGCGCACGCGCACCTTCGAACTGCATTCGATAGTAACGGGCATAAGTGCCGCCACGGGCGAGAAGCTCCTCGTGCGTTCCACGTTCCACAACGCGACCATGCTCAACGGTCGCAATCTCGTCGGCATGCTTAATAGTCGAGAGACGGTGAGCGATGATGATCGTGGTGCGGCCGCGCGCCAAGCGCTCGAGCGACTCCTGCACCGCCTCCTCGCTCTCGTTATCCAGAGCACTGGTCGCCTCATCCAAAATAAGGATCTTGGGATTTTTGAGAAACACGCGCGCGATGGCGACGCGCTGCTTTTGACCACCAGAAAGACGGCTGCCGCGCTCGCCCACCACGGTGTCATAGCCCTGCGGAAGCGACTCGATAAAAGCATCGATGTTGGCGCGATGGGCCGCCTCGGCGATTTCTTCTGCCGTGGCGCCCGGCTTGCCATAGGCGATGTTCTCGCCAATCGTTCCGTCGAACAGATAGACATCTTGCTGCACCAGGCCGATGGATTGGCGCAGGCTACGCTGCGTCACGTCGCGCACATCCTGGCCGTCAATGCTAATGGAGCCGGCGGCAACGTCGTAAAAGCGCGGCAACAGCGAACAAGTCGTTGATTTGCCGCCGCCCGAGGGACCAACCAAAGCGATGGTTTGACCGGGCTTAATGGACAGATCCATATGGTCGATAACGGGACGCGTCCCGTCGCCCGCGCCCAGCTCAACATCCTCGTAGCTAAAGCACACGTCGCGATACTCAACAGCGCCGGCCGTCACCTGCAGATCCGCAGCACCCGGCTTATCCTGAATATCGGGGACAGTCGAGAGCACCTCGTCCATGCGCTTAAAGCCGGCGATGGCTTTCTGATACGTCTCGGCCGAATTGACGAGCGTCTCAAGCGGCGTGCAGAACAGCGAAATGTAGAGCGCGAAGGTTGCCATATCGACCGCCTGCAGCTGGCCTTGGGCAACGAGCCAACCGCCCAGCAGCACCACGATCACATAGAGCACGCCCGAGAGCAGACCATACGTCGCGGTGTAGACGCCCATGGCGTGATACATGTTTTCCTTGGACGAAAGGTAGCGATCGTTAGAGGCACGGAACTTAGAGCGTTCGGTCTGCTCATTGGCAAAGCTTTTGACCACACGCATGCCCGCCAGCGAATCCTGCAGCTGCGCATTGATGCCGCTGATCTTTTTGCGGTTATCGCTAAAGACCTCGCGCATGCGCATATTCTGCCAAAACATAATGACCGCGAACACCGCCGTCACCACGACCATGGCGAGTGCGAGCACCGGCGCAATGGTAAACAGAATCACAAACGAGCCAATGATCTCGATACCGCAAATAATGATCCATTCGGGCACGTGGTGCGCCGCCTCGCAGATATCGAACAGGTCGTTGACCACGCGGCTCATCATGTCACCCGAGCTGTTGCGATCAAAGTACGCAAAGCTAAAACGCTCGTACTGATCGAACAAGTCCTCGCGCATCTTGGACTCCATGCGCGCGCCCATCACGTGGCCCCAATAGCTCACAAAGTAGCGGCAGGCGCAGCGGGTGGCATACATCAGCACCAGTCCCACCGCGATCATACCGAGCGCCTGCATAATGGCAGTCTGGCCCTGGGTAAACAGCCCGCCGCACAGATTGCGCAGGATAATGGGAAACGCCAGGTCAATGGCGGCGAGCACCAGGGCGCAAATGGTATCGGCAACAAAAAGCCCCATCTGGGGCTTGTAGTAAGACAGAAAACGCTTCAGCATGTGATCCTCAAAGAAATATCAGCAACGTAAGACCCTGGGACAAAGCAATCAGTAGCACTTGTCCCAGGGCTATCCCCACTCGTTACAGCTCAGAACCACCAAGGCGGTGCGCGATGCTGTCGCAGGCAAGTGCGCCCACGACGGTCTTGGCATCCTCGATCTTGCCGTCGAGCACGGCATCGATCAGCTCGTGCAGCGGCACCAGGTCAACGTTGACAAACTCGTCATCGTCGGGGTTGGGCGCATCGAACTCGAGCTTGGTGGCCAGGTAGATGTGAATAATCTCGTCGCAAAAACCGCAGGTCGTGACAATAGACGTTAAAAAGCGAATGCGCCCGGCCTTAAAGCCCGTCTCCTCATGCAGCTCGCGCCTGGCACAATCGAGCGGGTCCTCGCCTGGGTCGAGCTTGCCGGCGGGAATCTCAACCGTCACGCGGTCGATGGCGGTGCGGTACTGACGCACCAGTACGATCTTGCCGCTCTCGGTCAGCGCCACAACGGCCGCCGCACCCGGATGGCGAACGATATCGCGGGCGCTGCGGTGACCGTTGGGCAGCTCAACCTCAAGACGGTGGACGTCGAGGATCTTGCCCTTCCAGGCGCACTCCTCCGAAAGAATCTTCTCGTGCAGCTCGGCATCGTGCGGGTCGTCGTCGCCCAGCACCAGCGCCGGCTCGTCAGCGACCTCGCCACCAGGCTCGCCCTCGGCGTGCCCATATATGTGGCTGTCCTCTTCGACGATTTGCGCGTCCACGAGCTCTTCGTTCTTCTCGTCCATCCGTCTCATTCCTCTCGGATTTTAAGCATCCCAGGCGTCGCGGCCGCGCAGCGCGCGCAGGCCAATGTCGTGACGCAGGGTCTTGCCCTCAAAATCGATCTTCTCGCAAGCCTCGTAGGCAAGGTTGCGAGCGTTCTCGAACGTGTCGCCCAGTGCGGTCACGGCGAGCACGCGGCCGCCGTTGGTCACGAGCTGGCCGTCCACCACGGCGGTGCCGGCGTGATACACGGTCACGTTCTCCATGGCCTCGGCATCCTCGATACCGGTGATGACCTTGCCTTTCTCGTAGCTGCCGGGATAACCCGCGCTCGTCAGGACAACGGCCACCGCCCACTCGTCACGCCAATCGAGCTCAATCTGGTCGAGCTCGCAGTTAGCGCAGGCAAGCATGACCTCGACCAGGTCGTTCTTAAGGCGCGGCAGTACGACCTGCGTCTCGGGGTCGCCAAAGCGGGCGTTAAACTCCAGCACCTTGGGGCCGGCGGGGGTAAGCATAAAGCCGCCGTACAGGCAGCCACGGTAATCGATGCCCTCGGCGGCGAGCTCGGCCACGGTCTGCTCCATGACCTTCACCATGGTGGCGTGCTCCTCGTCGGTCACGATAGGCACCGGGCTGTAGACGCCCATGCCGCCCGTGTTGGGACCAAGGTCGCCCTCAAGCGCGCGCTTGTGGTCCTGCGAGGTGGCCATGGGGCGCACGGTCTTGCCGTCGGTAAAGGCCAGCAGCGAGCACTCGGGGCCAACGAGCATCTCCTCGATAACCACGGTGTTGCCGGCGTCGCCAAAGGTGCCGCCAAAGCACTCGCGCACGGCCTCTTCGGCCTGCGAAAGCTCGGTTGCCACAATAACGCCCTTGCCCGCGGCAAGACCGTCGGCCTTCACGACCAGCGGAGCGCCCTGCTCGCGCACATAGGCGAGAGCCGAAGCCTCGTCGGTAAACGAGCCGTAGGCGGCCGTCGGAATGCCCGCACGCTCCATGAGCTGCTTGGAGAACAGCTTAGAGCCCTCCATCTGAGCGCCCTCGGCACCCGGGCCAAAGCAGGGAATACCCGCCGCGCGCACGGCGTCGGCCACGCCCGCCACGAGCGGAGCCTCGGGGCCAATTACCACGAGTCCGCATCCGTGGCTCTGCGCAAACGCCGCCACGGCATCAGGATCGCAATCGTCGAGAACCACGTTCTCGCCGCAGCTCGCGGTGCCGCCGTTGCCCGGGGCGATGTAGAGCCTGCCGGCGCGCGGTGATGCCGCGAGCTTGGCTGCCAAAGCATGCTCGCGGCCGCCGCTGCCCAACAACAGGATGTCGATGGTTTGAGTGTCCGCCTTCAAGGGTGCCTCCTCTATGGATTAACGGCCCGTCAACCATGCGGGCCCATTACAAGCAAATATACCCCTCGGCCGCCCGTCCGGGCTGCGAAGGGGTATATCGCAATAACCAAATAACGCCGATTACTTCCAGAATCGGTTGATGATCTGCTCGCGGCCGGCGCCAACACCGACAAACGTCACGCGCGTGTGCGCCAGATCCTCGACAAATGCCACGTAGTCCTGAGCCTCCTGCGGCAGCTCCTCAAAGCTGCGGCAGCCGGTGATATCGCACTTCCAGCCAGGAAGCTCCTCGTAGATGGGCTTGGCATGCTCAAAGCGCACCTGGTGCTCGGGCACGCTGGTGTAGCGCTCGCCGTCGACGTCATAGGCCACGCACACCTTAATGGTGTCGAAGACCGAAAGCACGTCGAGCTTGGTCAGGGCGATGTCGGTAAGACCGTTGACGCGCGAGGCGTAGTTGGCGATGGGACCGTCAAACCAGCCGCAGCGACGACGGCGACCGGTGGTCACGCCGTACTCATAGCCCTCCTCGGTCAGCGTATGGCCGGCCTCGGACTCGTAGGAAAGCTCGGTGGGCATGGGGCCTGCACCGACGCGGGTGATGTAGGCCTTCATGACGCCCAGCACGCGGTCGACGTTTTTCATGCCAACACCAGAACCGGTGATCGCGCCGCCGGCGGTGCAGTTGGAAGACGTGACAAACGGATAGGTGCCGTGGTCGATATCGAGCAATGTTGCCTGGGCGCCCTCAAAGAGCAGGGTCTTGCCCTCATCGATCATGTTGTTGAGCAGCAGGCTCGTCTCGGTGATGTACGGGCGCAGGCGCTCGGCCATGGGCAGGTACTCTTCACAGATCTGGTCCACGGTGTAGGTGGGCAGGCCGTAAAGCAGCTCGAGCTCGGGATTCACGCGGGCAAGAGCGGTTTCCAGCTTGTCGCGGAAGAGCTCCTCGTCCAGCATGTCCTGCATACGAAGACCAATACGAGCCATCTTGTCCTGATAGCACGGGCCAATGCCGCGCTTGGTGGTACCGATGCTCTTCTTGCCGAGCTTCTGTTCAAAGGCGCCGTCCAGGTCGACGTGATACGGCATGATCACGTGTGCGTTGCCGCTGATCTTGAGGTTCTTGGTGGTGATGCCATCGGCCTCGAACATGTCGATCTCCTCAAGGACAACCTTGGGGTTGACGACGCAGCCGTTGCCAATCACCGACACGTGGTCGGCGTACATGATGCCGGAGGGCACCTGGTGCAGGCCGTACTTCTTGCCGTTGACAACGATGGTGTGCCCGGCGTTGTTGCCGCCCGAATAGCGCACGACGGCATCGAAGTCGCCGGCGATCAGGTCGCAGATCTTACCCTTGCCCTCATCGCCCCACTGGGCACCGACCAAAACGGTTGACGGCATGTTTACTCCTTACATACATGGACTGTCTGCGCGCCACACGGCGGGCAGAAGCACAAAACATTCCCAGTATACCCGTGCAACGGGCGCCTGTCCTACTCCTCGGTATGCACCCCATCAAGCTCATAGAACTTGGTGGATGCCGGCAGGAACATCAGGTCGACGTCGCCGATCGGGCCCGAACGGTTCTTGGCCACGACAATACGCGTGACGCCCTCGTCGGGCCGGTCGTCGCGCGAGGCCTCAGCCTCGTCGGCGGAACGGTCCAAGAACATGACGATATCGGCGTCCTGCTCGATGGAGCCCGATTCGCGCAGGTCGGAAAGCTGCGGGCGCTTGCCGGTACGGGATTCGACCTGACGCGACAGCTGAGACAGCGCGATCAGCGGAATCTTGAGTTCCTTGGCCATAATCTTTAAGCCACGCGACATCTCGGAGACCTCGACGGTGCGGCTCACGGAACGGCGTCCCGGCGGAGGACTCACCAGCTGCAGGTAGTCCAAGATAATGATGGCCTTCTCCTTGTTGTGGAGCATGCGGCGGCTCTTGGCGCGAATCTCGGTCACCGTGGTGCCGGGCGTATCGTCAATCAGAATATCGAGCTTGGACAAGGTCTGCGTGGCCTCGTTGATATTGGCCCACTGCTCGGGGCTAATGCGACCCATGCGAAAATCACTGATCGAAATCATGGCATAGGCGCAAATCAGGCGCTGGGCAATTTCCTTGCCCGACATCTCCAGCGAGAAAAAGCCGACGGTGTAGCCCGCAGCGGCGGCATTGAGCGCCAGGTTTAGAGCGAACGAGGTCTTACCCACGGCGGGGCGGGCGCCGATAATGATGAGCTGGCCCTCGCGGAAGCCCATAAGCATGCGGTCGAGTGACGGGAAGCCCGTGGGAACGCCCGCTGCCTGGCCACCGGCCTGGCACACTTCCTCGGCCTCGTTATAGGCCTCGACCATAAACTCGGTCAGTGTCTTGTAGCTCGACTTAACCTCGCGCGCCGTAACCTTGAGCAGCTTGCTCTCGGCCAGCTCCACGACCTCTTTGGTATCGGTGGGGGCGTTATAGGCCAGCGCGTTAATCTCGTTGGTGGCGCCAATCAGCTCACGCAGCATCGAGTCGCGACGAACGATGGCGGCATGGTGCTGCCAGTTGACGAGCGACAGGGTCTGACCCATCAGCTCCAAAATGTACGCCTCGCCGCCCACGGCATCGAGCTTGTTGATGCTTCGCAGGTAATCGATCAGCGAGATGGAGTCGATGGGGATGCGACTGTTGTACATATCGACCATCGCGGTATAGATGGTCTTATGAATGGGCCGGTAGAAATCGTCGGGCTGCAGTTCGACCTGGGCTTCTTCGACCACCTCGGGCGATAGCAGCATGGCGGCCAATACGTTGGCCTCTGCATCTTGGTTTTGGGGGAGACCCAACTTGGAGCCGCGGTCCTCAACCGTCAGCCATGTCTCCCTATCGTCGTATGCCATGAGCATCCTCATTCATATCGCTTGCGAGCATCCATAGTATCAGCCACAGCTTTAAATCGAGGCGCGCCTTAACAATCATCACCGAACCAAACGGATGAACGGTCCCTTATGTGGGACTGCATCTCAATGTATGACGTGACACCCACTCAGCGCAAAAAAATAAAAGGGCGCCCCGGTCTCCCAGAGCGCCCTTCTTAGAACAAGATTGTTGCGTTGCAGCAAATGCTACTCGGCAGCAGCCTCGGTCTCGACCTCGGCGGTCTCGGCCTCGGCGACCTCAGCGGCCTCCTCGACCTCAGCCTCGGCAGCGAGCTCCTCGGCGGTAACGCCGACGAGAACGACAACCTCGGCCTTGATCTCGCGGTACAGCGAGATGGCAACGGTGTGGGCACCGGCAACCTTGATGGGCTTGCCGAGCTCGACGCGCTTGCGGTCGATGTCCATACCGAGCTGATCCTTGATGGCGTCAGCGATCATAGCGGCGGTGACGGAGCCAAAGAGGATGCCCTCGTCGCCGACCTTGACGTCGACGGTGACCTGCTTGCCCTCGAGGGCAGCCTTGGTCTCGTTGGCGGTAGCCAGACGGACGGCCTCGCGCTTGGCGATGTTGTTGCGACGCTCGTCAAGCTGCTTGAGGTTGCCCTTGGTGGCGGCAACAGCGAGCTTCTTGGGGAACAGGAAGTTCTCAGCGTAACCCTGAGCGACCTCTACGACGTCACCCTCGCCGCCCTTGCCCTTGATCTCATCGAGAAGAATAACCTTCATGATGCGTCTCCCTTCTTAGCCGCGGTCGCGGTTGCCACGGGAGGAAACCACGGGGACGGTGTACGGCAGGAGAGCCATCTCGCGGGCGCGCTTGATGGCGTTGGCGATGTCATGCTGATGCTGCGTGCAAGCGCCAGTGACGCGACGGGGCTTGATCTTGCCACGGTCGGTCATGTACTTACGGAGAAGCTGAGTGTCCTTATAGTCGATGAACTCAGTGTTCTCCTTGCAGAACTGGCAGTACTTACGACGCGGCTGACGTGCAGAAAAATCATTAGCCATGTCAAAATACCTTTCATTTGGCAACTTCGGCGAACCGAAGCCGCCTCTCACTCAAAAATAGGTGAACAACCCTTAAAACGGGATGTCCTCATCGTAGACGTCGACCGCGGGCGGCGTAGCCACCGGTGCGGCAGGACGTGCTGCGGGCGCGGGAGCTGCGGGGGCGTAACCGCCCTGATCGTAGCCACCCTGGCCACCACGGGAGCTCATAAACTCAATCTCATCGACGATGACCTCAAGCTTGCTCCTGCGCTGACCGTCGCGCTCCCAAGAGCTGTAGCGCAGCTTGCCCTCGATCGCGACCTTGTTTCCCTTTGCCAGGAAACGGCTCACGGCCTCGGCGCGGGTGCCGAACATAGTGCAGTCGACAAAGTTGGGATAGTCCTCCCACTCGCCAGTCTGCGCATTGCGGCGGCGATCGTTCACGGCGACGCCAAAGGACAGAACCTGGGTTCCGCCGGCAGTGGCGCGCAGCTCGGGATCGCGGGTGAGGTTACCGGTGATGTTCACTCGATTGATGCTCATTACTCACTACTTCCTCTTGGGGCACAAGCCCAGTACAAAACGACAGTCTTACTCCTGGTCGTCGCGACGGACGATCATGTGGCGGACCACAGCGTCGGTGATGCGCAGGACGCGATCAAGCTCGGCGATCTGGGTAGGATCTGCGTGGAAGTTGATGAGGGTGTAGTCACCATCGGTGAGGTCGTTGATCTCGTAGGCGAGCTTGCGCTTGCCCCACTCGTCAACGGAGTCGACCTTGCCAGCGCCCTCAGCGATCGTGGTATCGATACGCTTCATAACAGCGAGACGAGTCTCGGGGTCGAGCGACGGGTCAACAAAGAACAGCAGTTCATAAGCCTTCATATTGTCACCTCCTCTGGACAAATGTGGCTTCAGGTCGTGAAGGTGCGCCTGAAGCAGGAAAAGACTTGGTAATAGTATCTTTCAACCTCCCAGGCTGCAAGAATATGCAGCTACAACCTCATGACCTCCACATATGCCCATACTCGCACGGCCTTTCTTGCGTATTCCAACCAAATGCCGTCCAAGAGCTTGACGGATTTGAGGACAAGGGCGGGTACATACCGACTTTCTGCCAGATAACCGCAAGTCGCTCGCAGCATGGCTGCGGTCGCAAAATGCATACCAGCGGTACAACGCGACATTTTGAATTATTAAACTTGATTCCCGACCGTCCGTAACTACCTCATTTGAACAGTTCGCCTGGGCCGATTACGCAGGTCATCGATTGGTTTCGGCACGGTTGGGCAAACGACGGAGCGACGCAATTTAAAAAATGCCAAGTTTTTGGTTTGCACTTTGCGATTCCTCGTGTATACTGACTTTCGCATTTAACGGAGAGTTGTCCGAGTGGCCGAAGGAGCACGATTGGAAATCGTGTAGGCGTCAAAAGCGTCTCCAGGGTTCAAATCCCTGACTCTCCGCCAGTTAATTCCAAAGCAGGCCTTTGTGCCTGCTTTGTTTTTACCCCACGCGGAGGGGTGGCAGAGTGGTTGAATGCGGCGGTCTCGAAAACCGTTTGGCCTGTATAAGGTCACGAGGGTTCGAATCCCTCCTCCTCCGCCATTTTGGTTGAGAAAGCTCCCAGCAAAGGGAGCTTTTTTGTTTTGATTCCCTTACAAACAAATACGGCGGCGGAGGAGGGGTTCGAACCCGCCAGGGCGTTCAACACCAACCCAGATCTCCAAACATGTACATCACCCTCCAAAGATGTCAAAAAATGTCGTTTTTGGATGCTGATGTACATGTTTGGAACCTGTGACCGCGCCCAGTTCCGACCGTTTACCGAGCAATGGGGTCACGACCTCCCACAACCATGTACTATGTACGGGCATTTTCCAATCCAACTACCCAAAGGAACCCACCTTGCCCGTCATCGCCACTGTAATCGTTACCGCACACGCCTCGGATGCCATGGTTGCCATCCCGTTTTGGCTCGAGATGTTCGCTGTCGTCGCGGCATCGATTTCGGGTGTACTGGTTGCGCGCGAGCACAAACTCGATCTGGTGGGCGCCGTCGCGCTCGCCGTGGTCTGCGGTCTGGGTGGCGGTCTTTTGCGCGATATGACGCTCCAGGTGGGCAACGTCTACATCCTTAACCAGCCCATGGCGCTGCCGCTGTCCATCGCCACGGCGGCCATCATCTACATCTTCCCTGCCATCGTCGACAAGCCCGACAAGCTCATCCCCCTGCTCGACATCATCTCGGTGGGTATTTATGCGGCAACCGGCGCAGATAAGGCGCTCGTGTACGGATTTGCACCGGTCGTGTGCATCATGATGGGCTTTTTTACCGCGGTAGGCGGCGGCATGCTGCGTGATGGTTTTATGGGCGTGGTGCCGGGTATTTTCCAGCGCACCAACTTCTATGCCATCGCGGCTATCGCTGGATCGGCAAGCTATGTTTGCCTTGTCATGAGCGGCTTGGTCAGCAATGTCGTCGCGCTGGTCGTTTGCGTCGCAGTGACCATGGGCCTGCGCTGGCTCTCGCTGCGCTTTGACATCAAAAGCCCCACCGAGGACGATATCGCGCGTTTCCTACATCGTAAAAAATAGATAGCACGGCCCGGCCCATCGCTAGGTGACAGCCTATCTACAACCGGCCGCAGGCCCGATATCCCGCGACGCCTTACGTAGGCAATTGCCCATGCAGAATACTGCAACCGCGAGTTTCTTTTAGAGCGAAGGCGTAATGGGTACCATATTGGGCGTATGCAAATCACCAAGCAAAGGATTCACCATGCCTCACAACCAACCCGCGGCGGCGCAACATCACAACATGCGCGGACACCTCATTATGGCCTTCGCGCTTATCGCGCTGGCGTTTACCGCGCTGCCTTCCATGGCATTCGCCGGCACCGACACCGCGGGCAATGTTTTCGTGTCCGACGGGGATTCCAGTCCATCCGGCGTCGGGGGCGATCTGTACTGGGCCGGTCAAAGCCTTAGCCTGGACGACGCTTCCATCGACCGCGATATCATCGCCGCCGGCGAAAGCCTGTCGATTCGCGACTGCACCGTAGGCGGCGCCGTTCGCCTGGCGGCGCGCACCATCGATATCGCCAAGACCACCATTGATGGAAGCGTGACAGTTGCCGCTCAGCACGTCGTACTTAACTCCGGCAGTACCGCCAATTGCTTCTATGCCGCAGGTGAGACGGTTGCCCTGCGCGGCTCCGCCAAGTCGGCAGCGCTCGCGGGCAATACGGTAACCATCGACGGCACTGTCGATGGCGATGTTGAGGTCTGGGCCGACAAGCTGGTGCTCGGCAAAAACGCCAACATCACCGGTACCGTAAACGCTCATGTCTCACAGGACCCCGAACGCGCCGACGGCGCCAAAGTGGGGGCCCTCAAGATCGACCGCACCGAGAACGAGGATACCTCCACCGTCAACGACGTCATCGGCGGCATCGTTGCCGCAGCTCTTTCCACCTGCTTTGTCGCGATTCTCCTTGAGCTCGTCTTTCCGCGTGCAACAGCCAGCGCGGCCGGCATGCTTCACCAGCACCCCGCCCCGCTGTGGGTGAGCGGTCTTTTGGGCACGGTAGCCGCCGTTCCCGCCATCTTGCTGCTCATCATCTCTATTGCCGGCCTGTCGCTCGCCGGAGCCCTGATGTGCGGCGTCATCGGCATCGCCCTGGTCTCGGCGTCCTTTGCGGGCACCGCGGTCGCACGCATGGTCGGGCACAGCCAGAACCGCTACGCCATGGCCGCCGTGGGCGGCGCCATCGCCGGCGCCCTTACAGCACTTCCCCTTATGGGCAACTTTATCAGCGGCGTAGCCTTCGTCTTTACGCTGGGCTATCTCATTCAGATCATCTGGCGCAACGCCCACGTCAAGCCGCAACAGGCCCCCAACACCCCGGGCCTTCCCTCCGCCTAACCGCCAACCACCGCAAAGGTGTCCTTCCTCTTTGTGGTGGTACAAAAAGGGCGCCGGCCGCGATGGTCGACGCCCTTTCTTGTGAATGCTACAGAGCGCAGCGCTTATTTGTTGACCTGACCGGCGCGAACGGCAGCCTTCTTGCGATCGGTGGCGTTGAGCAGACGCTTGCGCAGACGGATGTTCTTGGGGGTGATCTCCACCAGTTCGTCATCGGCGATGTACTCCAGCGCCTCCTCCAGCGAGAAGGTGCGAGGCGGCACCAGCTGCACGGAGATATCGGAGGTCGAGGAACGCTGGTTGCCCAGGTTCTTGGTACGGGCGATGTTGACGACCATGTCGCCGGCCTTGCTGCGCTCACCCACGATCATGCCCTCGTAGCACTCGACACCCGGCTCAACAAACAGCTGGCCGCGCTCCTGCAGCGTGCCCAGAGCGTAGGCAACGGCCTTCTCGGTGGTCATGGAGATCATGGCGCCGTTCTGACGGTTGCCGATCTCGCCGGCGTAAGGACCGTACTCCAGGAAGGTGTGATAGAACACGCCCTCGCCGTGAGTGACGTTCATGATGCGGTTCTTAAGGCCCATGATGCCGCGGGTCGGGATCTTAAACTCAAGGTGCGTCACGATGCCCGAGGTGTCCATGCTGGTCATAATGCCGCCAGAGGTGCCAAAGACCTCGACGACCTTGCCCGAGTACTCGTCCGGGCACTCGACGACAGCCTGCTCGACGGGCTCCATCTTGTTGCCGTTCTCATCCTTCTTAAACAGAACGCGGGGACGGCCGACCTGGAACTCAAAGCCCTCGCGACGCATGGACTCCATCAGGACGGACAGGTGCAGAATGCCGCGGCCCGAGACCTCGACGCCGCTCTTGTCCTCGAGCTCCTCAATCTTCATGGTCACATTGTTCTCGGCCTCATTGAACAGGCGCTCCTTGAGCTGACGAGCGCCCACAATGTCGCCATCGCGGCCGACGAGCGGAGAGGTCGAGGCCTCAAAGACGATGGACAGGGTCGGCGGATCGATCTCGATAGGCTCGAGTTCGACGGGGTTCTCGGGATCGGTGTAGACATCGCCGATGTCGGTGCGCTCGATACCCACGACGGCGGCAATGTCGCCGGCGCCGACTTCCTGGCACTCGGTGCGGCCCAGGTAGTCGAAGGTAAAGAGCTGCTTGACGGTAGCGGTGGCGCTGGAACCGTCGTTCTTGACGACCAGGATCTGATCGCCCTGGCGAATGGTGCCGGAGTACACGCGGCCAATGCCGATGCGGCCGACAAAGTTGGAGTGGTCGATGGTCACGCACTGCATAGCGAGCGGCGCGGTCTCGTCAACCTCGGGCGCGGGCATGTCGTCGATGATCATGTCGAGCAGCGGGTACATGTCCATGTTGCCGTCGTTGGGGTCAAGGCGGGCAAAGCCATTCATGGCGCTGGCATAGACCACGTGCTCCATGGCAAACTCGAGCTGGTCGTCGGTGGCGCCCAGGTCGGCCATAAGGTCCAGACAGTCGTTGTAGGCCTTCTCGGGGTTGGCGCCCGGACGGTCGATCTTGTTGATGACGATCATGATCTTAAGGCCAGTGTCGATGGCGTGACGTAGGACAAAGCGGGTCTGGGGCATGGGGCCCTCAAAGGCGTCGACCAGCAGCAGGGCGCCGTCGGCCATGCGCAGCACGCGCTCGACCTCACCGCCAAAGTCGGCGTGGCCCGGGGTGTCGATGACGTTGATCTTAACGTCCTTGTACTCGATAGAGATGTTCTTGGCGAGAATCGTGATGCCGCGCTCGCGCTCCTGGTCGTTGGAGTCCAGGACGCGATCCTCGACCTGCTGGTTGGCACGGAAGGCGTCCGTGGCACGCAGGAGCTTATCGACCATCGTCGTCTTACCGTGATCGACGTGGGCGATAATGGCGATGTTCCTCAGATTGTCTACGCGCATGTAGTTCCCCTATCTTCTATCTATATACAAACGGCACGCGTATGCGACCCGTCCAGCAACACAACGCTCGGCGGGAATATTGAGCCTTTTACCGAAAAACTCGTTTATTTTAGCGATTCTAGATGAGAGGGGTTTCCTCACCTGCAGGTTCAGGGTCGCTCCACATAAAACCATCGCCGGCGCCCATGCCCTCGTACAGCACATATGCCGAAAAACCGCTCTCGAGCGTGGTCTCGAAGAAGCTAACGAGCAAAGCGTCGTGATATCCGCCCTCGATCTCCACACAGCCGGTGTAGCCGATGGCATAGCGGGCGATGCGGCCCAGGCCTTCGTCCTTGAGACCCATCTTGTGCTCGGAGATAAAGTTGGTGGCAGCCTCCAGGCATGCCTCCTCACCGTCCTCGTCGAGAGCCGCAAGATAGCGGTTGGAGGCGGCATCCTCGATCGCCACGACAACGCCCGGGTTTTCACCGGCGGCAAGGTCGTCCAAAAACGCACCGATCAGATCGCACACCATGGCGTCGAGCTCGGCGGAGACGTTACCGGCGTCCTGCATATCCTGTGCCATCTTTTGACCTTCCCATCACATTCGGCGTCGTTATAACTCCTGTGCCTCGGCCGCGATTCTGGCGGCAGCGTCACGGGCGCGAACCATATCCGCCGCGCGCTTGTCGAGCACCTTGATCTGGTTGGTCAGCATCACCGCATCGACCACGCCCCAGATCACCAGGCCCATCGAAATCGAAAACCCAAGCGCACCAACTGTACCACGAAGCCGCGACAAGATTACCGCGGCAAGCGCGGAGACAACAACCATCTTGATATAGGAGTCACGGCGCTCGCGAAGAGTGCGAGCCTGCGTCACATACGCAATGCGCGCGGCCTCAAATGCCTCGGCGCGCATATGGGCCTCACGCGCGATAGCGGCTGCTTCGGTCGACACACTGGTACCCATCAGCGCTCGCCGTGCATCGTGCTCAACCGACATTTAGAAATCATCGGGCGAGAGCGTGTGGACAAACTCGTCAAACTTCTCGAACTCACCCTCGTCGTCAACCTCGTCGGCAAGCGGAGAGACGGTGCCCAAGCGATTCATGATGTCGTCCTCCACAAACATGGGGGCATTGCTGCGCACGGCAAGGGCGATAGCGTCGCTCGGTCGCGCGTCAAGCATATGCTCGCCCCTATCGGTGTGCACGACGACCGTCGCGTAGAACACCGGCGGCTCGGCGCGCACGATCTCGATACGCTCGATCTTTGCTCCCACCACTTCGATGGTATCGAGCAAAAGATCGTGGGTGATGGGGCGATCGGTGCGGCCGGTATCGATACCGCGGCTGATGGCCGCTGCCTCGTAGGAACCGGTCTGGATGGAAAGAGAGCGCAGCGGCGCGGACGAATCCGACTTACGGCAACGCTCGCGCAAGACGATCAGCGATGGCACGGGACCGGCGGCCATGACGATGGTCTCTATGTCGACACGAACCATGGAACACCTCCGGTACGTTGTTATTGGCATGCGCGGCAGCTCCGCCGCATTGAATAGCTATACTACCCAATCTTTCGCCCAGCACACAAAATCAAAGTAGTTAATTTGGGACGGGGCTTTTTTAGTTAATTTGGGACGGGGCTTTTTTAGCTACCCAGCGGCAGGTCTAGAAACTGAGGCTGCGCAGAACAGGGTAGCCAAAAAAGCCCCGTCCCAAATTAACTGCTCCAACGGGTAAGAAAAAAGCCCCGAGGCAATGCCCCAGGGCTCTTAACGTTTTGATGGTGGACCTGACAAGATTCGAACTTGTGACCTCCCGGTTATCAGCCGGACGCTCTAACCAACTGAGCTACAGGTCCATCATGGTGGAGGTTAGGGGGATCGAACCCCTGACCTCAGGCTTGCAAAGCCCGCGCTCTCCCAGCTGAGCTAAACCCCCACGGAGACAGTAATAAACACCCCAGCGGCGACTCGGCTCTCGCTGGGGTGTTTATTGCGAAAGAAAGTGGTGGACCTGACAAGATTCGAACTTGTGACCTCCCGGTTATCAGCCGGACGCTCTAACCAACTGAGCTACAGGTCCATCGCGCAAGGGATATATTAGACGAGTCATTACGCGCACGTCAACAACTTTTTTGAAAATCTTTGAAGGGTGTCGGCCCCGGCTGCCCGGCGGCGTGCGAAGACTCCTGCCCGGACAGTCCTGCTCGCACGGAGAGCACATTAAGTGCTCTCCGGCTCGTGCGGAACTCGCGATCGACTTCGCATGCCGCCGGGCAGCCGGGGCCGACGTGGGGTTCAAAGATTGTCAAAAAAGCGGTCGGCGCGCAGTGCGCCGACCGCCGATATATGGGGTCTGATGATTTTTACTAGCTAGGGCCTCTTACTCGTCTAGGAGATCCTCTGGTATGTCGTTGCCGTCGCCTAGGTCGACTGGGGCCTCTTCGGTGACGTCTGCGGTCTCGGTACTTTCTCCCTCGGGCTTCTCTTCGGCGGCTGTCATGCGGGCAACGGCGCACACGCGGTCGTCATCGCTTACGGTCATCATCTTGACACCCTGCGTGGTTCGACCGGTCTGGCTGATCTCGTCGGTCTTGACGCGAATGACCGTCGCGCCCTCCGTCACGATAAACAGCTCATGCTGCGGGCCGACCGCCTTCATGGCCGCAAGGTTGCCCTTGCGCTCGGTCATTTGAATGGTGTAGACACCCTGGCCGCCGCGGTTTTGCTCCGGATAATCCGAGACCGGCGTGCGCTTGCCGTAGCCGCACTCGGTAATGACAAACAGGTCTCCCTCGCCGTTGGTGACCTCCATGCCCAGGACACTCACGCCGTCCTTCATGCCAATGCCGCGGACACCGCTGGTGTCGCGGCCGGTAGCGCGAACCTGGTCCTCGGGGAACATGATCGCCTTGCCCGCAGTGGTGGCCATGATGATCTTGTCGCCCTCGCGCACGCGGCGCACGGCGAGCAGCGCGTCGTCGTCCCTCAGGTTGATGGCGATTAGGCCATCGCGGCGGCTGCGATCATAGGCGCTCATCACGGTCTTCTTGACCATGCCGTTCTTGGTGGCAAACATCAGGTACTCATCGGCGGGGAACTTACGACAGCTAATGACGCTCGCGATCTTCTCGCCCTCCTCAAAGGGAAGCAGGTTGACGATCGCGGTGCCGCGCGCCTGGCGCGTACCAACCGGCAGCTCGTGCACCTTCAGACGGTAGACCTTGCCCTTGCTCGAGAAGAACAGCACATACTCGTGGGTGGACGCGATAAACATCTCGTCGATAACGTCGTCCTCTTTAAGGTTGACGCCCGACACGCCCTTGCCGCCGCGCTTCTGGGCGCGGTAAGCGGCCACCGGGATACGCTTCACATAGCCGGTGTGGGTGATCGTCACGACCATGTCCTCGTCGGCGATGAGGTCCTCGACATCCAGATCCTTCTCGATCTGGCTGATCTCGGTACGGCGCTTGTCGCCAAACTTCTTGGAGATCTCGCGCATCTCTTCCTTGATGACGCCCAGAATCTTCTCCTCGTGCGTCAGCAGGTCCTCGTAGTAGGCGATAGCACGGCGCAGGCCGTCCAGCTCTTCCTGGATCTTGTCGCGCTCCAGGCCGGTCAGGCGACGCAGCTTCATCTCGAGGATGGCCGTGGTCTGCTCGGGCGTAAAGCCAAAACGCTCAATCAGGCGGCTGCTGGCCTCGGCATCGGTCTGCGAGGAGCGGATGATGCTAATGACCTCGTCGATATGGTCGAGGGCCATAAGGTAGCCCTCAAGGATATGTGCACGGGCCTGGGCCTTTTTAAGGTCAAAGTGGGTGCGGCGGGTGACTACGTCGACCTGGTGGTCGATGTAGTGTTGCAGCATCTCGCGCAGGCTCAGGCATTTAGGAACGCCATTGACGAGCGCCAGATTGTTGGCACCAAAGGTGGTCTGCAGCGAGGTGTACTTATACAGGTTGTTAAGTACGACCTGCGGGATAACGCCCTTCTTGAGCTCAATGACCAGACGGATGCCCTTTTGGTTGGACTCGTCGCGCATGTCCGAGATGCCCTCGATGCGCTTGTCGTTTACGAGCTGGGCGATTTTCTCCTGAAGGGTGCCCTTGTTGACCATGTAGGGAATCTCGGTAAAGACCAGGCGGCTGCGGCCGGTCTTGGTGGACTCCACATGGGCCTTGGCGCGCACGGTGATGGAACCGCGGCCGGTCTCGTAGCTCTGCCTAATGCCGGCGCTACCCATGATGATGGCACCGGTGGGAAAGTCCGGGCCGGGCATAATCTGCATGAGCTCGTCGACGGTGGCGTCGGGGTTGTCGATCAGGTAGCAGGTGGCCTCGATCGCCTCGGTGAGGTTATGCGGGGCGATATTGGTGGCCATGCCTACAGCGATGCCTTGGCTGCCATTAACCAGCAGGTTGGGGAAGCGTGCGGGCAGTACCACGGGCTCGGCGAGCGACTCGTCGTAGTTGGGCTGCCAGTCGACGGTATCCTTCTGCAGGTCGCGGAGCAGCTCCATGGCGGGCTTTGCCAGACGGCTCTCGGTGTAACGCATAGCTGCGGCACCGTCGCCGTCGATGTTTCCAAAGTTGCCGTGGCCGTCGATAAGCGGCGTGCGCATGGAGAACCACTGCGCCAGACGAACCATGGTCTCATAGACCGCGGAGTCGCCGTGGGGGTGGTACTTACCGATAACTTCGCCGACCGTCCAGGCCGACTTCTTGTGCGGGCGGTTGGGGTAGATGCCGCTCTCGTTCATGGCGTACAGGATGCGGCGGTGCACCGGCTTTAAGCCGTCGCGCACGTCCGGCAGGGCGCGTGCCGTAATGACCGACATCGAGTACTCGATAAACGACTGCTTCATCTCGCGGCCAAACTCCGAAATCTGGAGCTGGCCGCCGTTGATGTCCTCGCCGGCCGAGGCGCCGCGATCGACCGCGCCAAAGCTCTCCTCGAGCTCGGCGTCGTCATCCTCTTCCTCTTCATCCTCGACATCGGGGTTGTAGGAATCCGGGTCGCCATCCTCGCCCTGCTCGGCGCGGGCGAGCAGGCGCTTCAGATCATCGGGCATACCGGCGTCGCCGGCCTCGTCCATACCCTCGTTGCTGTTGATATCGTCTGCCACGTTACCTCCTCATGGTTTGCGTGGTCCATTAGTTCCCTACCACGGAGACGGCTTTTCCAGGTGCCGCAGATTCGCCCGAAAGAGGAGGGAAGCGTACTTGGGTACGCAACCGACGATTGAGGGCGAAGGTGCGGTGGCTGGGAAAGCCGAACAGGTTAGGCATCTAAGAAGCGTGCATCATGCGCGTGTTTTTCAATGTACTCGCGGCGATAGCCCACCTCGGAACCCATGAGCTCGCGTACGGCACGGTCCGCCACCACGGCATCCTCGATCGTCACGCGCTGCAAAATGCGGGTCTTGGGGTCCATCGTCGTCGAGGCAAGCTGCTTGGGGTCCATCTCACCCAGGCCCTTGTAGCGCTGGACGGTATAGCCCTTGCGCTTCTTGGTGATCTTGCCATCCTTGGCCTTGCCGTCCTCGTCGTTGTCGTCGGGGTTCAGGCCCAGGCTCTGAATGGTGTCGCGCAGAATCTCGTCTTCGGGCTGTCGGCCGTTGGGATACACGTAGTGGATCTTGTTGCGCACCTTAATGCCAAAGATAGGCGGGCAGGCAACATAGACATAGCCGGCATCGATCAGCGGACGCATGTACTTGTAGAAGAACGTCAGCAGCAGGATGCGGATATGCGCACCGTCGACATCTGCATCGGTCATGATGATGATCTTGTGGTAGCGCGCCTTGGTGATATCGAAGTCGCCGCCGTCGCCGGCGCTCGTCGTGACGCCGCAACCGATCGCGGTGATCAGCGACTGGATGGTGTCGCTCGAGAACGCACGGTGGTCGCCCACGCGCTCGACGTTCAGAATCTTGCCGCGCAGGGGCAGAATCGCCTGGATGTCTCGGCGGCGGCCGTCCTTGGCCGAACCGCCTGCCGAGTCGCCCTCTACGATGAAGAGCTCGGTCAGCTCGGCATCGCGCACCGAGCAGTCGGCGAGTTTGCCGGGCAGCGAGGCCGTCTCGAGCAGGCTCTTGCGACGGGTCGCCTCGCGCGCCTTGCGGGCGGCGTTGCGGGCCTTGCAGGCCTGCTGCGCCTTCTTGACGATCTCGCGGGCGGGCTTGGGGTGCTCCTCAAGGTAGTCGGCAAGACCGTCGGTCACGATCTTGAGCGTAAGCGCGCGCATGTAGGAACTACCGAGCTTGGCCTTGGTCTGGCCCTCAAACTGCGGATCGGGCAGCTTGACCGAGATGACGGCCGAGAGACCCTCGCGCACGTCGTCACCGCTCAGGTTGGCCTCTTTCTCCTTAAGCAGGTTCTGCTTGCGGGCGTAATCGTTAATCACGCGGGTGAGGGCGGTGCGGAAGCCCTCGAGGTGCATGCCGCCCTCGGGGGTGTAGATATCGTTGGCAAACGACATGACGTTCTCGCCATAACCGGCGTTCCACTGCAGGGACACCTCGACCTCGCCCATCTTGGCCACGGGCGCATCCGGGTCCGATTTGCCCTCAATGTAGATGGGCTCCTTAAAGGCCTCGGGGACGTCCTTGCCGTCGTTGAGGAACTTGACGAAGTCGATGATGCCGCCCTCGTAGCAAAACTCCTCCACGCGGGGAGCCGCCTCACGCTCGTCAGTCAGCACGATCTTGAGGTTCTTGTTGAGAAACGCCGTCTCTTGCAGACGATTGTGCAGTGTATCGAAATCGTAGACGCAGGTCTCGAAGATCTCGTCGTCGGGCCAGAAGGAGACGGTGGTGCCCGTCGAATCCGAGGTGCCCACGACCTCCATCTTCTTGACGGTCTTGCCGCGCGAGAATTCCATCTCGTAGATATTGCCGTCGCGGCGCACCTGCACGACCACGCGCTTGGACAGGGCGTTGACAACGGAGATGCCCACGCCGTGCAGGCCGCCGGAAACCTTATAGGCCGAGTTATCGAACTTACCGCCGGCGTGAAGGATCGTCATGACGACCTCGAGCGTCGGAATCTTTTTGACAGGGTGCTCGTCGACGGGGATGCCGCGCCCGTTATCGACGACTGTAATGGAGTTGTCGGCGTGGACCGTCACCTGAATCTCGGTGCAGAAACCGGCCATGGCCTCGTCGACGGAGTTGTCAACGATCTCCCACACCAGGTGGTGCAGACCGCTGGCGCTCGTCGAGCCGATATACATGCCCGGGCGCTTACGGACGGCTTCGAGACCCTCGAGGATCTTAATTTCGCCGCCATCGTAATCGTTTTCGTTTGCCACACGTCCTCCTTCGATTAAGAAAATCTGTATAGCCTTACTATTTTATCGTAAAAAATACCCTCGGGGACGAGGGTATTTGCCTATACAAGGCCACCAGATGCGATTTAAGACTCTTTTTTGCTTTGCACGCCCTTGGCCCACTCGGCACTGGCCCGCATGGCGTTCTGGAGGGCCTCACGCAGTTTTTGGTCTTCGATGGGCGACACCTGGCGCTCGATCTCGGCGCGCTCGGCTTCATTCAGGTCGGCATGCGGCGCGGACGGGCGCTCAGGCGCGACCGGACGCAGGCGCTCCTTTACCGCGGGCGGTGTGTGGCCGGGGCGGGTCGTCTTAAATACCAGGCCATCCACATGCGCGCCGGCACGCTCCATGCGCGCGCGGATTATCTCGCGCAAAAGTGTCATCTCCTGTGTCCACGAGGGCGAATCGAGATACACCAGCAGCTCGTTGGACTCGGGAAGATAACGCAGCCCCGTCACGTGCCGGCCCTCGCGCGTGCCCGAGCACACCGCGTTCCAAGCACGGTAGACCGCGCGCGATTCCTCGGCGGCCTCCATTTGCGCACGACGCTCGGGCGTAGCCGACGCCAAGATGCGCTGGCGCTCGGCACCCAAAAAGTCACTGAAGGCAGCCGTGCCGTTCTCACGCTCGTAATTAGCATGCCTCACCCATGCTCACCACCTTGGCTCGATCAAGTAACTCATCGGTAAAGTATCCCAAATTGGTGGTGGTTATGACTGTCTGGATGTCGTCGCCGATCAGCTGCAAAAAAGCGGCGCGGCGATCGCCGTCGAGCTCGCTCATCACGTCATCCAAAAGCAGCAGCGGGGCGGTACCCAGAATATCGCGGGCTACGGCCACCTCGGCCACCTTCCAAGCCAGGACCAACGTACGTTGCTGACCCTGACTGGCAAACGAGCGGGCCGAGCGGCCGGCGACCGAAAACTCAATCTCGTCGCGGTGCGGACCCACGAGTGTCACGCCGCGGCGGATTTCCTCGTCGGCGCGCTCGTCGAGCGCCGCGAGCATGCGCTCGTATGCCCAGCCCCTCAGCTCCTCGCGGTCATCGGTCTGGGGCAGCTCTCCCAACGTGGACGCATAGGCCACATCGGCCTCCTCCCCGGACGCAACCAGCCCGTAGGCATTGCGCACGTGGGCATCCAAGCGATCGAGCAGGGCCAAGCGGTGCACCAGCAGGGCCGATCCGGCGCGGGCAATCGACTCATTCCACGCACCGAGCATCTCACGGCAGCACCATGTCTCTTTGAGCAGGGCGTTGCGCTGCGTCACGCAGCGGCCATAGGCGCTTGCCAGATCGGCATAGCGGGCGCTCAGCTGCACACCAAAGTCGTCGAGCGCGGCGCGACGCACGCTGGCACCGCGCTTAACCATATCCAGATGATCGGGGCAGAACAAAACACTCGGCAGCACGCCGCGCACACCAGAGGCGGCACATCGCTTGCCGTTGCGGCTAAACGAACGCTTACCGTCCTCCACGCATAGGCCCATGTCCAGCACGCGGCCATCGCCCTCGAGCCTAAGCTCGGCCTTGCACAAACCCGTGCCGTCGTGCACAAGCTCGACGGCAGTGGAATGCCTAAACGAGGCGCCGCTCGTTAGCAGCTGCAGCGCCTCTATGAGGTTGGTCTTTCCCGCCGCGTTGGGCCCCGCGAGCACCGTCACGCCATCGCTCAGTTCCAGGCGATAGCTATCGAAGCTGCGGTAGCGCGCGACGGAAAGATCGCGGGCGAACATGGCCATAGGGCGCCGCTAGATGCGCACCGGCATGACCAGGTACAGATAGTTGATCTTGTCGTAGGACTTAAAGATGCCGGCCTGCGAGTAGCTCTTGAGCTCCAGCGTGATCTCCTTCTCCTTGGACAGGGCGTTGAGACAGCCAAAGATGTAGTGGTAGTTAAAGGCAATGGTACCCGACTCGCCCTCGGCCTCGACATCGATCGTCTCCTGCGCCAGATCCTGGTCATTGGAGATGGAGGACAGGCCCATCTGGCCGTTCTCGACATCGATCTCAAACTTGACGGCGGGGTTGGCGCTCGCGATGACCGCCACGCGCTTGAGGGCGGCATTAAAAGCTGCCACGTCGATCTTGACGCTCGTTACGCATGAATCGGGGATGAGCTGCTTGTAGTTGGGATACACACCCTCTATGCGGCGCGACACGTAGGTGGTGTTGCCGGCTTCAAAGACAACCTGGGTGTCGGTGGCACCGATCATAATGGTCGCCTGGCTCGCCATGATGCTCAGGGCGTCGTTGAAGGCATCGGCCGGCACGTTGAGCTCAAAGGAGCCCTCGAGCGTCGAGGTCTCCACCTGCGTATCGCACACGGCCAGACGGAAGGAGTCGGTCGCCACCAGGCGCACGGTGTTGTTTTCGACTCTCATATGCACACCGCCCAGGATGGGGCGGGCCTTGTCGGTCGAGGTGACGCGCCACACGCGGCTGACCATCTCGGACAGAATGTCGGTCGGGAGCTCAACGGCGCTCTCGATGGCATAGGCCGGGAACTCGGGGAAATCGTTGGCATCGAGCGTATTCAGGCGGAAGGAACTCTTCTCGCAACCGATCAGCACCTGGCGCTCCGAAAGCTCAAAGGTAACTGGGGCATCGGGAAGGGTCTTGGTGATGTTGGAGAGCATCTTGCAGGGGATTACCATCTCACCTTCCTCTTCCACATGTGCCGCGATGCGGTGACGAATCGAGATAGTGTAGTTAGAGGTCTGGAATTCCAAGATGCCGTCTTGTGCCTTGATGAGCACGCCCGACAGAATAGGGAGGGTGGATGCCGAAGCGACACCCTTCATGACGACGCCGATTGCTTGCGTAAGCGAGCTCTGGCTGACGGTGAACTTCATCTTTTAATACCTTTCTATAGATATAAATATCTCAATAATAGTAATAGTACTGACGAAACTGTTGATTACTCCCAAACATGCAGGTCAAACCCAAAAAGAGAATCGACAGTTCCCTGTGTGCAACAGGGGTCGTTTTCCACGTTCAAAACCTGCGCAAAACTTTTCATCGGAGCGGGCTGGGTTTTAGACACCTTATGCCCGCGGTTTCGACAAGTTTTCAACAGGTGTGCCTATTTCCCTACGAGCGCAGTGTAATTTTGTCTCGTAGCGATTTGAGGTCCTCGGTCACGGTCCGGTCTTCCTGAATCATCTTCTGGACTTTTTTGTAGCTCGTGCTGACGGTCGAGTGGTTGCGGTTGCCAAACTCCGCACCCACGGCGGTGGTTGTCATCTCGCACATCTCGATCGCTAGGTAGATGGCGATATGGCGCGCCTTGGCGATATTGGCATTGCGGCGCGGACCAATGAGCTCCTCATGCGTCACGCCGTACTGCTCCTCGATAACAGACTGAACTGTCTGCACGTTGATCTTTTTGGCCGACGTGTCGAAGTACTGGCTGGCGATGGCATCGATGTCGTCGAAGCTCAGCTCGCTACCCTCGCGCTCGCGGTCGCCCGCCTCCCCGGCGCAGCGCTCGCAGAAGCTCTCGAGCTCACGGATGTTGGTGCCCGATACCTCCGCCATATGTTTAAAGTGCTCGTCGGTCAGATGTCCGCTGTCGCCACCGTAGGCCGCCAGCAGCGAGTCGTCGCCCGCCTCGGGCGCCGCCGCGATCGTGTTCTCGTAATAGCGCTGCAGAATCTTGTACTTCATCTCGTAGCTGGGCTCTGCTACCAAGCAGAGCATGCCAGCGTTAAAGCGGCTGGTCAGGCGCTCGTCCATGTTCAGATCCTTGGGCGCACGGTCTGCGGCAATCACGACTTTCTTGTTGTTGCGGATAAACTCGTCCATGAGCTGGAAAAAGTAGTCCACGCTCGCGCGTTTGCCGATGATGTTTTGGATGTCATCGATGATGAGCACGTCCACGCCGTGGTATGCCTGCATGATGGGAGCGTTACTCTTCTTTTGGCGGTCGAATTCTGTCATCAGATCATCGATGTATGCCTGTGAGTTGGCGTATTTCACTTTGATCTCGGGCGACTTCTCGGCGAGCTCGTTTTTGATGGCGAGCAGCAGGTGGGTCTTGCCCAAGCCCGATTTGCCATAGATGAACAGGGATGTGCAAGTACCGCGTTCGTCTGCGAGTGCGGCGAATTTAAGCGCCGAACGATAGGCATGGCTGTTTTCGGGGCCGTAGACAAAGTTTTCGAAGGTGAATTTTGAGTTGGCCACGAGGGGCGCGCCATCGGCGTTCTGCTCGCCCGGCGCCGCAGCCGTGGGGACGCTCACAGGCGATGTCGAGACTGGTTTTGCGCTCTTGGCGGGTGCCGCGCCCTTCATCTGATTCATCATGCGGCGGAAATCGTCGGCCGACAGCGTGTTTTTGATCGCGATGCCCGGTTCTTCGCCCGGCGCCGCGTCGTGCGCGACGGGCATGTGTGAAACGCTGGGCGCGGTTGCTACCGGCACGGCTGTTGCGTGGGGCATGGTTTCACGGGAAACATCGCCCGCATTGGTCTCCGGAGCCGCCACGGGGGCGACGGCCGTCAAAGGGGGAGTGACGGGTGCCGCCCCCGTGACGCCTGTCGTGGGACCCTGCGGGGTCACGATGTTGAGCGCGATCGGAGCAAAGGCAATCTCTTCTAGGTAGTGCTCGATAGTCGGCTGGTGCTTTTTGAGCTGCGCAATGGCAAAGCGCGACGGTGCCTCGATGGTCAAGGTGTCCTCGGTCAGGCTCACGGCACGCGATTGCCCCAACATGTTGATGAGGCGTGCATCTTGGCCGTCGCGCTGGCAAAAAGCGATGGCATCCTCCAGGATGATGCTTGCTTCCTCGTCCACTGTCTCTCCCGTTCCTTAACTTTGGGCACGCACGCGAGCGCTGCCGAGTTCGGTCAGATGGTATTTCTGACCGTGTTTGATTACCAAGCCGGCCTGCGCCAAGTCATTGAGTGTGCGTGACCACGTGGGCGCGGAGTTTCCAAATGCTCGCGCCAGGTCGGTGGCGCCGCACTCTTGGTTTTGAGCCAGATATCCCAGCGCCGCGTTGCCGCGCTCGCTCACAAATACGTCCGGTTGCGGCTGTGCGTATTGATTCGCCGCATTAGGATACATCATTTGAGCTGCTGGTTGTTGAGAACTCTGCATGGTTGGCATCGGCTGTTGAAAACTTTGCGGCCACTGTTGGTATGGCTGCGGCGGCATCTGCTGGGCCCAGGGATTGTACGGCTGCGGCATCTGCTGATACGGCTGCTGATAGCCCTGGGGATACTGCTGCATATATTGCTGGGAGTATCCCTGCTGCGGCATATATTGTCCCGGATATGCCTGCGGGTACGGTTGGAAGCCCATCTGCCGAGCTCCTTGCATGCCCGTCACCTGCTGCATCGCGGCTGCATCCAAATCGGCCGGGACCATGGACTCTGCCGAGCCTTGAGTTGTCGTCTGTCCCGCGGGCTGGGGGTCCTGCATGGGCGGCATGCCGGGTTGATGCATCTGCTGCGAAGCCATGGGCTGTTGTAGTGGGGACGCGGCCATGGTTTGCTGCGGAGTCATCATTGCTTGCTGTGGAAATGCTCCCGGCAGTGGGTATTCCGACCCCTGGGCCTCGGGGCGCACGGCTGCCCCGCGCCCTCCCGCGCGCTCAATTTCCTGCACGCGCTTGGGGTCGAGGCTCACCGTGACGACGGTGCCGTTGCCCATGTTATCTTCGATGGAGACTGCCCCGCCGGCGTTTTCCAGGTATTCCTGCACCATGGGAAAACCTGCCCCGGTGCCGCGTATATACCGCTTCATCTTGCTGTTTGCGCTGGTTACGCCAAAGTCGAAGGCGCGCTCTTTGTCGTCGATGCCCGGACCTTGGTCGGCAAAGCGGATAGTTTCCCCGCCGTCCAGGATCGAGATAATGGGCTCGGCAAAGTGGGCGTGGATAAAGTTTTCGACAATCTCGCGGATAACCATGAGTGAGATGTGTCCGCCTTGCTCTTTCATGCACTGGTAGACGGTGTTAGTCGTCTCTTCCAGATACGTGCGGATGTCTTGCGGCTCGATGACGATCACGCGCGGGGTCGAAAGCATGTCGTCATAGACGGCGATGCGCGCCGCATACATGGTTTTCGGTGTCTGTTTCGATGTCTGCTCGCCCTCTTCGCGCTCTTCGCGTACGCCGTTGATGTGCTCGTTGTCGGGTGCCGGGTCACCGGAATCGACCATGGTGTAAAAGTCGTCAGACATGCCGCTCGCAATCTTTCAAAAGGTTTCGGATAAATAGTAGCTCACCGCGCAATGTTTCTCATCTTTCGACAAGTTTTCAAAACAAGTTGAAAACTTTGGAAAATGGGCGAAAAGTTCTCAACATTGCCAACATGACCTGTCGAAAACTCGGTGAAATATCGTGAAAAGTTGGAGTCATACTCAACAACTCATCCGGCTTATGGCGGAACCGTGTGAACTGCGCAACCTTTTACCTTTGATTTCTTGACATTTGAACATTGATTTCCCTACAATCTTCAAGCTCACGTGTCTATATCTGCGTCCGCGCCCTCGCGGACACTCGAAATGCAGCAGGAGGAACTTAAGATGAAGCGTACGTATCAGCCTAATAAGCGTAAGCGTGCCAAGACCCATGGCTTCCGTGCCCGTATGGCCACCAAGGGTGGTCGTGCCGTGCTCGCCCGTCGCCGCGCCAAGGGCCGCAAGCGTCTCACTGTCTAGCAGCGATACACACATCTCGCATGAAGACTATTAAGTCTCGGCAAGATTTCGAGCATGTGTTCAGTCAGGGGCGTCGTTTCAATCATCCTCTGATTCGAATGACCATATGTGAATCGGTTGGCGAAGGCGACTCTGGAAGGGTCGCCTTCGTTGGTGCTAAACGACTCGGTTGCGCAGTTGTGCGCAATCGTTCTAAGCGTGTGATGCGCGAGGCCGCCCGCAGCTGCGGATTTCCCGTTGCGGGTTATGACATCATCTTGTTCGCGACCCCCAAGACGAGGATCTCGTCGCCGGAGGAGATGAACGAGGCATTGCGTTCGCTTGTGATACGCGCCGGCGTTGCCGGGGAGGAGCGATGAGCAATCACGTTTTGCGACGTGTTGCCATCGCTCCTATTCGCATATATCAACAGGTTATTTCGCCCTTATTGCCTGACGCCTGCATTTATTATCCAACGTGTTCTCATTACGCCGTCCAGGCTATCGAGAAATACGGTGTTTGTAGAGGCTGCTGGCTTGCCGTGAGGCGCATCGCTCGCTGCAATCCCCTGCACGTCGGCGGTTATGACCCTGTGCCCTAGCGGGCACTCGCTATCGGAGGAAAAATTACATGTGGGATTGGATCGTTAACATCCTTTTCGAGCTGCTCAAGCTCATCCAGACCTTTGCGGTCGACTGGGGCCTGTCCATCATTATCCTGGTGGTCATCGTCCGTCTGCTGCTGACGCCGCTCATGCTCAAGTCGACCAAGTCGACGGCCCGTATGCAGGTGCTGCAGCCCAAGATGCTCGAGATCCAGGAGCGCTACGCCGACGATCCCCAACGTCAGGCCGAGGAGATGCAGAAGTTCTACAGCGAGAACAAGTTCAATCCGCTGTCCGGCTGCCTGCCGCTTCTGATTCAGATGCCTATCCTCATCGCCCTGTTTACGCTTCTGCGCAACCTGCCGCATTACTTTAACGAGGGCACCTTCTCGTTCTTCAACATTCTGCCCGATCTGACTACCACGCCGAGTGCCTCTTTTGCCGATGGCTTTATGGTCGCACTGCCTGCGCTGGTTTGCCTGATTCTGTTTGCTGTCCTGACCCTGATTCCGCAGCTGTACATGTCGCGCAATCAGACTGGTCAGCAGGCCCAGAGCATGCGCATGATGGCCGTCGTCATGACCGTCATGATGCTCTGGATGGGTTGGAGCCTGCCCGTTGGTGTTCTTTTGTACTACGACGTGTCTTCTGCCTGGCAGGTCATCCAGCAGATCTTTGTGACGCAGAAGGTTATCGAGAAGGCTAAGGCCGAAGAGGAGGAGCGTCTTAAGAACGCCCCGCTGCAGGTTGAGGTCACGCGTCGCGAGAAGAAGCCGCGCCCGCACAAGAAGAAGTAGCGGTATAGTAATCTTATTTAGGTACCTAACTTTTGGAGTACGTTATGTCTGAAGAGATCGTCGAGGATATGCTTGAGGAGGTTGCCCCGCAGGCCGCGGGCGATTATCTCGAGATTGCACAGCGCTACAAGGCTGGTGAAGAGCTTACGGATGAAGAGCTCGACACCATTGCCGATGTTGCGATTTCTATTCTTCGTTCCATCCTTTCGCATTTCGACGCCGCCAACTCTCCTATCGATGAGTATGAGGGCGACGAGGGCGAACTGATTCTTGATGTAACGGCTCCCGACCTTGCCGTCCTAATTGGTCGTCATGGTCGCACCCTTGATGCCCTTCAGGTTATGTTCTCGCTGTTGGTGAGCCGCAAGCTAGGCTTTAGGTATCCGGTTGTCGTCGACGTCGAGGGATATAAGAGCCGCCGCCAGGACAAGGTTGCCTCTATGGCTCAGTCTGCTGCCGAGCGGGCAGTGCGCACTCACAAAAGCGTTTCGCTTCCGCCCATGAATGCCTACGAGCGCCGTCTGGTTCATATTGCTCTTCGCGGCAACGACGCCGTCGACACGCATTCTGAGGGTTCTGACCCCGATCGTCATGTTGTGATTGTTGCTCGATAACCTAAACGAGCTTATCTTAAGGGGGCGTGGTTTCCACGTCCCCTTTTTTTGTCAAAAGTTCTTGATACACTGATTTTTGTCAGATAGGAGTTTGTCTTGTTTGTACTAACCGATGAGCAGACAAGCCAGATGCTTAGTCGTCTAATTTCGTATTGCGAAGACTATTCTTTGAAGGTCTCCAATGATGCCCTACGCTCCTGTATCGAGCATCTTGATCTTGTTTTGGAGGCTAATAAGACCACCAATCTTACGCGCATCCTAAATATCGAAGATGCGGCTGTTCTTCATATTCTTGATTCGCTTGTTTTGCTTCCCTATATAGACATAGCTCCAGAAGGCGCTTTGTTAGACATGGGTACTGGTGCTGGGTTTCCTGGTATCCCTTTGACAATTGCTTGCGGACGTAAGGCTACCTATATCGATTCGGTTGGCAAGAAGGTTGATGCCGTCAACTCATTTGTTGAGGCTCTCGGTCTCAAGCATGCTCACGCGGTTCATGATCGTCTTGAAGAATATGCCCGAAGCCATAAGAAACAGTTTGCTGTTGTCACTGCTCGTGCACTTGCACCGTTACCAGTTCTCGTCGAGTATGCTTCACCATTTCTAATAGATAGTGGTCTCTTTGTTATTACTAAGGGAAACCCGTCAGACGTCGAACTTCAGTCTGGTCTAACTGCCGCTAGCATATGCGGGTTCACCACACTTATGACAGATGATTTAGATTTGCCAAATGGCTTGGGTCATCGCGAGTTTATCATTCTAAAAAAATCTCGTCCGGCAGCTATTTCGCTTCCACGTGCTAATGGCATGGCGAAGAAGAATCCGCTTGCCTAGATGTTTCACGTGAAACATAATGGATAGTAATTACCTGTTATGTTTCACGTGAAACATAACAGATGATGAATCGGAATGTTTCACGTGAAACATCCTCCGTTTAACAGCTTAAAATACACCAGGAGGGACCGTGGGATTTCGCGACGTTAAGCGTTCAAAGAGCGCAAAAGACACGCGTATCATTGCAATCATCAATCAAAAGGGTGGTGTGGGTAAGTCCACCACAGCAGTAAACCTTGCAGCAGCACTGGGTGAACAGGGTCGAAAGACGCTGATTGTCGATTTTGATCCACAGGGTAATAGCACGAGCGGCTTTGGAATCGAAAAAGAAGAACTCGATAACTGCATCTATGATGCATTGCTGAATGATGTTCCGGCTGAATCGCTTGTTCTTGATACAAATTGCAGTAAGGTATTTGTAATTCCGGCTACTATCCAGCTTGCAGGTGCCGAAATTGAGCTTGTGAGCGCAATTGCACGAGAAACACGCTTGAAGGATCTGCTTGAGCCTGTTAAGGATGAGTTTGACTTTATATTTATTGACTGTCCGCCTTCACTTGGCTTGTTGACCATTAATGCGTTGACGGCGGCGGACAGTGTTCTGATTCCGATTCAGTGTGAGTATTACGCACTCGAGGGTGTCACGAAGCTGCTTGAGTCGATGAAGATGGTCAAAACACGCCTAAATAAGAGCCTTGATACCTATGGCGTGCTTATGACGATGTATGATTCGCGAACATCGCTCTCAAATCAGGTTGTCGAAGAAGTGCAGTCGTACTTTGGCGATAAGGCATTTAAGACCTTGATTCCGCGTACGGTTAAAATATCTGAAGCACCGTCGTTCGGTGAGCCGGTAATTACATATGCGCCGCAAAATAAGGGTGCAAAGGCGTATATGAACCTTGCCAAAGAGGTGATCAAGCGTGCCTAGTCCTAGGAAGCGTGGCGGTTTGGGTCGCGGACTCAATGCATTGGTCTCCGAAGCAGAATATGAGACCGGTGGATCTGCGACGTCCGCATCCAATACCGCTTCGGAAACTAAACTTCCAATCGAAGATATCGTTCCGAATCCCAACCAACCCAGAATTCATTTTAATGAGACCGAGCTTCGAGAGTTGAGTGAGTCGATTCAGGAGCATGGTGTTCTTCAGCCACTTCTTGTACGCAAGCACGGTAATGGCTATGAGATTATCGCGGGTGAGCGCCGTTATCAGGCTTCTAAGCTCGCTGGACTTGAGGAAGTTCCTGTCATCATAAAAGATGTTGATGATGAACAGATGCTTGCGCTTGCATTGATTGAAAATCTGCAACGCTCTGATCTCAATCCCGTCGAAGAGGCTAAGGGGTATCGACAGCTCATCGATGCGAGTGGTATGACTCAAGAGGCCTTGTCGAAGGCTGTTAGCAAGTCTCGCTCCGCAATCACCAATTCGCTGCGCCTACTTGATCTTCCAGAGGTTGTTCAGCAGATGATCTTTGAAGGTAAACTGACTGCTGGCCATGCTCGTGCAATTCTTGCAGTTCCATACGAAGATGCACGCATTAAGTTAGCTGAGAAGGTTGTTGCGGAAGGATTGTCCGTCCGCGCGACAGAAAATCTTGCTCCGTTGTTTTCTGCCGGAGAGACACCAAAAACGCCTCGAACCGCAACGCCTCAGTCTTTTAAGAAGGCGGCACGCGTTCTGCGTCAGGTGTTTAACACGAACGTTCGCGTAAAGAGCTCGCGCGGCAAGAACAAGATCGAGATTGAATTTAAGGATGAAGAGGAACTCTCTCGCATTCTTGGCGAAATCATTCAGTTTGATCAAGGAGGTCAGGATGAGGAATAAAGTTCTGACTGCTGTCGCTTTGGCTGCTACTGTTGCAGTTGGCGCTTTTGCCGGTTATAAGATTGCGACAGATGATGAATTGCGTGGTCGTTTACTTCGCGGAGCGCAGGATATCGTTGATACCTCAAAAAAGAAAATGGATGTTATGACCGAGGACGTTGCCATGCGTACGGCTCAGATGACTAAGAATCCCAAGATCAACCAAGATTGGGTTAATCATCAATGGGAAAATGTAGGCTTTTAGGTACCTAACAATGACTCATCTATTCTGAAGGGTTCCTTGTCTGATCACCAGTACAGGGATCCCTAATATCGTCCTAAATAATGCTGGACAATCGTATGATGCAGATAATCGATAAATATGAAACAGCCCCGGTTGCAATTAAGCAACCGGGGCTTTCTGATGTTTCACATGAAACGTTTGGGCTGGTCGCCCCTACGCATTCTTCTGAACTTTGAAACGCTGCTTGAGTTGGCCACAAGCCGCATCGATATCGTTACCACGGGAGTTGCGAATCGTGGTCTCGATACCACGGGACTCAAGACGGCGTTGAAGGTCTTCTACCTTATGGATCGGTGACGGCTTGAGTGGGCTGCCCTCAATATCGTTGAGCTGAATCAGGTTGACGTGGCACAGCGTGCCCTCACAGAAGTCGCAGAGCGCCTGCATTTCGGGGTTGGTGTCGTTGACGCCCTCGATCATGGCATATTCGTACGTCGGACGGCGGCCGGTCTTCTCGGTGTAGAGCTGCAGTGCCTCGTGAAGGCGCAGGAGTGTGTATTTCTTGACACCGGGCATGAGCTTATTGCGTGTGGACTGGATGGCGGAGTGCAGCGAGACAGCTAGGGTGAACTGCTCGGGAATGTCGGCAAACTTACGGATGCCAGGAATAACACCGCTGGTAGACACGGTGAGATGGCGCGCTCCAATGCCGATACCGTCGGGGTCATTAAGGATGCGCAGCGCCTTAAGAACCTCATCATAGTTGGCAAAGGGCTCGCCCTGGCCCATGAACACTACGCTTGTCGCGCGCTCGCCAAAGTCATTGGAAACGTGAAGTACCTGGTCGACGATTTCCTGGGCGGTCAGCGAGCGCCTGAGGCCGTTGAGACCGGTAGCGCAAAAAGCACAGCCCATTCCGCAGCCGGCTTGGGTGGATACGCAGACAGAGAGCTTGTTACGACGGGGCATGCCGACGGTCTCGACAGAAATGCCATCGTGGTACTCGAGTAGGTATTTACGAGAGCCGTCCTTGGACACCTGCTTGGTGAGCTCGGTCGGCGTGTCGAAGGCAAATGCCTCCTTTAACTGCTCGCGGAAAGCCTTGGGAAGGTTGGTCATATCGTCAAACGAACAAACGTTCTTCTCAAAAACCCATTCAATGAGCTGCTTCGCGCGGAAAGCGGGCTGGCCGAGTTCGGCCACGAGCTCGCGAATATCGTTTTGGCTCAAGTCGCGAATGTCCTGAGATTTAGTCCTGGGATTCATGGAAGCCTTTCGATTTTGGGGAAACGTAAGGGGTATCGCTACAATATGGTATCAGCTGCAGAAATCATAGAGGAGGAGTCTGCCCATGCCGGGTAAAAGCCTAGAGAACATGCACGTAGCGGTCTTGGCGGGCGGCCATTCCGCCGAGCGCGAGATTTCGCTCAATTCGGGAAAGAACGTCGTGGTGGCCCTAAAGGAGGCTGGCTACACTTCGGTGGAGCTGCTCGATACGGCTGCCGATGATTTTATGGTGACTATGGCAACTGGCGATTTTGACGTGGCGTTTATCGCCATGCACGGCGCCGGCGGCGAGGATGGCGCCATGCAGGGAGCCATGGAGACGCTGGGTATCCCCTATACGGCGTCGGGTGTGCTCGCCAGCGCGTGTGGCGCCGATAAAGAGGTTTCAAAGCTTCTGTATGCCAAGGCAGGCATCCCCATTGCCCCCGGTTTGGCGCTTGAGGCGGGCGACGAGGTTGATATCGATCGCATCGTTGAGATTTGCGGCGAGCGTTGCTTTGTAAAGCCCGCCGTCAACGGCTCCAGCTACGGCATCTCCCTGGTACACGAGCCCTCTGAGCTGCCTGCCGCCATCGCCAAGGCCTTTGAGTACGGCGATAAGGTGCTGGTCGAAAAGTGCATCGAGGGAACCGAGATTACCGTAGGCGTCTACGGCGAGGATGACGTGCGCGCCCTGCCGATCGTCGAGATTCGCAAGCCTGAGGACTGTGAGTTCTACGACCTGGATGTGAAGTACGTCGATCCCACGGATATCCACCGTATTCCGGCGCAGATTTCGCCCGAAAACTATGCTCGTGCCCAGGAACTAGCCTGTGCGGCCCACAAAGCCCTCGGCTGTCTGGGCATTTCGCGCAGCGATTTTATCGTGAGCGAGGACGGCCCCGTCATCCTCGAGACCAATACGATTCCCGGTATGACCGATACATCGCTGTATCCGGACGAGATTCGTCATACCAAAGACATGACCTTCCCGCAGGTCTGTGACAGTCTGATTCGCATGGGTCTCCGTCGAGCGGGCATTGCATGCTAATCGAGGATGCTGTATCTCCTGGAACGCCGCAGTTTGTCATTGATTCCTATGCAACGCTTGCCGAGCGTGCCCGCACACAATCGTTTGGCCTTATCGAGGAGGATGTTATCGTCCTCGATACCGAGACCACGGGTCTTTCGGTCCAGGACAACGAGCTTATCGAGATTTCCGCGGCCCGTCTTTCGGGCCGCGAGGTCGTTGACCGCTTTGACACGTTTGTGCATCCCAAGCAGCTGATCCCTGCCGAAATCACTGAGCTCACAAGCATCACAAACGCCGATGTGGCCGATGCCCCCTCGGCTGTAGAGGCCGTGGCTGCGCTCGCCGATTTTGTGGGCGGGTGCCCGGTTATCGCGCACAATGCCACGTTTGACCGATCATTCATCGAATCGGTCAAGGGCGGTGTCAACGTCAGCGACATCTGGATCGATTCGCTGGCGTTGTCCCGTATCGCGCTGCCGCGCCTGGCATCGCACAAGTTGTCCTTTATGGCTGATCTGTTTGGCTGCGACTCCGTGTCGCACCGTGCAAATGCCGATGTCGATGCCCTGTGTGGGGTGTGGCGCGTGCTGCTGGTTGCCCTTACGGACTTGCCGCAGGGCCTTATGGCGCGTCTGGCGGATATGCACGCGGATGTTCCTTGGTCCTATCGTCCCATTTTCTCGTTTTTGGCAGGTCAAAACCCCGGCTCGATTTTCTCGCTTGCCGCCGCCCGCGCCGACGTGCTCAAGGCCGATCGCGCCGATGATCGCGTAGATGCCGACGAGCTGCCGGTTCTTAGCATGCCGAGCCGCGAAGAGATTGAGGCGGATTATGCCCCCGGTGGTCTAGTCAATCGCATGTATCCCACTTATGAGCCGCGCGACGAGCAGATTGCCATGGCGCTCGAGGTACGCGACGCGTTGGTTACGGATACGCATCGCGTGATAGAGGCCGGTACGGGCGTCGGTAAATCGATGGCGTATCTCGTGCCCTTTGCCGAGGCCGCCCGCCGAAACAACATTACCGTTGGCATTGCGACCAAATCGAATAATCTTGCCGATCAGCTTATGTACCACGAGCTGCCAAAACTCGCCGAACAGCTGGACGGAGGCTTGTCATTCTGTGCGCTCAAGGGATATGACCACTATCCGTGCCTGCGCAAACTCGAGCGCATGAGCCGAAGTCAGGCCGAGATTACCACCAAGCGCGATCCTGCCGACACGCTCACAGCGGTTGCGGTGATCATGGCGTATGTGTGCCAATCTGCCGATGGTGACCTCGATTCGCTCGGCATTCGCTGGCGCAGCGTCAACCGTCCCGACTTTACGACGGCCTCGCGCGAATGCGCTCGCCGCCTGTGTCCGTTCTTCCCCGATAAATGCCTCGTCCACGGTGCCCGTCGTCGCGCGGCGCATGCCGATGTCGTGGTCACAAATCATTCCCTGCTGTTTCGCAACGTTGCGGCCGAAGGGAGAATTTTGCCTCCCATCCGCCACTGGGTAATCGACGAGGCTCATTCCATCGAGCGCGAGGCGCGCCGCCAGTGGGCGCGCGTGGTCTCGGCAGACGAATCTCGTGTGCTATTTGAGCGCCTTGGCGGGTCGAGCTCCGGTGCATTGAGCCAGGTATCTCGTGATTTGGCGACATCCGAAGGCTCCACGCTTTATCTGGGGCTCACCGCGAAGGCGACGTCTACGGTCGCACGCGCGAGCATGGCACTCGCCGAGGTGTTTGACGGCGTGCGTGAGCTCGGCCGTCGCGCCCGCGGTGGCTATGACAGCGCAAATCTGTGGATTGGCCCCGAGTTGCGCGAGTCGGATGACTGGCATGACTTCTTGCAGTCTGCCAGCGCTGCTATCGATGCCCTGGAGCAGGCGGATAAAAATGTTGCCGCGCTGGTGCAGGCTGTCGCTGCCGATAAACCCGAGATCGTCGTCGACCTGGGCGATATTTCGCGCCGTCTGCACGAGCTGGCCGAGAACCTCAAGCTCATCATTGACGGCACCGACGAGCATTATGTGTACTCGCTGCAGGTCAACCGCCGCCTACGTGCGGGCGGAGAATCCATGACCGCCGAGCGCATCGACATCGGCGAGGCCCTGGCGAACGAGTGGCTGCCCGAGGTGCATACGGCCATCTTTGCCTCGGCAACCATGACGGTGTCCAAGAGCTTTGAGCACTTTAACCATGCCGTAGGCCTCGATCGCATTGGTGCTTCGGCATCCTCGTCACTGCACCTGGATTCGAGCTATGACTTCGATTCGAACATGGCCGTAGTCGTGGCGGGGGACATTCCCGACCCTCGCGACCGCGAGGGCTATCTGTCCGCGCTCGAGCGCGTACTGGTCGATGCCCATCTTGCTATGGGCGGGTCGGTGCTCACGCTGTTCACCAATCGCCGCGATATGGAAGACCTGTATGCTCGGGTTGAGCCCAAGCTGGCGCGTGCCGGCCTGGAACTCAATTGCCAGCAGCGCAATTCGTCTCCCCGTCGCTTGCGCGATCGCTTTATCAACGAGTCGACCTCGTCGCTCTTTGCTCTCAAGGCATTTTGGGAGGGCTTCGATGCCGGCGGCGAGACGCTGAGATGCGTCATTATCCCCAAGCTGCCATTCTCGAGCCCCACCGATCCTCTCTCGTGCGAGCGCAATCTGCGCGAGGACCGCGCCTGGGTACGCTACTCGCTGCCCGAGGCGGTTCTCGAGGTCAAGCAGGCGGCCGGTCGCCTGATTCGTTCATCGACCGATTGCGGCGTGTTGATTTTGGCCGACCCGCGTCTGGTGACGAAGGGTTACGGCAAGAAATTTCTGACATCGCTGCCTACGAGCTCGTATCAGCGCATCGAAACGGCGCAGATCGGCCACTATCTTCAGTTATGGCGCCAAGCGCACGAACGCCATCGCTAAGAACGGAAGGCCAGTGCCTCGGCGGCATCACATAGGCGCTTTGAAAGGGCGGGGTCGTCTGCGATGCGGATGGCTCCGCCCGCTGCGATAATTTGGCTAAACAGCCAGTTTTCGGAGCTATAGCAAACGGTCACGCTTGCCGTACCCTCCCCATCGGCTTTAATTGACCTGATACCTGCCCACCTCACGCGTTCTGCCATATCGAGCGGCATCAGGAGCTTAACGCTCTGGCTTGCCTGTGCAAGGGAATCGTGCATGGACGTGGTTTCGGTCGTGTGACGCACGACGGAGTCTTCCGTCAGCAGAAGCTCCTCGATCTTGTCCATACGGTAGGAGCGCTGCCCGTCTGCCTCGACATCCCAGGCAATCAGGTACGTTTGGTCGCCGTTGGTCGTGATCTTTAGGGGGTCGATCAATCGCCTGCGTGGATGCTGGTCGTCCAGGGAGCGGTAGGTGACGAGGCATCGCACACCATCCTGGATTGCACAGCAGAGTTGCTGCCAATAAGATCCGCGAGCGACGGTATCGACAACGCGTTGGTTGTATCCGAGTTCCGCCGGAAGGAGTGCGCGCCGGATGCGCGCCGCCGCGCACTCTTCGATTCCGAGCGACTCCAATTCATGGTTGAGTACGGCGCCCTCGGCGGCACTCAGGCGAAGCGGCAGCACTCGGCCCGCATCGCCGATGAGAATCACACGTTCATCGCGGCATTCGCAAATGATGCGCGCGCCCGATTCGCGGTCTGCGAGCGTCGAGATGATGCCGATGATCTCGTCGAGCGAAGCTCCGGAGATATCGAAGCGACTGCAGATTTCGTCTCGCGTCATGCCCGCCTCGCCGGCGGCATAGAGTGCCTCCATAATGTCGATGGAGCGCGAGAGCCTTTGTTCGCTGGTGAGCTTACGCGCGGCCATGAGCGCTCACTGTCCTTTCGATGAGGCGGTTCCACGCCTGCTTGAGTTCGTTGGGCGCTACGGGCCTCATACCGTCAACACTGTGTTCCATGCAAAATGACGCCGCCGCATTCAGGTCGCGAACGTCAACGGTCCAGGTCCAGCCGTCTTTGGCGTGCTCGAGCCTTCCTCGCCCACGTGTGAGGCCGTGGACCATGTCGGATTGAGCCTGCGGAGCAAACGAGAAAGTTGCCGTGACGGGCTGGCAATCGGAGAAATCGAATTCAAAGAAGAGGTAATCGTTGAGATTGAAGTCTGCGGGAATGGCGTAGGCCCGCGATGGACGCCACGCACGAACGATGCGATCGCAGCGAAAGGTTCTGATTTTTCCGGTGGCGTCATCTAGGCCGCAAAAGTAGGCTGTTCCTTCGCGCTCGAACATGCCGTAGACGCAAACAGTGCGTTGTCGTTGCTCACCCCGTCCGTTTTGATACAAAAAACGCAGCGCGCATCGATCGGCAAACGCGCTCCATACCGCATCGACCGTCGGCGAGTGAAGAACGGGGTGCTCGGCCGTATTCGTCTCGCCGGTCAGATAGGCAATTTTGGAGCGTATGTCGGCGAGCGGGGTCGCAAAGGCCGAAGAGCCCGTGGTGAGGGTCTGATCGATAGCGTTTAGCAGAATGTCGGCATCGTCTGCGGTGATCAAGCCGCCCGCGGCAAACGTATGCTCACGGTCGATTGTCCAGGCGCTCTCCTCGGTCTCCTGGGCACCCGCGGCGCGAACTTCCTTGATCACAATGCCCCGCTCGAGCAGCTTGTCGCGGTCGCGGCGAAACTTTCGCTTATCCGAGTCGACGTTGCCCGATCCGTAGCCTAGGTCAGAATCCAGCACGATCTGCTCGGTAGTTAAGGGCTCGGGGGAACTGTTGAGGACAAAGAAAAGGTTGAGGATACGCTGGGCGGTTTTGTCGAAACCGGGTTCTGGCGCATTTGTTTTGTTTGTCGCGGTCATATCGCTTACCGTCATAGAATCCTCGCATGGGAAGGTTATTTGATGCCATGATTTTAATCCGATATGGAGATTAGGCTATATCCTTGTCCGCTCAGTGCGTTAAGATGCCCAGATTTCGGCCGATTGCGTTCGCTCGGGGTATACTTTCGACTATATACGGTTCTAATGTGCAAGCATTGGGCCTATTTGTCGGATTATGGATGTGGAGCGCACATGGCGAACACCCAGAACTATATCAATCACCTGCTGCAGGGCACGGGCATCACGCCGGCGTGCAGCGAAGAAGAGCGTTTGGCTGCCGAGGATATCGCCCAGATCTTCCGCAATCATGGCTTTGATCCCGAAGTCCAGGAATTTAACGCTCCTGCACCCAGCAGGTTGGCATTTGCCGTCACAGGCATCCTGTCTTTTGCCGGTGCCCTGCTTATGGGTATTGGCGGCAGCATCGGCTTAATCGGTGTTCTGCTGGCCATCGCCGGTGCCGTGTTGTATGTGCTCGAGCGTACCGGTCGCCCTGTTATCTCTCGCCTGGGCAAGACGGGCGTGAGTCAAAATGTCATTGCCTATCACAAGGCCACGGGTCCGCTTGCATCTCCGCGCAACCGTCCGGTGGTTGTTGTCGCCCATTACGATTCTCCGCGTGCCGAGCTCCTCGCTCGCGAACCGTATGCACCGTATCGCGCGCTCATCGCCAAGATGCTGCCGGTCGCCACGATTGTCCCCGCTGCCGTCGCCATTCTGCGTATTCTGCCGCTCCCCGGCGCTCTGAAGGTTCTGCTTTGGATCGTTGCGATCCTCGCCTCTCTTGTGGCGCTCGCCAACGCGGCCAATATCATTGCCAACCGTTTTGTTCTTCCCTATACGTCCGGTGCGGTCTGCAATAAGTCTTCTGTAGCCGCGATGCTCGGTGTCATGGATAACGTTGCTCCTTACCAAGGCGAAAACGAGTTCCCCAACGACATTCCGTTTGATGACTATTTTGGTGAACAAAAGCGTCGTGCCGAGGAGATGGCGCGTGCGGCGGCTGAGTATGCCACTGCCCAGCAGCAAAACGACTACGGCAACACGATCGAGTACGAAGAACCCTCCTACACCGAGGACGAGTTTGGCCAGCCGATCGCTCCCGAATCCGAGCAGGGCGAAGTTTTTGACGAGCAGATCGATGGCTTTGAGGGTGCCTCAGCTGACGAAACCCTGATTGGTGTCATTGCTCCCGAGGCTCTTGCTGAAGCCGAGGTTGCTGCCGAGCCGGTCGCGGATGAGGATGTCGTCGAGTCGATTGGGGCGCCCGCTGTCGCTGAGCCGGGCGAGCCCGAGCCCAAGCTGTATCGCAATGCTGCCGGTAATATTCGCTTTGGTTCTGATGCCATTCGTGCCTTGGGGATGCTTCCCGAGTCGTGCACGCTTGATTACGAAGAGGGCGAGGAGCCGACGATCGATCCCGAGCCTGCTTCGGTTGAACCTGTCGCCGCGCCTGCCGACGAGCCCGTCGTCGATACCGAGCCCGAGACGGAACCCGAGCCCAGCCCTGCACCCGAGCCGGACACCGCTGCACCCGCTCCGGTGGTTCAGGATGTGTACGACGATTCCGCCAGCGATTACGATGAGTATCCGCAGCGCGTTTCCTATGAGAGCGATACCGATTTTTCGGCCGATCTACCGGTCGCGACGCCCCATGCCGATATAGCATCTGCGTTCTCTTCGATTGGAGCCAGCGCTTCAAGCTTCTTTAAGGGCGCACTCGCTAAGGGTAAAAAACTTGTCGACGACCTTGAGGAAAAGCGTGCCGCTGCGCGCGAGGTGGCAGAGCAGGAGGCTATCGCCCACCAGCAGGCTGCCGAGGCCGAGCGTGAGCGTGCTGCGCGGGAATTTGAACAGCATGAGGCTGAGCAGCCTGCCGCGACGGAGGTCGCCGAGGCTACGACGTCCTTCGAGGCCCAGCAGCCAATCGACGCCACCGAAACGCTCGACGCCGCGAACTTCGATGCCACGATAACGTTCGAGAAGCAGGGTACTGCCATCGCCGAGCCCCTTTCTGTTTCCGATGAGTCCCAGGATGTTGCAGATGAGATCGAGGCGCCCGAAGCCGAGCCGGCTGAGAGTGTCGATGCCGAGCAGGTTGAGAACGTTGACGCCGAGCCGAACACCGCCGACGAGATTGAAGCCGAAGCGACGGTCGTCGTTGAGCAAGAAGAGACACCGGTGATTTCTAACGCCGATGAGTCCAGGCCGTACTCTACGCAGATCTTTACCATGCCTACCCCGAGCGATCCCGGCTCCACGGTTGCCAACCCCGCATCGGCGCAGGTCGAGACGGTTGATTCGCTCATGGCACAGATTTCGTCCAAGGCCGCACCGCGTCCGCAGATGAATATCCCCGATCCCGCTTCTGCTCCGGTGCTCACACCTTCTTCTTCGCCGCTTGCCTCGGTCCCCGATCCATCGCTGCCCTCGATGCAGCAGGCCAACGTCGCATCCCGCACATCCCTCTTCGATCTCCCCGACCCCTCGGCTCAGGCCGACGATCCTTTCGCGACGGCTCAGGGGCCCGAGCCCACGTCGGCGCCGGTTGCCCCCTCCATGCCCGTTTCTTCGGGCGCTCAGCCCATCGAAACCATCTCGGCTCCCGTCGTCAAGGAGGCAAAGCCTCAGAAGCGCGGTCTGGGCGGCTTGTTCGGACGCAAAAAGAAGAATGAGCAGAACAGCATGAGCGACTGGCTGGGCGTCGAGGATGACTACGATGCCAAGAAGTCTGGCCGCGGTATCGGCTCTTGGGATAACTTTGAGGACGATGATAACGGCTGGAAGGGCGGTGCCACCTCTTCTGACGGCGCTTCTGCCGAGGACATGCTTTCGGCTGTTGCCTCCATGGGTGATGACGAGCTGCTTGGTCACGATATCTGGTTTGTGGCAACGGGTGCCTCGGATTGTGACGGCGCCGGTATGAAGGCGTTCCTCGAAGCCCATCGCGATAAGCTGCGTGGTGTGTTCTTTATCAATCTTGAGTCCATTGGAGCCGGTAGGCTTTCGGTCGTGACGGTCGAAGGCGAGCAGCAGTTGCTCAAGGGTGATCGCCGCATCATGAATCTGGTCAGCAAGGTGTGCAAGTCGTTCCACGTTGATTGTGGCGCGTTTGAGATGCCCTATGCCAAGACCGATGCCTATGCCGCGCTCGAGGCGAGCCGTCGCGCCCTCACAATTGCCGGTGTCGATGGCCCGCGTCTTGCCTGCGCGCGCACCGAAGACGATTTGCCGTACAACGTCAACCCGACGAACATCGCTACGGTGTCCGAGGTTGTCACCGAGGTCATCCGCCGTTCGTAACGGACCTCTAAGGAGTTAGCGTGTTTTCATACATCAAACGCCATTGGCCCGTCTATGTGGTTCTGTTTTTGATCGCCATCGCTATGGGTCTGGGGGCCGCATATATCGTGGGCGCTAAGGGGTCGACGCCCAGGTCCACGATGAGCGAAGAGGTGGAGCAAGAGCAGAGTTTGGGTGCCGACGGCATTTCGGATGGCGATCTGGAACTTGTTGACGGCGGGTCTGCGTCTACGGAATAGCCTTTGGTTACATACGCCAGATAACGGGCGAGCCGGCATATCGGCTCGCCCGTTATTTCTACCTACTCCTCTTTTGATGCCGAGCTTAGCCAAGTGAGCCAAATTGCTGTGCCACCGGCGGTCAATAATGCGGTGAGAAAAGAGATGATGGGTGCATTGCCCGTATTTGGAAGATCCTGCGGAATGGCGCATTTTTGAACAACACGATCTTTATCGTGCGACTCGAGTTTTTCGCCTCCTCCGTTGCGGCAAAGGTCCACACGGGCACTGTTGGCGAGTGCGGTTTGGGGCGTATAGGATGAGGTTGCACACATCCGGATGATTGCTCCGTGTAAATCCGATTTGAGGGATGCCGCCGCGTCGTCAAGGTCGTCATGCTCGTCTTTAAGCCCATCGCGATTCCAAGAATCGTTGTCGCGCCGGGTCGTAAAGTCTGCGGAAACCGAGCCATACTCAAAGCGAATCCCCGTGATAACAGTGTCTTCCGAAAGTGTAAGGTCCTTTACTTCGAGGGTGGAAGACTCCGTGGTCGAGACATCGGCTTTCCAAAGACTCCAGCCATCGTAATCGACAATCCGCACATCCTCGCCCAGCCGCTCTTTGACCTCGGCTGTCTCGAGCCACGGGTTGGTGTGTTCATCGTCAAGTGTGGCGTTGGCCTTTTCCTTTATGTCCAACTTGTCTGCCGGTGACGTTCGATACCAAACATTGCAGAGCCCGTTTAAGTCGCCGACGGCGATCGGGGTTTTAATGGCGACAAGTTTGGCCGTGCCGTCTTTGGCACATTCGAGATCGTCGGTGACGGTGAACTCGTCGACCCAGGTGCTCGATTCGTTTTGAGCGTCGATGGTGTAGGAATAGGAGCCCTTTCTGTCGGGTTGCGTCGCCGCCCGGTTTTTACCGTCGCCGTTCGCCACTGTTCCCTTTGCGGTTGGCCGCGCGATTTCTTGTCGCTTGTCGACGCTCCCCTTAATCTCAATCGGTGCATCCGTCATGGTTACGGCCTGGATCTTCCCCGTATCCTTGACTTCAAAGGATACGTCTTCAGCGAGGTCATAGGAGCGCGGGGACATTGTTTCGCGTAGGGTATAAGAACCGGGTTCAAGGTGCTCCACGCGATGGGGCTGCTCGGATGATATCCAAGAATCAATTTCTGTTCCATCGGCGTCGCATAAGACCAGTCGGGCGCCTTTAACTTCATGCTTGCCTGTCATATCGACCTTGGAGAAATCGACCTTGGTGTAATCATTAGACAATTCGATCTGCGACTCGACCACGGGGACCTTCTGGTCGATATAAGCAAGCTCAACGATATGTGCTGTCCGATCAAGTAGATAGCCGTCGGGAGACTGGGTTTCAACGACTTCGTATCGTGCCGTTCCGCAACCCAGCGAAAGGTTGTCTACGCGAGCTTTACCCTGTTCATCAGTTGTGACGGCGGCAACGGCTTCACCGGCAAGGGCGGCAATGTGGCCATCGGGGCAAACGATATCGTCGGCAGCGCGAATTTCAAACTTGGCACTAGATAGGGCACTGCCGTCTACTGCGTCAGCCTTCACGATCTCGATGCTTCCGGTTGCCGCGCTGTTGAAATACGAGACGGCGGCGATAGGTGTGAGATCTGCATCGGCAGGAATCGTCACCTTCAGTTCGTCGCCCACAAGGTAGGGCGCTTTGGCTGCGACTTCTCGTACGAAATATGTGCCCGGCTTGAGCGATTCTGGCAACGTGACGGTGCCGGTCGCATTGGTGGTAAAGGTGTTCATAACGTTGTGCGTCGGATACCAGCATGTTTGAGAGATGGGTTCACGGTTGCTGTTGAGCAGCTGAAAACTAAAGCCGGCAAGGGGGACGGAAGCTCCCGTCTGGGCATCGCGTTTGATGATTTGGAGATGTGTCGAAAGGGTGTGATTGTCCACTATGTACTGAAGCTTGGCTCCGTCGGCGATTTGCTCGGGCGCGATGGTCCAATCTTCTGCCCGCTTGAAGCCTGCGGGAACAGTTTCCGGGACCTCGCGAACGGTATACCCCTCACGATCGTAGGGGATGGCTCCATGGACGCCGTCCGGCCGTGTGCCCGCGCCAAACCAGGCCTTGGTCTGGTCTTTGGTGGATGCGAAGCCATAGATATTTGTCGTCAATGTGCCTACGACCTGCTTAGAGCTGTTGCTGACAATTTCAAAGACGACGCCTTCCGCTGGCTGTTCTAATCCCGATTGCTCGCCGTTCCCGTAATCCTTGAACTTGGAAATCTCGAGGTCAAACGCAATATGAGTATTGGGGATGCGGCGTTCGAGCTCAACGACGCCCATGTCGTTTAGTTGATTGGGGCCGACCGTATAGGTCCAGCTGTCATGGGGGAGCAGGTAGCCCTCTGGTGCTTTCGATTCGTAGAGGGTAAAGGTTCCCAGGGGAATGCCGCTTAAGGTCGCCTGGCCATCGCCTTCGGTCGTGAAGGTACGCGTCCACCCAGGGGTAGATTGCGAGACACAGGTAAATTCGGCTTCGGCGAGCGAGGTTCCCGCCTGCGCTCCGGCACTCGTAGCGGCATCGGTTTTGACGACACGCAGCGTGATAGAACCTGGCTGCTCGTTGATTGTGACATGTCCGCCGCTTTTTCCGGTGGTAAAGGCAATGCGATCGCGTCGGGACAGATAGCCTGTCGGCGCTTTGGTTTCGATTAGGTAGTATGCCGTGTTGGGCAAAAGTGTTGCCCGTGCACGACCGTTGCCGTCCATTTTGATGCTGCCGACGTGTTTGTCCGTGTTTTCCTCAAATATGTTAAACGTCGCCCCACCTAACTGATACGTATCGTTCCCGCTGGTAATGACAGTGTCTGCAGATCTTTTCTCAAAGGATACGTTGATGGTGGGCAAAACGTAGAGCATATCCTGGTGCCGGCCTTCGTTAGAGACGGGTCCGTGATAGCGTCTGGCGCGATGCGGGTCGGCCTTAATATTTCCGGCTTTTGCGTTGTCGTAGAGCCAGCGCGCCGCCGCGACAACCTCGGCGTCTTGATCGAACTTGCCGCTTTTGGCAACGCCGGCGTTGTTTGTATACGCAAAAGAGCCATCGGGGCGCGTGGTTCCTTTGAGCATCCACACGGCAATCTGGGTTGCGGCGCGGGCGCGTTCGGCCGTTAGGTTATGGCCGCCAAATGATGTGGCGGAAGGGTATCCATGGCAGATGACGGCGGCAAACTCGTTGTCGAGCCATGTCCAACCCTGATTGTAGGTCCGCCAGGGTCCTCCCGGGCTGCTGGGGCCGGGGCAGTCTTGGTTCATGCAGTAAGAAATCGAGGCGTCTTGTGCCTCGTACTTGCCAATGCCAAACGGTCCGCACATATCGCTGATGGTGCGGAAACTAAGCGTATCGTTTCCATCGACGGCGCAGGCGGTACCAGGCGTGGCGCAGGCTAGAAACAACAAGAGGAATAGGAGCAGCGGTGCTGTTGCGATTGCGCTGTGGACAGAGTGCGTGGGTGCATTGGACATGGCTGCTCCTTATCCTTTGTGCGCCGCGCTGGGAGATTGCGGCGCGTGGGATGAGATTAGCGCCGGGGGTCATACGGGTAAGTACCGCGAGCTGACCAAGAACTTGCCAAGTTCCCAACAAATGGAGACCGGTTTTAGATAATCAAACAAAAGAGCAGGTAGAAGACGGTGTAAAACAGGTTACTCGAGTCCCTGTTTTCGCAATTCGAGCAACAAAAAGATGATTTTCCATGCGTAAAACAAGGGTTAGTGCCCTTGTATCAAACAAGACAACCGCGTTATACTATCCCCCACATATGCGGGCATCGCCAAGTGGTAAGGCATCAGCTTCCCAAGCTGACACTCGCGGGTTCGAGTCCCGTTGCCCGCTCCAGTTAAAAGTACAAGCACGGCACCATCACGGTGTCGTGCTTTTTTCAATAAAGCGCCGGGACTCGAACCCGACAAGGTGTGAACGTTAGGCAAATGGCAAAATGTTAGGTTAATACCTGCTGCCTATACTTGCACCTGCGCACGGTACAATGGTTGGGTTACGACCAACGTGCCAATAACCAAAAAGGAGCCGCTATGATCGATCGCTATACCCGCCCGGAGATGGGACACATCTTCTCCCTCGAGAACAAGTACGCCATTTGGCAGGAGATTGAGGTTCTGGCCTGCGAGGCCCAGGCGGAGCTCGGCAAGATCGGTATTTCTAAAGAAGAAGCTCAGTGGATCCGCGACCACGCCAACTTTGAGAAGGCGAAGGTCGACGAGATCGAAGAAGTCACGCGCCATGACGTCATTGCCTTCCTGACCAATATGAAGGAGTATATCGACGCCGATGTTCCCGAGGGCGAGCCTAAACCCAGCCGTTGGGTTCACTATGGCATGACCAGCTCTGACTTGGGCGATACGGCCCTGTGCTATCAGCTCACCCAGGCCTGCGACCTAATTATCGAGGACGTCAAGAAACTCGGCGAGATCTGCAAACGTCGCGCTTTCGAGGAGCGTAACACGCTCTGCGCCGGTCGCACTCACGGCATCCACGCCGAGCCTATGACCTTTGGTATGAAGTTTGGCTCTTGGGCCTGGGAGCTCAAGCGCGATCTGGATCGCCTTGAGGACGCTCGCAAGAACGTCGCCTTCGGTGCCATCTCGGGTGCCGTTGGCACCTACAGCTCCATCGAGCCGTTTGTCGAGGAGTATGTCTGCGAGCACCTGGGTTTGGTTCACGACCCGCTGTCCACGCAGGTTATCAGCCGCGACCATCATGCCTACCTCGCCGGCGTCCTTGCCACCACGGCGGCCACCTGCGAGCGCATTGCTACCGAGGTTCGCAATCTGCAGAAGACCGATACACTCGAGGCCGAGGAGCCGTTCCGCAAGGGTCAAAAGGGCAGCTCCGCCATGCCGCACAAGCGTAACCCCATCACCATGGAGAAGGTCTGTGGCCTATCGCGTGTCGTGAAGTCCAACGCCCAGGTCGCCTTCGACAACGTCGCCCTGTGGCATGAGCGTGACATTTCGCACTCTTCTGCCGAGCGCGTCGCCCAGGCCGATAGCTTTATCGCGCTTGACCACATGTTCCAGTGCCTTATCCGCGTTATCGATGGCCTCCAGCTGTATCCGGCTCGCATGATGGCCAACCTCAACAAGACCCGCGGTCTCATCTTCTCCTCCAAGGTTCTGTTGGCCCTCGTCGATACGGGCATTACCCGTGAGGACGCCTACGCAATCGTGCAGGAAAACGCCATGGCGACCTGGCATGAGGTGCAGGACTGCGTTTCCGGCCCCACCTTCAAGGAGCGCCTCGAGGCCGATCCGCGCTGCACCGTCAGCCAGGAGAAGCTTGACGAGATCTTTGATCCGTGGGACTTCCTCACCCGCATCGATACGGTCTTCGATCGTCTGGAGCAGCTGAGCTTCGAGTAGGTTCGGGCATAACGTTAGCTTTTTAGGGCGCTTTGCTGGTAATGTGTGTTGCCGGTAAAGCGCCTCGTTGCATTCATGGAAAGACGGGGATAATAGTCGTCTCGAATGACATTCTGAGAAGGAGATCGCATGATTTCGTTTGATTACAAGCCCCAGGGCGTGTGTACTCGCAATATTCACCTCAATCTTTCCGATGACGGCAGCAAGGTGCTGGGCGTTGAGTTTACCGGCGGCTGCAACGGCAACCTCAAGGCCATCTCTAAATTGGTCGAAGGTGTTTCTTCCGATCGTGTGATTGAGGTGTTGGCCGGCAATACGTGCGGCACGAAAAAGACCTCCTGTGCCGACCAACTTACGCGTGCCATCGAGGCCGCGCGTGCCGAGATTGCCTAATGAGTATTTTTGATCGCGTTAAGAATGGGATAACGCGCCGAGGATTTGTGTTGGGTGGTGCTGCCGCGAGTGCTGCCACGCTGCTTGCGGGGTGCTCGAAAAAAACGGGCACCAGCGATGATGCTGCCGGTGAGCCGCAGGTTATCAAAGATGATTCCAAGATCGTCTCGATTACCGAAGAGTATGAGGCCGTCGACATTGATCTTAAGCCGACGGCGTCGTGGACGTTGCCATTGGGGACGCTCCTGTATTACTGCGATGGCGGTTACGCTGCGGCGATGATGGCGCCCGCATCTGCGCTGCATGCCAACACGCTTGGCGTGTTCAACATGGGGGACGGCTCACTCACCACGTTGATTGACGATCCTGTCGAGGGTTCCGGTTATGCGTTTTACGACGTTCGCGCCACCGATAGCGTGTTTGCGTGGGTTGAGATGAACTACGCGAATTCGTCGTGGAAGCTCTATGCGCAAACCCTGTCGGGCGCGGCGCTTACTGGTAATGCCGTTGAGCTTGATCGCGGCGGTGAGGATTACGACCCTCCGCTGTTTACCGCCTTTGACTCGTCGGTCGTCTGGTACAAGATGCCTTCGACCGGTGGCAATAAGACCGGCAGCGATTCATATTGCTACCGCCGTTCGCTCGATGAATCTAAAGCGGAGGCAATCTGGAAGTCGACAGGCCGCTTTGCGTCCGCACCGCGCGTGAGCGATGGCATCCTGACTATCTCACCCCGCGTGCGCAATGACGAGGGCGTCTATTACGGCATGACGGCGATCGACCTGACGGACGGCAACAATACCAAGAGGGCTCAGCTGGTCCTTCCTTCGTCGGTGTCACCTTTCGAGGCCGTATATATGGGCGATACGTTTGTGTTCTCCATTGAGGCGACCTATGCCGGCGTGGGCGGCCTGGGCAATATGGGTACCTACATTGGTAACGAGGGCGGCCCGTATCAATTTCTATCGCGCGAACCGCTTGCGTGCGCCGCCGGCAGGAAGGGCAAATATCTGGTTAAGGTTCAGGCGTCGCATTTTCTGATCGATACCTCCGCTAAAACCTATGGTTCGCTGCTGTCGCCCGACCGCGCTCTCGAATATGGCGATTATCCAGCTACGGCGGGAAAATCGAATACGTTTTTAACCTATGCCACGGTGCGTAATAGCCAAGGAATTCCCGAGACGGTTACCGCTCGCCTGTTCTCTCTTTAGCGCCGAGGGGTTAAAAAGGCGCCAACGGGGGAATAAGCCCATTGTAACCGTGAGTACCGCCCGCCGAGCTGTCGCGCCCATGCGATGCCCGGTGGGCTCAGGTGCGTTAAAATGGGCTTGTTCTTAGCTAATTGAGACAGGGGGGCCGTGTTATGGCTTCAGATGCAAAAAAGATTCTGCTGGTCGAGGACGAGAAGGCGATCCGTGACGCTGTCGCTGCCTATCTCGAGCGCGAGGGCTACTGGGTTGTTGGCGTTGGCGATGGCCAGTCTGCGATCGAGGAGTTCGAGAAGCACCAGTTCGACCTGGTTGTGCTCGACCTTATGCTCCCCAAGATCCCCGGCGAGCGCGTTTGCCGCACTATCCGCGATACCTCGGATGTGCCCATCATCATGCTTACCGCCAAGGGCGAGATCGAGGATCGCATCATCGGCCTCGAGCTTGGTGCCGACGACTACCTGATCAAGCCGTTCTCGCCGCGCGAGCTCGTCGCCCGCGTTCGCGCCCTGTTCCGTCGTGCTCACCAGGCAGACGAGCCCGCCGTTGAGGTACTCGACTTTGGCGATCTGGTCATCGATATCTCGGGCCACAAGATCTTGGTCGAGGGCAAGGAAGTTGATTTGACCGCTTCCGAGTTTAAGCTGCTCACCACGCTTGCTCGCCATCCCGGTCGCGTCTATAACCGTATGGAGCTGGTCGAGAAGGTGCTCGGCTACGACTTTGAGGGCTACGAGCGCACCATCGACAGCCATGTGAAGAACCTTCGCGCCAAGCTGGGCGACGACCCCAAGAAGCCTAAGTGGCTCTATACCGTTCACGGCGTCGGTTATCGCTTCGAGGCTCCGGCCAAGACCGATAAGTCGGACGAGAAATAGGTAAATCACATATGACACCTGCGCGCTTTGAAATCGGACAAAAGCACAAGCAGGAGAACGAGGCGGGTTCCAAGGCAAGTTGGAACACGCCTCGTTCCGATTCACGGCCGGCGATAAGCTATCCCTCGCGTATGGCTTTGGCTTTTGCCCTGACATCGCTCATGACGGTATTGGTGCTGGTGGGCGTTGTCTCCGTTGTGTGGGGCACCGTCTTTTCGGATTACACGCGCTCCAATATCGTCGAGATCGCCAATTCTGCTGCCGAAAAGCTTGCGACGTCGTATGAGGAAAACGGCAATTGGACTGCGGGCGAGCTGCGCACGGTCGCGACATCGAGCTTGGTGTCCGACGACCTGGGTATGCAGGTCGTCAACAAAAAGGGCGTTGTCGTTTATGACGACTCATGGCCTTCGGCAAGTGCGACCGCCGATGTGCGCGAGAGCGAATTGCCGTCGAGCAGCTCGAGCGGTAAAAAGGCCTCGCATAGCCCGGTCTCGTCAGCGCCCACCGACTCCGATAGCGTTGCCAACGTCGAAATCGTTACGTCCTCTGGCGAGCATGTCGGACAGGTAAAGCTATGGGCTATCGGCTCCGACGCTCTGCTCACTAAGGCAGATTCTGCGTTTAGGGAGAAGACCTTTAACGCCATGGCTCTTGCCGCGGTTGTTGCAATCTGCATCTCGGTCGTTATCGGATCGCTCGTGTCGCGCATGCTTACCAAGCCGATTCATCGTATTACGAGCACAGCCAAGCAAATTCGCGACGGCGATCTGTCTGCTCGTACGGGCTTGCGCGGCGATGACGAAATCGATCAGCTGGGTGAGACCTTTGACGAGATGGCCACCTCGCTCGAGAAAGATATGAAGCACGAAAAGCGCCTGACCTCGGATGTCGCACACGAGCTTCGTACACCGCTCATGGCCATGCTTGCAACGGTCGAGGCCATGCAAGACGGCGTGTACCCCACCGACGACGAGCATTTGGAGACGGTCGCTTCCGAGACGCGTCGCCTGGCTCGTTTGGTGCAGCAGATGCTTGACCTATCGCGTATGGAAAACAGCACGGCTCCGCTCAATCTCGAACCGGTGGACATGGTTCCGTTCGTGCGATCGATTGTGAACGGCCAGGAGCGTCTGTTTGCCGACCGTGACCTTCGCCTTCGCTTTGCAGATGAAACCCAGGGGCACGACGATGTCGTCGAGGCCGATCCCGACATGATCACGCAATGCGTCATCAACCTCATGAGCAACGCCATGCGCTACACCCCCGAGGGCGGTTGGGTCGTAGTGTCGGTGCTCAGTGACCGCAAGCATGTCAGTATTGCCGTTTCGGATACCGGTATCGGTATCGCCAAGGACGATCTGTCGCGTATCTTCGGACGATTTTGGCGCGCCGATGCCAGCCGCGCCCGCGAAGCTGGCGGCCTGGGCGTCGGCCTCGCCGTAACTAAACAGATCGTCGAGCGTCACCATGGCTACATATCCGTGGAGTCGGAGCTTGGAAAGGGTACGACTTTTACGATTCATCTGCCCCGCGAGCACACGGCGGACGCGGCATCTACTACAATGGAGCACTAGCTTTTCGCTATTCGGTGAAGGAGGGGCCGCGTCCCTGCCGCTCCGAGTTTGCGAAAACGTGCGGTAAAGAACCCGCATTTCTATCGTATTTAGGTAAGGAGTGACTCACGTGACAACGATGGAGCGTCGTCCGGATTCCCGTGGCAAGGTTCGTGATATCTACGATGCCGGCGAAAACCTGTTGATGGTCGCCACCGATCGCATTTCTGCGTTCGACTTTATTCTTCCCGACGAAATTCCGTTTAAGGGAGAGGTGCTCAACCGTATCTCGGCGTTCTGGTTCGACAAGTTTGCCGATATCGTCCCCAATCACCTCGTCTCCATCGATCCGGCGGATTTCCCCAAGGAGTTTGCCGAGTATCGTGACTATCTCGCAGGCCGCGCCATGCTGGTGAAGAAGGCCCAGACGATTCCTATCGAGTGCATCGTCCGCGGCTATCTGACCGGTTCGGGCAAGAAGACCTACGACGAGAACGGCACCGTCTGCGGCATCCAGCTGCCTGAGGGCCTGACCGAGGCCTCCAAGCTCCCCGAGCCGCTGTTCACCCCGTCCACGAAGGCCGAGATCGGTGATCACGACGAGAATATCTCGTTTGAGCGTTGCTGCGAGATCGTTGGCGAGGACATCGCCACGCAGATTCGCGATCTGTCTCTTAAGATCTACAAGGCTGCCGCCGAGTATGCAGCGACCCGTGGCATCATCATTGCCGACACCAAGTTTGAGTTTGGTGTCATCGATGGCAAGGTCACGCTGATCGACGAGTGCCTCACGCCCGACTCCAGCCGTTTCTGGCCTGCCGCCAGCTACGAGGAGGGTAAGATTCAGCCTAGCTACGACAAGCAATTCGTCCGCAATTGGCTCAAGGCCAACTGGGATATGACGGGGGAGACCCCGCATCTGCCCGCCGAGGTCATCGATGGCACGTCCGAGCGCTATCGCGAGGCCTTCCAGATCATCACGGGCTCCCAGTTTACAAGCATGAAGGAGAACGCGTAAGTGAGTACCCGCAGCGCCACGAACAAGCGCACGCAATCCCACGAGGTTACCGGGGTTGCGCGCAAGTCCGCCGCATCCGCCAAGCCAGCTCGTCAGGCAGCGAGTTCTGTTCGCGTCGTGCCGGCATCATCCAAGGCACGCCGCAAGGAGCTCGAGAAGGGCGAGAGCCTCGAGGGCCTCTCTAAAGAGGAGAAGCGCGCCCGCAAGGCTAAGCGGCGCGCCAAGGAGGACCGCATCTACACGGTGTCGAGTATCCTTCTCAAGCAGGATGAGGACTACACCAAGCGCCGCCGCATCTGGTGGGCCGTGCTTACTATCGGCATGGTGCTCGTCGTGGCCATTTGGTCTTCGCTGTACTTCGCTCCCGCTGGCATGGTGTCCAGCCCCGTCCAGATGGCCGGCATTGTTTTGTCCTACATCGTCATTCTGGGTGACTTCATCTACGACTTCGTGCGCATCCGTCCCTTGCGTAATATGTATCGCGCGCAGGCCGAGGGCATGTCCGATAACAAGCTCAACGCTATTATCGAGCGCTCGGCTGCCAAAGAGGACAAGAAGGCCTCCAAGAAGAAGTAGTAGCGTTACAACCTATAGATATCGCTAAGATATAAGGCGCGTCGTTTTTTGCGGCGCGCCTTTTTACTGTCCTGTAGATAGATGGAGTGGCACATGATTCGAGCTGCCCTGACGGTCGAAGAGGCTCTGGAGGGTATGAAGTCCCTGGAGCCCAAGATTAAAAATTATGCGCGTCTCGTTGTCCGCAAGGGCGTCAACGTTAAGCCCGGTCAGGAGGTCGTCGTTCAGTCTCCCGTCGAGTGCGCGTCATTTGCGCGCGTGGTGGTTGCGGAGGCTTATGACGCCGGTGCCGGTCACGTGACGGTCATCTGGGCTGACGATGCCGTGACGAGGCTTACCTACGAGCATGTCGAGAAAAGCTATTTTGAGCAGACTCCCGAGTGGAAGCGCATGCAGCTGGATTCGTTGGCTCAGGACGGAGCCTGCTTTATCTTTATTGAGGGCACGGACCCTGCTGCCCTCAAGGGCATCGATCCCGCTAAGCCTGCCGCAGCTTCTAAGGCGAGGAACATGCAGTGTAAGGTCTTCCGCCGTGGACTGGACTACAACATTAACCCGTGGTGCATCGCCGGCGCTCCGGTCGCTGCTTGGGCGCGCGAGGTATTCCCGGGAGACGCCGATGAGGTTGCAGTCTATAAGCTGTGGAATGCGATTCTGCACACCGCTCGTGCTGATGGCCAGGACCCGGAGAGCGACTGGGAGCTCCATGACGCCACATTCGAAAAGAACCTGCGCTTCCTAAACGATAATCAATTTGATTGCCTGCACTACACCGCTTCGAATGGAACTGATCTGACGATTGGAATGACGAAAGGCCATGAGTGGGCCGGCGGCAAGGGAAAAACTCCCGACGGTCACCCTTTCTTCCCCAACATTCCCACCGAGGAGGTCTTCACCTCGCCCGATCGTATGCGCGCCGACGGCATCGTGTACTCGGCTATGCCGCTCATCCACCACGGCAATAAGGTTGACGATTTTTGGATTAAGTTCGAGAACGGCCGCGTAGTGGACTATGACGCTCGCGTGGGTAAGGCAACGCTTGCGAGCATTATTGAAACCGATGAAGGTGCTGCTCATCTGGGCGAGGTCGCGCTTATTTCCAAGAACACACCAATTCGTGAAAGCGGCATTCTGTTCTACGACACACTTTATGACGAGAACGCCAGCTGTCACCTTGCGTTGGGTGTCGGTTTTCCCGAGTGCATCGAAAGCGGGTATGACATGTCCAAAGAGGAACTTCTGGAGCATGGCGTCAACGTTTCGAGCACGCACGTTGACTTTATGATTGGCACGGACGACATCGATATTACGGGCATTACACCTGATGGACGTGAAATTGTGATTTTCCAGAACGGCCAATGGAGTTGGGAATAGTCTCAGACCGTGGTACAATGCCATCCGCGGGCCGTTAGCTCAGCTGGCAGAGCAGGGGACTTTTAATCCCAAGGTCCAGGGTTCGAACCCCTGACGGCCCACCATAGAATAGAAAAGCGACTGGCGGATGCCGGCCGCTTTTTTGTTGCCGGTGCACGGGTTCGAACCCGAAAGGGCGCGGAGCTGAGGAAACGCGTCAGCGTTTGCCAGCGCAGCGCGCGAGGCGCGGAGGCGCCGAAGCGGCCGCCCGCGCAGCGGGCGCGAACCCCTGACGGCCCACCATAGAATAGAAAAGCGACTGGCGGATGCCGGCCGCTTTTTTGTTGCCGGTGCACGGGTTCGAACCCGATCTTCACTATATATAAGGACGCCTGGCGGCCAAAACCAGCCTTTTACCGACAGGAAACCAAAACCAGATGCCGTTAGAGTAAAGTAGCGCACCAGAGATGACCGATACCTCAACACCTATAAACCAGCTGGTCATCGCCAATACCGGAAGCCGATGCTTCAGATATGACTTCAGTGGAACAGCTGAAGGATCAATTTATTTGTGAACAAAATATGGAGTGCGGGATTCCCGCCCCGCGGGCCCCTCCGGTCTGGCAATATATCTCCTTGCCGCGCGGCCCGGTCGGACCGGATTGACCGCGAGGGCGTGCACCTTGAGAACCGGATACTGCGAGGATGGACACACCAGATGTGTCGCATCCGGGCAGACATCGAACCATTTGAAATGGTCTGACTTGGATTCGTTTTTCGCAAGGCCGCCGAGAGGCGGCCCCGAGAAATTCCTTTTCCTATCAAACAGAACCATATGAATCGAACGGAACCGATCAGCGATGACTGAGAGGACCGGACGGGCTCGAGGCCCAAACATATTTGGACGGAGAGTTCGATCCTGGCTCAGGATGAACGCTGGCGGCGCGCCTAACACATGCAAGTCGAACGGCACCCACCTCCGGGTGGAAGCGAGTGGCGAACGGCTGAGT
>NZ_JBQKLJ010000003.1:0-185854 GCF_052116285.1 Collinsella sp. Sow4_E3
CTCGAAGAGCCCGATCGCCGCCTTCCTGGCCTCGATGTCGTGCTTCACCCTCAAGTCGACTCGCATAAAAAGCCTCCCATTTCTCGTGTCCAAGAAATGGGAGGCAGTTCAATTTGGGACGGGGCTTTTTTGACTACCCTTTATGTGGGGGTAGTCAAAAAAGCCCCGTCCCAAATTAGCTGCCCCAAACGCACTTCCCCTGCACCAACAATGGCAACATCGCAGGTTGAGCATAAGTCAGCGAGCGCCGTCCAGAACGTACGAGTTGGCATGAAAAAGGCAAGGCATAGACCTTTTGGTCATGCCTTGCCTTTTGAATGACAAATTGTCGTTCTGGGCGGCGCGCAGCGTCAACTGGTTGCGCGGTTCGTAGAACCGCGCAACATAAGAGCGCCCCCTCCCGCGCACGGAACGGGAGGGGGCTAAAGGTAGGAGTCTACCGGTGGGTTGACCCCACCGGACAGACGATGACCAAGTGATCCTCTACAGGATCGTCAAGGTTTCCGTGGGGCACCCGTTGGGTACTTAGATCAACACGCAGGCGACGGTCAGGATGATGGCGCAGACGACGGAGAGAACGACGATGAGCTTAAGGGCAAACTTGAGCCAGGTCGTCCACTCGATCTTGGCCAGGGCGAGACCGCCCATGATGGCACCGGAGGTCGGGGTGAACAGGTTCACGACACCGATGGCGGCGGAGAAGATCATGACCATGACCTCGGGCGAGAAGCCGAGCTTAACAGCCAGCGGTCCCATGATGGGCATGGAGACGGTAGCCATACCAGAGGTCGAGGGGATCAGGAAGGACAGGCCGAAGTAGACCAGGAAGCTCATGGGAGCGAAGATCACGCCGGACAGACCAGCCAGGGCACTGGCGGCAGCGTCGAGGACGTAGACGTCGAGACCGGTGTTGGCCATGAGGACGGAGATGCCACGGGCGAGGGCGATGACGAGAACAACGGACATCATGTCGGCGGCACCGGTGATGAAGGTGTTAACGATCTGCTTCTCGGACAGGCCACCGATGATACCGATCAGGATAGCCATGAGGAAGAACCAGGTGGAAGCCTCGTCGAAGTACCACTGGCCAATGGGCAGGCCGGTGATCAGGGCAGACCAGCCCTGGACGACGGTGTTACCGTCGGCATCGTAGACAGCGCCAGCGTCAAAGAAGTTGGCGACGCCCTCGTTGAGGTCGGCCAGCGGAATGAAGCCGACGATCATGACGACGAAGGTGAAGGCAAAGGCGATCAGAACGCCCTTCTGACGACCGGTGAGCTTGACCTCCTTGCTAACCTCGGAAGCAGCCTTGCCGTGAGCCTCTTCGGCATCCTTGAGCTCCTGCATCGACAGGATGGTGGAACCCTTGTCAGCCTTGACCTTCTTGGCATAGCCCATGACGAAGAAGATGGAAATGGCCGTGGTAACAATCCACAGGACGGCACCGAGGCCGATGATGATGGACTGGTTGACCTCAATGCCAACGCCGGTCAGAGCGTCGACGGCAGCGCCGACGGCGAACGGGTTAACCGTGGAGCCCAGGCAGCCGCAGCCAGCGCCGAGCAGGACGGTAGCGGCGCCGACCATGGGGTCGAAGCCGGCAGCCATCATGGTAGCGGCGAGCAGGGCGTAGAAGGGAACGGTCTCCTCGCACATACCATAGGTGGTACCACCGAGGGAGAAGATGAGCATAAGGACAGGAACGAGCATGATCTCGTTGCCCTTAAGCTTCTGCACCAGAACGGCGATGCCGTTGTCCAGAGCGCCAGTCTCGGTCATCATACCGAGGAAGCCGCCCAGGATCATAACGAAGAGGCAGACGGGCAGAGCGTCAGCGAAGCCCAGGATCGGGGCGGTGCAGAAATCGCTCAGACGGGCTGCAGTAACAGCGCCGCCGGACGTGCCGGAGACGATAACGGTAATCACTGCAACAATTGCCAGCAGAGCTAGAAGAATGGTGAACGATGAAGGCATACCGCGCTTTTTCTTAGCGGTCTCAGTCATAGTTCTCATCCCCCCTTCATAAATCATTTAACTTTCTCGCGCGAAGCGGATCTTCCGTGCCGTGCCCACCGCCCGACGCAAGATATTTACCAGACAAACCGCTCGGGGTGTGCAGCAATACACCCCGAGCGAAATGCTTAAAGGCTCTTACTTGAGCGTTGCGTACATGACAGCCTTGATGGTGTGCATGCGGTTCTCGGCCTCGTCGAAAACCTTGGAAGCGGGGCTCTCGAAGACCTCGTCGGTGACCTCCTGCTCGGTAATGCCGAACTGCTCGCACTTCTCGGCGCCAATCGTGGTGTTGGTGTCGTGGAAGCTGGGCAGGCAGTGCAGGAAGATGGCACCCGGGTTGGCCATAGCCATGACCTCGGAGGTGACACGATACGGGGTGAGCTGAGCGATGCGCTCGGCCCAAACCTCGTCAGGCTCGCCCATGGAGACCCACACGTCGGTGTAGATAACGTCGGCACCGGTGACGCCGTCCTTGACGTCGGTGGTCAGCTTGATGGTGCAGTCGTTAGCCTCGGCGATGGGCTTGCAGGCCTCGATGACGTCGTCAGCGGGCATGCACTCCTCGGGGCCACAGGCCACGAAATTCATGCCGAGCTTGGAGCAGACAACCATGAGGGAGCGAGCAACGTTGTTCTTGCAGTCGCCCATGAAGACGAGGGTCTTGCCCTTGATGTCGTAGTTGAAGTTCTCCTGGACGGTCAGGATGTCGGCGAGCATCTGGGTGGGATGCCACTCAGTGGTCAGGCCGTTCCACACGGGCACGCCGGACTTAGCGGCGAGCTCCTCGACGTCGTCCTGGGCAAAGCCACGGAACTCGATGCCGTCATACATGCGGCCGAGAACGCGGGCGGTGTCCTCGATGGACTCCTTCTTTCCCATCTGCGACGAACCCGGATCGAGGTAGGTGACGCCCATGCCCAGATCCATGCCGCCGACCTCGAAGGCGCAGCGGGTACGAGTGGAGGTCTTCTGGAAGAGCAGAACGATGTTCTTGCCCTCGAGATAGCGGTGCGGAACGCCAGCGCGCTTCATGTCCTTGAAGTTCTTGGAGAGCTTGAGCAGGTACTCGATCTCCTCGGTGGTGAGGTCGAGGAGCTTGAGGAAGCTACGGCCGGAGAGGTTAACACCCATGGTTCGTTTCCTTTCGAAAAAATGAATTACGCAAGTAATTAGTGTTGCCCGTTTGACGGGCGAAACCGGTGCGGTTGTAGGGGAACCGCACCGGAAACGGAAAGACTTAGAGGTCCTCGCGCCAGAAGGGCATGCTCATGCAGCGCGGGCCGCCACGGCCGCGGGAGAGCTCGGCGGAGGGCACGACGAGAAGGTCCAGGCCCTCCTTGTACAGCACGTCGTTGGTGACGGTGTTGCGGGCGTAGACGCAGATCTTGCCGGGCTCGACGCACAGGGTGTTGGAGCCGTCGTTCCACTGCTCGCGGGAGGCCGCGATCGGGTCGCCGCCGCCGCAGGGGATCAGCTTGACCTGGTCGACGCCGGTGGCGTCCTCCAGGACGTGCTCGAGGGTGTCCTCGATCAGGCGGATGTTCACGTCGCCCGGGTTCTTGCCGGCGGTCAGCTCGTAGACGCGCAGGGTGCCCATGATGGCGGGGTGGATCGTGAACTTATCGACGTCGATCTGGGTGAAGACCGTGTCGAGGTGCATGAAGGCGCGCGAGACCGGGATGTCGAAGGCCAGGATGCGCTCGACCTTGGAGTCGGAGTTCCAGAAGATGTTCTGGGCCATGACGTCGATAGCGGCGGCCTGGGTGCGCTGGGAGATGCCGACGGCGAGGGTCTTCTCGTTGATGTTCAGCACGTCGCCGCCCTCGGTGTGGAACTGGCAGTCGCGGCGGAAGTACAGGGAGACGTCCTTGTAGTCGGGGTGGTACTTGAAGACGTACTTGCCGTACAGGGTCTCGCGGTTGCGGGTGACCGAGTACATGCGGTTGAGGTTGACGCCCTCGCCGACGACCGCGAACGGGTCGCGGGTGAAGTAGAGGTTGGGCATCGGGTCGATGATCAGGTCGGACTCGGACTCGGAGTTGACCAGGGAGTCGAGGGTCGTGGAGGCCGTGAGGGGCATCTCGATCTCGGCCTTGGTCATGCCGGCCATGGTCTTCTTGACGAACTCGAGGTTGTCCTCGATGGAGTCCAGCTTCTCGCGGACGATCTGCGGCATGTGCTTCCCGCGGATGCCGGCCTCGGCGATGTACTGGTCGGTGAACTCGTCGCGGGCGCCGGGGACCTGGTCGAACACCTCGGCGACGAGGTTCTCGAGGTAGAGCACCTCGACGCCCTGGTCCCTCAGGATCTGGGCGAAGGTGTCGTGCTCCTGCTGCGCGACCTCCAGGAACGGGACGTCGTCGAACAGGAGCCGCTCGAGCTCGTCGGGCGGCAGGTTGAGGAGCTCGTCGCCGGGACGGTGCAGGCAGACCTTCCTGAGCTTGCCGATCTCGGAAGGCACGTGCAGACCTTTCGTCATGGCCTCCTACCTTTCTTTCGGGCCTTACTGGCCAAATGTATCAGCGCCCCTCCGTATGGAGCGCTGCTTGCTGACGACATATTTATATCCAAAATCAACCCATACTTCCACCTTGCCCCCGAACGGTTTTATATAGGGGATGAACGGCATACACATATACTTCACGCATGGCACACTTTGATTTAATAAAGTTTATTTACGTGCTTAAACGCGTTTTCAATCCAAAAATCAAATGGAACTAAACTTTGTTAAACCACCCTCAGATTGCATATTTCGTGTAACGATATGAATAGAATTCGCAATTCTTGCTGTCTCTCAACCATTTTCATTTTTATTCATAAAAAAGTTTGTCCTATTCATTTTTAGCAAACAGATTACCGTTTGCCAGACGTTGGATACCGTTCACCGGAAACTTAGTATAAGGCCCGTCGAATACCCGATCGATCTTGCGTCTCCATTTGTAACAACTTGACTTTTCCGGCGGCAAAGACAAACAGACCCGCTCCCAAAAGGGGCGGGTCTGCATTCGGTACACCTAGGACCAAGTAAGGTTTAGGCCTTCGCGGGCCTCAAGGGATTAGCGATCGAGGTCGGCCAGTGCCTCGCCCAGAAGCCTCAAGCCCTCGCGAAGAACATTTTCGCTCGCGCAGTAGCCCAGGCGTGCGCCGCAGGGAAGCTCAAAACGGCTGCCGGGCACCAGCAGCACTCCCCTCTCGGACAACAGACGCTTGCAGAACTCCTCGTCGTCCTCGGGAATATCAAGCCGGATAAACGAGGTAGACACACCCTGCGGGGCCGTCCAGGAAACGCGATGTTGCGTATCGATCCAAGCCTGCGCGATATCGCGATTGCCAGACACGATCTTGCGGTTGCGCTCGAGAATCTTGTCCTTGTGCTCAAGCACATAGGTCGCCAGGGCATCGTTGAACACGCCGCCGCAGATCATGGTGTAATCGCGATAGGTACGGATGCGATTGGACACCTCTTCGTCGGTCACGACCCAACCCACGCGGGCTGCAGGCGTCGAATAGGTCTTAGACACCGAGTTGGTGACAATGGCCTTCTCATACACGTCGGCCATCGACATAAAGGACTCGGTGTTCTCGAGCGGCAGATATACCTCGTCACACAGAACGTAGGCGCCCACCGAACGGGCAATCTCGGCAATCTGACCGAGCGTATCGGCGTCAAGCACCGTACCGATGGGGTTCGAGGCGTTATTGATGCAGATGAGTTTCGTGTTGGGACGCACCAGGCGCTTGAGCTCCTCGATATCGGGTTTCCAGCCAAGCTCCTCGCGAAGCTCCCAATACTCGACCTCGGCGCCGAGCGAACGCGGAATCTCATAGAGCGGCGCATAGGTAGGCCACTCGGCGATGACATGATCGCCGGGCTCGACCACGGCCATGATGGCGTTGAGGTTGGCACCCGTGCAGCCATTGGTCTGAAGAATGTGATCGGGATTGACCTCGCGACGATAGAGCTTGGCGACCTCAGCCTTAAACTCCGGTGAACCCTCGATCCAGCCGTAGTTCATCTTCTCGCGGTCCAGGCGCTCGTAGAATGTGGCGCCGTCCTGCTCGTCGAGCGCGCGCAACTCGCCCATGGTAAGCGAGGAGATCGTCGACTGGGCGATATCCCACGTGGCGCTCTTCTCCCAAACGTTAAGCCACTCCTCAACGCCGATCGTCTTGATATCCATGGTTAGGCTCCAATCGCTAGAACACGGGGGTGATGCCGGCAAAGGTCATGGGAATCGAGATGATGCCCAAAAGGCAAAGAAGCCGACACCGTTGGGGGGTATCAACGTCACTGCCCCTGGTCATATGGGCCGCCTTATCTGATGTTAATTATGCTTCATTAAACAAGAATGGGGCGGTGCGAAAGATCCGCACCGCCCCAATGGGAGACATCTAATGGCAGTTAGACGTTTGTTTTAAGACCTGTACGGGCCTTTAAAAACCTTAGAGGTCCTCGCGCCAGAAGGGCATGCTCATGCAGCGCGGGCCGCCACGGCCGCGGGAGAGCTCGGCGGAGGGCACGACGAGAAGGTCCAGGCCCTCCTTGTACAGCACGTCGTTGGTGACGGTGTTGCGGGCGTAGACGCAGATCTTGCCGGGCTCGACGCACAGGGTGTTGGAGCCGTCGTTCCACTGCTCGCGGGAGGCCGCGATCGGGTCGCCGCCGCCGCAGGGGATCAGCTTGACCTGGTCGACGCCGGTGGCGTCCTCCAGGACGTGCTCGAGGGTGTCCTCGATCAGGCGGATGTTCACGTCGCCCGGGTTCTTGCCGGCGGTCAGCTCGTAGACGCGCAGGGTGCCCATGATGGCGGGGTGGATCGTGAACTTATCGACGTCGATCTGGGTGAAGACCGTGTCGAGGTGCATGAAGGCGCGCGAGACCGGGATGTCGAAGGCCAGGATGCGCTCGACCTTGGAGTCGGAGTTCCAGAAGATGTTCTGGGCCATGACGTCGATAGCGGCGGCCTGGGTGCGCTGGGAGATGCCGACGGCGAGGGTCTTCTCGTTGATGTTCAGCACGTCGCCGCCCTCGGTGTGGAACTGGCAGTCGCGGCGGAAGTACAGGGAGACGTCCTTGTAGTCGGGGTGGTACTTGAAGACGTACTTGCCGTACAGGGTCTCGCGGTTGCGGGTGACCGAGTACATGCGGTTGAGGTTGACGCCCTCGCCGACGACCGCGAACGGGTCGCGGGTGAAGTAGAGGTTGGGCATCGGGTCGATGATCAGGTCGGACTCGGACTCGGAGTTGACCAGGGAGTCGAGGGTCGTGGAGGCCGTGAGGGGCATCTCGATCTCGGCCTTGGTCATGCCGGCCATGGTCTTCTTGACGAACTCGAGGTTGTCCTCGATGGAGTCCAGCTTCTCGCGGACGATCTGCGGCATGTGCTTCCCGCGGATGCCGGCCTCGGCGATGTACTGGTCGGTGAACTCGTCGCGGGCGCCGGGGACCTGGTCGAACACCTCGGCGACGAGGTTCTCGAGGTAGAGCACCTCGACGCCCTGGTCCCTCAGGATCTGGGCGAAGGTGTCGTGCTCCTGCTGCGCGACCTCCAGGAACGGGACGTCGTCGAACAGGAGCCGCTCGAGCTCGTCGGGCGGCAGGTTGAGGAGCTCGTCGCCGGGACGGTGCAGGCAGACCTTCCTGAGCTTGCCGATCTCGGAAGGCACGTGCAGACCTTTCGTCATGGCCTCCTACCTTTCTTTCGGGCCTTACTGGCCAAATGTATCAGCGCCCCTCCGTATGGAGCGCTGCTTGCTGACAGCTCTAGTTATATCCAATTTCCACCCGCAATTCTACCTCGCCCCCGAACGGTCAACAAAGTACGATGAACGGTATATCGCATATGATTTCCCATGATGCACTTCAGTTTCATAAAGCAGATTTTCCTAGGTAAACGTTATTTTTCTAGGAAATCAAGATTGAACACTCAAAGTTATCCATGATTCAAAATTGCATAGTGAAAACGGTTTTCTGCATATAAATGACGCTTGTCCTCGATTCGACCTAAATTCGATTATATTCAGCTTGCTATCATTCTTATTCATACATTCTCACCAGTTGAGTGAGGATATAGATCGCTTGTTCAAAGCACCGGACGTTAGTGCTTCGGATCGTCAGCGTAATAAGTAGGTAAAGATACCGTTCGCGCGATACGTCCGCGCCATAGGTCGACTAAATTGAGACAATAAGAAATAGTGTTAGGCTACCGTCCCTTTGGGGATTGAACGGACAGATGCATATGCCGAGCAAAATCGAAAAGAAGCAGAACGCCGCCAAGCTGCGCAAGAAACCGCGCGATTTCTCGTATACGCAAAATCGAGAGCTTAGCTGGCTGCGCTTTGATAACCGCGTACTCGACGAAGCCTTCGATGAGTCTGTGCCACTGTTCGAGCGCCTTAAGTTCGTCTCGATCTTCGAGTCAAACCTCGACGAGTTTCTCATGGTGCGCGTGGGCGGCTTGTCCGATCTGGCAGAGCTCAAAAAACAGCCCGTCGACAACAAGAGCAATATGACCGCCTCCGAACAGGTCGATGCCGTCATGGCAGAGCTGCCCGGGCTCCTTACCCGCTGGGAGTCGATCTTTAAGAGCATCGAGGACAAGCTCGACGCTTTGGGCGTTCACCGCGCCCGCATCGATTCGCTTACGCCCGAGGAACATACCTTTGTAACCCGCTACTTCCAGGCCTACGTATCACCGGTCATCTCGCCGCTGGTCATCGATCCGCGCCATCCCTTCCCCAACCTGCGCAACGGCGCGCTCTATCTGGCTTGTGGCCTGGACGGCATCACCGACGAGGAGAGCCTGCTGGGCCTTATCGAGATTCCCGCCTCGATGAACCGCGTGGTCGAAATCCCCTCGCCCACCGGCACCTACTCCTACATTCTGCTCGAGGACGTCATCCTCGCCTGCCTGGACAGCTGCTTCGGCTCCTATAAGCCGCTCGACCGCGCGCTCATCCGCGTCACCCGCAACGCCGACATCGATCCGGACGGCGAGGGCGTCGAGGAGGAAGAGGATTACCGCCAGCACATGAAGCGCATCCTCAAGAAGCGCCTGCGTCTGCAGCCGGTGGTGCTCGCCGTATCGGGCTCGCTCGAAAAGCCAACGCTCAAGACCATCCGCAAAGCGCTCGAGCTTTCGCGCCGCTCGGTTTTTACCTGCGATATCCCGCTCAACCTGGGCTATGTCTTTGGCATTGAGGGCAAAATACCCGAGCATCTACGAAACGAGTTGCTCTTTACGCCGTTTAGGCCGCAGCCCAACCCCACCATCGATATGACCCGCTCCATCCGCGATCAGGTGCTGCAGCACGACAAGCTGCTCTTTTACCCTTACGAGACCATGAATCCGTTCTTGGACCTGGTGCACGAAGCAGCCTACGACCCCGAGTGCATCTCGCTTCGCATCACGCTCTACCGCGTGGCTAAACAAAGCCGCCTGTGCGAGTCGCTCATCGATGCTGCCGAAAACGGCAAAGAGGTTACAGTGCTCATGGAGCTCCGCGCCCGCTTTGACGAGCAAAACAACATCGAATGGGCCGAGCGGCTGGAAGAGGCCGGCTGCACCGTTATCTACGGCTCCGAGGGCTTTAAATGCCATTCCAAGATCTGCCAGCTCACCTATCGCGAGGGCATGGCGCTTACCCGTCTGACGCTTTTGGGTACCGGCAACTTTAACGAGAAGACGGCCAAGCTCTACAGCGACTTTATGCTCATGACCGCGCATCCCGGCATCGGCGAGGACGCTAACCTGTTCTTCCGCAACCTGTCGCTGGGCAACCTGCGCGGCGACTACCGCTTCCTGGGCGTGGCGCCCGTGGGCCTCAAGCCGCTCATCATGCGCGGCCTGGACCGCGAGATTCAGCGTGCCCTTGTCGGCGAGCCCGCCCGCGTGTTCTTTAAGCTCAACTCGCTTACCGACCGCGAGGTCATCGACAAGATCGCCGAGGCATCGTGTGCCGGTGTGCGCGTGGACATGATCATCCGCGGTATCTCGTGCCTCAAGCCCGGTGTTCCGGGCAAGACCGAGAACGTGCACGTGCGCTCCATCGTCGGACGCTTTTTGGAGCATGCGCGCGTCTATGCCTTTGGCGTGGACTCGGATATGATCTACCTGAGCTCGGCAGACATGATGACGCGCAACACCGAGCACCGCGTGGAGATTGCCTTCCCCGTGCTCGACCCCACCTGCCGCGCCCAGGTGCACGAGTACATGGGCATGCAGCTGCGCGACAACGTGAAGGCACGCAGTCTGACGAGTGACGGCACCTGGATTCCCGTGGAGCGCAAAGAAGGCGAGAAGCCCTTCAACTCGCAGGAAGCTCTGCTGGAGCGTGCCTATCGCAACGCCGAGGCCGTCGCCAAGGCAGAACCTACGCGCGCATCCAAGCCTGAGCTCGAACCGCAGCCGGCCGCACCCGAGGTCCAGAAGGTTCAGGCAACCGTCATAGAGCCTGAGTCCGAGCCTGCTCCTCGGCCCCAACCGCAGACGGCCAACCCCGCGTCCGAGAAGGGCGCCCGCCGCGAGAAGCCCGCTGGCAAGACCAAGACCATCGAGCGCCATCGGCCCGGTCGCGTGCGCATGGGACTGGGCCTGATCGGCCTAGGCCTTAAGACGCTCATTACCGGCAAGACGAAATAGACGTTTGTAGAAGCGCCCCGTATTTGAGGAATACCCCAAATACGGGGCGCTTTTCCCTGCTACCATGGTTGCGAACAATACCGCGAATGACAGGCAGGAACATGAAGCTCACCATAGAATCGATGACCTACGGCGCCGACGGACTGGCGCACGCCGACAACGGCAAGGCCGTCTTTGTGCAGGGCGCCGTGGCAGGCGACACCGTCGAGGCCGAGATCGTGCAGGACGGCAAGTCGTTTATGCGCGCCCGCACGACCGAGATTCTGGAGCCGGGCCCCGATCGCATTCAGCCCCCCTGCCCCTTCGTGGGCGTCTGCGGCGGTTGTTCGTGGGGCAATCTCTCGCGCACCGCGCAGCTTGCCGCCAAAGAGCAAAACCTGCGCTCCACGCTCGAGCGCATTGGCAAGTTCGCCCCCGAGCAGGTCAACGATCTTGTTCAGCCCATCCGCCACACCAAGGACGACTGGGGCTACCGCAACAAGATTGAGCTGGAGCCCACCCTCGTTAACGGCCGCGTTCGCCTTGGCATGCACGGCGTCGATCCCAGCAAGATCGTCACCGTAGATTCGTGCCCGCTGTTCGATAAGCGTTTTCCCAAGGCGCTCAAATCGGTCGTCGGCGCGCTCAACTATCTGAGCGGCAGTCACGATCTGGGTCTGGAGCGCGTGGGCATTCGCGCTTCGCGTCGCACCAAGGCACTCGAGGTCGCACTTTGGACGCCCACGGGCTCCTTCCCGCGCTCGCAAGTCTCGCGCGTGTTGGCAGACGCCGCTCGCCCCACGAGCGTAGTGCGCGTCATGAGCAAGGGAGAGAAGAAGGCCCGCCGCGTCTCCAAGGTGGAGGTGCTCGCCGGCGAGGGCTCTTGGACCGAGAACATCGCCGACGGCCAGATGCGTCTTTCTGCCCCATCGTTTTTCCAGGTCAACACCAAGGGCGCCGAGATTTTGATCGAGCTTGTCATGGAGGCGCTCGACCCGCAAGAAGACGAGCTTGCCATGGACCTGTACTGCGGCGCCGGCACCTTTACCCTGCCGCTCGCCCGCCGCTGTGATTTTGTTGCCGCCGTAGAGGCCTACGGCCCGGCCGTGCGCGACCTGCGCCGCAACCTCGAGATCAACAAGCTCGATAACGTCGATGTCATCGGCGGCGATGCCGTGCGCGAGTTCCCCGACCAGGATGCCGATGTCCTGGTGGTCGACCCGCCGCGTGCAGGTCTGGCACCCGAGGCAATCGACCTCATCGCCAGCACGAGCGCCCGCGACGTGGCCTACGTGAGCTGTGATCCGGCGACTTTGGCACGCGATCTTAAGCGCTTTGTCGAGGAAGGCACCTTCTCCCCCGTCAAGATCACGCCGGTCGACCTGTTCCCGCAAACCTTCCACTGCGAAACCGTCGCCCATCTCAAGCGCAACTAGACTGTTTGCCCAAGACCACACCCGATGATTTTTCTGGGACGGGGATAAAAATTAATTTGTTCCGAATGATTATTTAATCCCCGTCCCCTTTTAAACATTGGGAAATCGAGCGTGGCAAGCGGAGGTCTTCGGGGTATAAGACGGCTAATTGTATGCCGCCTTACGAAAGGAACTCTCATGCCCAGCGTTGCCGTTCTCGCCGCCGATGGCTTTGAAACTATTGAATGCCTGACCATGGTCGACGTCATGCGTCGCGGCGGCGTGCGCGCCACGCTCGTCTCGATCATGCCCACACGCGAGGTCGTGAGCTCGCTGCAGATTCCCGTGACCTGCGATGCGCTCTTTGATGAGATCAACTTTGAGGAGTACGACTGCATCGTGCTGCCCGGCGGCCTGCCCGGAGCCACCAACTTGCGCGCCGACCAGCGTGTCTGCGATGTAGTCTGCGAGTTCGCCGCAACCAAGCACGTTGCCGCCATCTGCGCCGCCCCGTTTATCCTGGGCGAGCTTGGTCTGCTCGAGGAGCGCCGCGCCACGTGCTTCCCCGGCTTTGAGAAGAGCTTCCCCGAGGGTGCTTATACCGGCGAGAAGGTCACGCAAGACGGCAACATCATCACTGCCAGCGGCATGGCGCAGTCACTTCCCTTTGCCTTGGAGCTGCTGCGCACACTCGCCGGCGACAAGGCCGTCGAGAAGGTTGCCGAGGGCATCCAGCTATGATTTTGGCTTCGCAATCGCCGCGCCGCATAGAGCTGATGCGCGAGGCGGGCTATGACGTTCGCGTAATTCCCGCAGATATCGACGAAACACCTTTTGATGGCGAAGCTCCGCTTACGCTTGTCGAACGCTTGGCACGCGCCAAAGCCGCTGCCGTTGCCTCCGAGCATGCCGAACCCAACGAACTGACTGTCGCAGCCGATACCATTGTCACCTTTGACGGGCAAATTTTGGGCAAGCCGGCAGACGAAGACGAGGCACGCACCATGCTCCGCGAGCTTTCGGGCCGCACGCACCAGGTGGCAACCGGCGTCTGTATCGTTAAAGCCGGCGACGCTGCAGCTCCACATGCCGCCGAAAGTCTGTCGTTTGTCGATGTGACCGACGTGACGTTCTACGAGCTTACCGAGGAGCAGATCGGGCACTATGTTGCCTCCGGCGAACCCATGGACAAGGCCGGAGCCTACGGTATCCAGGGCACAGGCGGCCGCATGCTCGTGCATGACATTTCGGGCGACTTCTACAACGTGGTGGGCTTACCCATCGCTCGCGTCGCACGCGCGATTCAAAAACTCTCGTAATTGCATCTGGCGCTGGGTATCCCCCGGCGCCTACAATTTTGCCGTACCGCACGGATCCCGACCGAGCATAAGGCCCGGCGGAAAACCGATAGGAGAAAACATGGACACCCTGCTCGAAGCCATTGACGTTTGCGATGTCGATGGCTTTTGCTTTGGCAACTATACAGACGAGGAGGCCGGCACCGGCTGCACCGTAATCGTGGCGCCCGAGGGTGCCACCGGCGGCGTTGACGTGCGTGGTGGTGCTCCCGCTTCGCGCGAGACCGATCTGCTGCGTCCCGAGAACACCGTCGATAAGGTCCACGCCGTCTGCCTTTCGGGTGGTTCGGCCTTTGGTCTCGAAGCGGCAAGCGGCGTGGCCCGCGAACTCGAGAGCCGCGGCATCGGCCTGCCCGTCGGCCCCACGCAGGTGCCCATCGTGTGTTCCAGCTGCATCTTCGACCTCGCCTTTGGCGATCCCACCGTGCGTCCCGACATTGAGGCCGGTATCGCCGCCGTGCGCGAGGCGCTCGACCATACCCCCACCACACTCGAGCAGGGCAATGTAGGTGCCGGCACCGGCGCCACCGTAGGCAAGCTCATGGGGCCCGCCACCTGCATGAAGGCTGGCCTTGGAGCTGCTGCCGTGACACTCGGCACCGTCAAGGTAGGCGCCGTGGTCTCGGTCAACGCCTGTGGCAACGTGGTCGACCCGACCACCGGCGAGTGGGTGGCCGGCATGCGCGCCGCAGCCGATAGCGACCAGATCGTCGACATGGAGCTCGCCGCCCTTGCCGCCGCCGGCTCTATGAAAATGCCACTCGACCGCACCAACACCACCATCAGCTGCATCGTCACCAACGTGGAGCTCACTAAGGCCCAGGCCACCAAGGTCTCCCAGATGGCCGCAGACGCCTATGCACACGCCATCCGCCCCACACACACCACCAACGACGGTGACACCATCTACACCCTTGCCAGCGGCAAGCTGGGCAGCCAGGCAAGCGCCGCCGTTCCCCTAGACCTGCTGGGCATGCTCGCCGTAAGGGCCCTGGAAACCGCCATCGTAAACGGAGCCAAAACCGCCAAAACATCCCACGGCATCCCCGGCGTTGCGAAGTAAACTAGCTCGCCCGGTTGCCCGGTTGGTCTTGGTTATGTTTGCTGCTCTACAGTCCTGGCTCGCACGAAGAGCACATTAAGTGCTCTTCGGCTCGTGCGGAACTCGCGACAAACATAACCAAGACCAACCGGACAACCTACTCAACAAGATCTCTTTCAGCCCAGGCCCCTGTGTACCGCGCGTCCAAGATCTTCAAATTCAGGCAGCCTGACAATCGATTCTTATAGCAAAGGCCCCTTGGCCTTTAGTTTGATACAAGTTCCGCACGAGCCGGAAAGCACTTAATGTGCTTTCCGTGCGAGCAGGACTGTTCGCAGTAGCAAACTAAAGGCCAAGGGGCCCAGTCAACCTATCAGCAGCGATTACTCAACAGCTAGTTGAATTTGAAGATCTTTGAGGCAAGACGGTATAGGCCGAGTGTGGTTTTGTCTCCAGCCCGCCCGTGCAGGTTGGTAAAGAAGCCGACTACACCGTAGCGTGCACGACGATACATACGCTCGTCGTAGGCCTTCAAATCACTCCACAATGTCGTCAGGCGCTCGTCGGCGCAATCCTCATCGGAAAGCTTGGTAAGCACCGAACAAATTGCCATCATCATGGTGAAATAGCCCATCATGTACGCGCGCAGACGCGACGACTCGACATCGCTGTACAGATGGAACGCCTCCATCATAATGCGCGTCACGCGAAACTGCTGGTCCAGACGTTTGACCATCGTGGCCTCGTTGACGCTCTGGCCCTCGCGACCGATAAAGTAACGATAGAGGTCGATGTCGGCGTAGTACATGGTCTTGCAGCGCGGCAGCGGCACATAGGCGTAGATATTGTCGACATAGAACGTGTGCGGCGGCATAGGCAGATTGGACGCGCGCAGCACATCCGTGCGATAACACAGGCTGTGCATGAGCAAATTCTGGTCCAGACGGAAATGGCCAATCTGGTCCCAGGTAAAGATCTTTTTGCGCGGCAGGGCAAACTTGTAACCAATAGCGGTATGCGTACCCTCGTAAACCTTCTCGTACACATAGTTCGAGATAAACAGATCGACGCGCTGGTCGCGCTCCTCAAAGCCACGCAGAATCGAAAGCATGGTCGAAAGCGCCGCACCGTCGAGCCAGTCATCCGAGTCGACGACCTTGTAGTAGGTGCCCTGCGCCTCGCGCAGGCCCGAGAGGACGGCCATGCCGTGACCGCCGTTCTCCTGATGCACCGCGCGGATGATACCGGGGTAACGCGCCTCCCACTCATCGGCCTTAGCTGCCGTCTCGTCCTTGGAACCGTCATCGACGATGATGATCTCGATATCGGTGGCGTAATTGCTCCCCTCCAGAATGGAGGTGATGCAATGGTCCATGTCCTTGGCGGCGTTATACGAGGGAATACCGAATGATATGACTTTATGCATGGCAGGCGATAATCTCATCCGAAAGATCGAGGGCAGAGTTGGTCACGGCATCCATATCGTAGTAACGATACTCGGCCAGGCGACCCACCGGGTGGAAGTTCGTCAGGTTCTGGACGCGCTCAAGATAGCGCTCATAGAGCTCGCGGTTCTCGGGCTCCAGAATGGCGTAATAGGGCGTCTCGCCCGAGCCGGGCGTATAGGCCTTGGAATACTCCTTCATGATGGCGGTCTTGCCGGGCAGGACCTGACCAGTCATGTTCTTGAACTCGGTGATACGCGTGTAATCCTCGCTCGTGGTGTAATTGACGGTGCCCACGGGCTGGAACTGGTCCATATCGAGCGTCTCGAACTTCATGTCGAGCGTACGGTACGGCAGAGCGCCCAAGTCGAGGTTGAACAGCTCGTCGAGCGGACCGGTGTAGACGATCTCGCCGCCATAGACCTTGCCGTCGATCTTGACGGTGGTCTCGTCAATCTCAAAGAGGTCACGGGCGTCCACGTCGCAGAACACATCAATCAGATCGTGGTCGAGCATATGCTCGAACAACGCGGTATAGCCGTCCTGCGGCATGCCCTGGAAGGGGGCCTGCGGGAAATAGCGGTCATCGTCGCCAACAAAGACGGGAACGCGGCCGGTGATCGAGGGATCGATCTGGTCGGGCGTCTGGCCCCACTGCTTCATGGTGTAATGCAAAAAGACGTTCTCGTAGACGTAATCGGCGACCTCGGCAAGATCCGGGTCGTTCTTCTTGCGCAGCTCCATGATGGGCACCTTGACGTCCTTGCCAAAGGTCTCCACGAGCTTCTGATACAGCTCCTCGCCGCGCTCATCGCCAAAGGCGAGCTTGAGGCTCGCGTGGTTAAAGGGCACGGGCATAAGGGTGCCGTTGATGTTGGCGAGCACCTTGTGCTGGTAGTCCGTCCACTTGGTAAAGCGCGACAGAAAATTGTGGACGCGCTCGTTAAAGGTATGGTAAATGTGCGGACCATACTCGTGGACCAGGATCCCGGCCTCATCAAAGCAGTCGTAAGCATTGCCCGCAATGTGGCCACGGCGCTCCAAAACGGCAACGCGATAGCCGATAGTCTCGGCAAGACGGCGGGCACAAACGGCACCGGCATACCCGGCACCGACGACAATCATGTCGTATGCGCCGGCGTTAAAGCCTTCAGGCAGGCCTGAGGTAATCTGCATCGATACTCCTTGTCAAAAGCCACGGGCTCGTTAGCTGGGCTTTTCTCGAACATTCTTCGAGACATATTTATCAGAGCGATTATAGCGCTAATGCGTCCTATAATGAGCTTGCCACACAAGGAAAGCTCAAGCACCCCGGCGTACATATTTGAAAGGTAAACCCGCTAGCAGCGGGTTTATTCGTGGAAAGCTGGGTGCCTGGAGCTTAGCGAAACGCTTGTAAGGAGTAACATGAGCGATTTCCTAAACCGTATGAAGTCTGCCGCCAAGGCCGACCTTAAGACGATCGTCCTGCCCGAGGGCGAAGATCCGCGCACCATCATCGCAGCTACCAAGATCATCGAGGAGGGCTTGGCAAAGATCGTCATCTTGGGCAACCCCGACGAGATCAACGTTCCCGGCGCTACCGTCATCGACCCGCGCAATGCCGAGAAGCACGAGGAGTACGCGCAGAAGTTTGCCGAGCTCCGCGCCAAGAAGGGCGTCACTATCGAGCAGGCTCGCGCCCAGGTGATGGACGCCACCTACTTTGGCACCATGATGGTCAAGATGGGCGATGCCGATGGCCTGGTCTCCGGCGCCTGCCACTCCACCGCCGACACCCTGCGCCCCGCGCTGCAGATCCTCAAGACCGCCCCGGGCACCAAGCTGGTCTCGGCCTTCTTTGTGATGTGCACCGACACCCCGCAGTTCGGCACCGACGGCACGCTGATCTTCGCCGACTGCGGCCTCAACATCAACCCGTCCTCCGATGAGCTCTCCGAGATCGCCATCGCCTCCGCTCATTCCTGGTCCACCTTCATGGGCAACGTTGAGCCGCACGTGGCCATGCTCTCCTACTCCACCATGGGTTCCGCCGGCGGCGAGGTCGCCAAGAAGGTCCAGGAGGCCGTGAAGTTCTGCAAGGAGAAGGCCCCCGAGCTCGCCATCGATGGCGACCTGCAGCTCGATGCCGCCATCGTCCCCAACGTCGCCCAGCTCAAGGCTCCCGGCTCTTCCGTTGCCGGCAAGGCCAACGTGCTCGTGTTTCCCGACCTCGAGGCCGGCAACATCGGCTACAAGCTGGTCCAGCGCTTCGCCGGCGCCGACGCCTACGGCCCCATCCTGCAGGGCATCGCCAAGCCGGTTAACGACCTTTCGCGCGGCTGCTCTGCCGACGACATCGTGGGTGTCGTAGCCATCACCGCCGTCCAGGCTCAGATGGCTGAGTAGCGGACGTATCCCCTCGGGACCCTACAGGGTAAAGCTCTGAAAACGTCCTCGGACATGCATGAAACCCCCGCTGCGCACTTCGTGCGGCGGGGGTTTCATGCGTCCTGCGGAATGTTTTCAGAGCTTTACCCTGTAGGGTCCCTGCCGCCACGTGGTGCTCAGGGGATCTGGAGTGGACGGCGGCTTGGCTACGAGCTGGGGCTGAGAAACTGAATGGATGGGTGCCGTTGCTGGGGGTGTTCCTATAGTTTTGTCAACTGGGAAATGCTCTCCGTGCGACCGAATCGCGGCATGCTGACGCCAAGCCATTAGGCCGGTGGGCTTCAGTCTGCTCGGTGCGTTTCGGCTAGGCTGCGTAAGGCACCCTGTCTCGCATTACCGCGTAGATGACCTTCAGTCTCTTTCGCGCCAGCGCCTTGAGCGCCTTGCCGTGCGACATGCCCCGCTCCCGGCACCTGGTGTAGTAGTCGCCCCATCTCCCCTCTGTCCGGGTAAGGCAGTTACATGAGAATATGAGCAGGTTCTTCAGCCTCTTGTTGCCTTGGCGCGATGCCGTCACCGAGGAGATCGAGGTTCCCGACTGGCGGTTGCGCGGCGCCAAGCCGCAGTACGACGCGAGCCTGTCGTGACTGGGGAAGTCTTCGATGTCGATGGAGATCGCAAGCTCGGAAGCGGTTTTGGGCCCGATGCCCGGCACCGTCAGGAGGCATCGGTAGGTATCGTCGCCCTCGAGCAGGGCGGAGATCTCCGCCGTGATCGCCTCGATCTCCGCCGAGTTCTCGGATATCCTGCGCGCGAGCAGTTTCACCGCCCGGTCCTCGGCGGCGACGACCGACGCATCCGGCCTTGTCGAGGAGGTTGTCGAGCGGACGAGGGCCTCGATCTTACCGCGCGCCGCCCCACGCGTGAGCGCCGCCGCCCTGCGGGGCCCGGCGTCGGCTACCGACCAGGCCCCGCCGAGGGATGCCATGAGCCTCAGCTGGGGCCCGTCGGACAGGTCGACCAGCGCCTCGAAGGCGGGGCACGATTCCAGCAGGATGCTGCGCAGCCGGTTCTTATTCCTAGTGTTCTCGCAGGTCAGGAAGTTCCTCTGGGCGGCCAGCGCCCTCGCCGCCGCAATCGTCGGACCTGGGTCCCCGACCGGCAGGAGCGCGTCGGGGATGCCAAGCGCCGTCTTCGCGATGACCATCGCGTCTCGCTCGTCGGTCTTGGCGTCGCCGGCGAAGAGCCTGGCGGCCCCGTGCGCCGCGAGTCCCGGCAGGTACGCCGCCGACATCCCGGCCGCCCTGGCGCGGGCGAGCGCGAGGGCGCCTATGTTGCGCGACTGGTCGACGACCACGAGCGCATCGGGGAAGCGGCCGAACAGCGAGTCCAGGTCGTCCTCCCTGTTCGCGACGGGGGTGCTCAACAGCACCTCGCCATCTCGAGTCGCGACGCATGCCCAGTGGGACGATTTCCCGACATCGAGCCCGATGACGGCTTCCGGCATTCTAATTGGTGCCACGGTGGTATCCTCCAATCGGTAGGCCGATCGGAACCCCTCCCCGCGACACCCACATTACCTGGCCGTGGCGCTTGCGCCCGGCAGTTTCCTATCAGTCGTCCGGAGCGGCGAGCGCCCCCGGTGGCAACACCCCCCGGGCCCTCTACGGGGCAGGGGCAGACGGCCATCCGGAGGCGCCCGATCGGCGGCCCCTCGGGGCTTGCCCGTATCGTAGGCAATGCGCCGAATGCTCGCCATCGAAATTTATCGATGGCCTATTTCAGACTGTAATGGGCAAACGATGCGGATATGGTCACTTTGGATTTGAAAGGCTGATAGGGCCTCGGCGGTTGTTGTGCCGGAAAGCGTGTCCCGGTTTGGAGGCGGATTGTGGGATGCAGCTTCCGCTTGGGGCTTGTTTGGGAAACTGTGGGACGGAATTTTGCTTTATTGTGGGTCGCACTTTCCGCAACGTGCCTCAACCGGAAAGTGTGTCCCAGAATTTGTGCTCGAAACGGGATGGAGTTTCCGCTGTCCTTCTGCTAGTAAAAAAGGCCTCCGGAGCTGTTGCTTCGGAGGCCTTTCGTTTACATGCAATCGGCACGCTAGTTGTTCTTGGTCAGACGCTCGACGTCGTGGGCGATCATGTATTCCTCGTCGGTGGGGATGACCATGACGGTGACGGCGGAACCGGCGGAGCTGATGACCTGCGGGCCGTTGCCCACGGCCTCGCGGTTCTTGTTGTTGTCGATGCGCACGCCCAGCCACTCAAAGCAGTCGCAGAAGGCCTTGCGGATCGACCAGTCGTTCTCGCCGATGCCGGCGGTAAAGGTGATGGTGTCCACGCCCGCCATGGATGCAATCATGGAACCGGCCTGCTGCATGGCCTTGTAGGCGAACATGTCGAAGGCGAGCAGGCAGCGCTCATCGCCCTCGGAGGCGCGCGTGCGGATGTCGCGGGCGTCGTTGGAGATACCCGAGATGGCAAGCAGACCAGACTGCTTGTTCATCATGTCATCGACTTCCTGATAGCTGTAGCCGCCCTCGCGCTGGAGGTAGCACACGGTGGCCGGGTCAATGGAACCACAACGGGTGCCCATCATCAGGCCATCGAGCGGCGTGAGGCCCATCGTGGTGTCGCGGCACACGCCGTCCTCGATGGCGGCGAGCGAAGCACCGTTGCCCAGATGGCACGAAAGCAGACGGTGGCAGCGCGAGCCCAGGATCTCCTTGGCCATCATCCACTCGTAGCGGTGGCTCGTACCGTGTGCACCGTACTTGCGCACGTGGTACTTGTCGCACACGTCCTTGGGCAGCGCGTAGGTGTAGGCGACCTCGGGCATAGTCATGTGGAACGAGGTGTCGAAGACGGCCACGTTGGGCAGCTCCGGATACTTCTCGCGGCAATATTCGATTGCCGCGGCCTCGCCGTAATTGTGCAGCGGGGCGAGCGGTGCCACCTCAAGAATCTTGGCCATGACCTCGTCGTCGACGACTGCGGAATCATCGAAGTGCCAGCCGCCCTGAACGATACGATGCCCAATGCCATCAATCGTAAAGTCGGTCTTCTCAAGCTCCTCGAGCACACGAGCGATAGCGGAGCGATGATCGGGGAAAGGGACCTCCTCGGTCTGCTTGGCGCCACCGTTCTCGGAGTGGCCAAAGATGCCCATGTCCGATCCGATACGCTCGCAGTTGCCCTTGGCGAAAACCTTGCGGGTATCGGTATCCAAAAGCTGATATTTAAGGCTTGAGCTGCCGGCGTTGACAACAAGTACGTTCATGAGACTCCTTTGCAGTGCAATACGGTCGACGCAGACCCCTTAAGGCTGCCGCATGTTAATAAGAAGTTATCATATCTTGATAAATAGCTATCAGCATATCGCCCAACGAGCGCAAAAGAGGGGCCGAACGGCGCTCGGTCGTCCAGCCCCTCCCCTCTTGCAATTACTTGCCGTTGACGATGCGCTCGACGTCGGAAGCGATCATGAATTCCTCATCCGTGGGGATGACGAAGATCTTGACCTTGGAATCCTTGGCGGACAGGCACCAAGCGCCGTCGCCACGCAGGGCGTTGCGGGCATGATCCATCTTAACGCCCATAAAGGCCAGACGATCGGCCACGCCGGCGCGAACGGCCGGAGCGTGCTCGCCGATGCCGGCGGTAAAGACCAGGGTGTCCATGCCGCACATGGAAGTGGCCATCTCGGCGGCCTTGGCGGCAATCTTGTAGACGAACATATCGAAGGCGAGCTGGGCCTCGGGGTCGCCGGCAGCGGCGAGCTCCTCAACGTTGCGGCAGTCGTTGGTCTTGCCGCCGGTCACAGCCAAAAGGCCGGACTTCTTGTTCATCATCTCGTCGACCTCGTCGAAGGTGTAGCCACCCTCGCGCTGCAGGTAGCACACGGTAGCCGGGTCGATGGAGCCGCAGCGGGTGCCCATCATGACACCGTCGAGCGGCGTCAAGCCCATGGTGGTGTCCATGCACTTACCGTCCTCGATAGCGCACAGGGAAGCGCCGGAACCGATGTGGCACACGACGACCTTGCGAGCCTCGCCGTTGGTCATCTCGGCAACCTTCTTGGAGATGTAGCGGTAGCTGGTGCCGTGGGCGCCGTACTTACGGATGTGCAGCTTGTCGCAGACGTCCTTGGGCAGGGCGTAGGTCTTGGCGACCTCGGGCATATTGAAGTGGAAAGCAGTGTCGTAGACCGTGACGTTGGGCAGGTCGGGATACTGCTCGAGGCAGTACTCGATAACGTTGGCCTCGGGGTTGTTGTGCAGCGGGGCGAGCGGAGCGACCTCGCGGATCTTGGCGAGGACGTCCTCGTCGACGAGGGAGGAATCGCCGAAGTACCAACCGCCCTGAACGATACGGTGGCCGATGCCCTCGATCTTGACGCCGTTGGCCTCGAGGTCCTTCAGGACGACCTCGATGGCGACCTTGTGGTCGGGGAACTCGATGTTCTCGGTCACCTTCTTGGAACCGTTGGCAGCGTGGGTGAAGGTACCGCCGGTAAAGCAGACGCGCTCGCAGGAGCCCTTTGCGGACACCTTGTGGGACTTGGTATCGATGACCTGATACTTAAGGGTCGAAGATCCTGCGTTGACGACCAGAACGTTCATGTGTCTCCCTACTAACAGGCGGTGTGGCGCCGCCAGGTTACATACGCTTCAATAATAAACCCAAACGCCCTCGCGCTCGGGTTTATTGCGTTGATATATAAGTTATCGGTGCCTAAGCTTTCGCCTCATCCCACGGAAGAAGCGTCCTCAGATGAGGTTCTCGCCCAGGTTTTTGCCGCCGAGGACGTGCATGTGGAAGTGCATGACGGTCTGGCCGGCATTGACGCCCTTGTTGGAGATGACGCGGAAGCCGTCCTCCAGGCCCTTGGCCTTAGCGACCTCCTGAATGGCGTGGGCCATGGCGCCCATGGTCTCGGCAGGTACGTTGTCGGCGATGTCGCTGTAGTGCTTCTTGGGGATTACGAGCGTGTGGACCGGCGCCTGGGGATTGAGGTCGTCGAAGGCGATGACCTGATCGTCCTCACAGACAACGGTTGAGGGGATCTCGTGGTTGGCAATTTTGCAGAAGATGCAATCACACATGGTTGGTTCCTTTCTCACAGACCAAGGTAGTCTTTTTGGGACGGGGCTTTTTTGACTACTTTTTCGCAAGCGCAGGCACCTGGCGAGCCGTCGCGCAAGGGTAGTCAAAAAAGCCCCGTCCCAAAAAGACTACCCCAAAGTAGGCTGCAAGGTGGTTAGAACGAAAGGTTGTCGTCGGTGTTGGCGGCTTCGCCGTCGGCGAGCACGTCGTTGCCGTCGACGTCCTTCAGGAGCACCGAGACCTTCTGCTCGGCATCGGACAGGCGGGTGCGTAGGCTCTTGAGGAGCTCGACGCCGCGGGTATAGCTCTCGAGCGACTCCTCGAGCTCCATGTCGCCCGACTCCAGGCTGCGGATGATGAGTTCCAGCTCCTGCGAGGCCTGCTTGTACGTAAGCTGCTCGACCGGGGTCTTCTCTGCCATATCTGTTTCCTTTCCTAAAGGTTTATCGCTATGAAAGGCGGCCTACTCGACCGCGTTGACGGTTGCTGCCACGTTGCCGTCCGCCATGCGCACGCGAATAGCGTCGCCCGGCTTAAAGGTCTTGGCGCTCGTAGCCACACCGCCCTCGCTGTACGCGATGGAGTAACCGCGGGCAAGCACCTTGAGCGGCGACAGGGCATCGAGCGAGGCTGCCGCACGGCCTAAGTCAGACTCAGGCTTGCTCAACATCGTGCGCCCCTGATGCTCCAGGCGGGAGCTCGCGAGCGTGAGTGCATGACGCTTGCCATCGAGCCCCGAGGTGCTTGCGACCAAGCGCTCGGGCAGGCGCTCAAAGTCGGAGCGGAAGGCCCCAACCGAACGCGTTATGGCGCCGGACAGGCGATCGGCCGTCAGGGCAAGCTCGGACTCGCGACGCTCGACCATAAACGTTGGATCGTTGAGGCACGGGCGGCACGCGGCCGCATCGAGCGCATCGCCCAGACGGGCCGTATAGGTATCCCAAGCGCGGAGACCACGCTGATCGAGCATCTCCAAATCAACCTGATTCGACCCAATCATCGAAGCCATCGCGGCGCCCAGACGCTGATGGCGCGTCTCAAGCACGTCGGCCAACTCCGTCATAGCCGGCGCCACCGATTCGGCCGCCGCCGTGGGCGTGGAGGCGCGGCGATCGCTCACCATGTCGCAGATCGAGGTATCGGGCTCATGGCCAATGCCGGTCACCACGGGCACAGGACAAGCCGCCACCGCGCGGGCAAGCTCCTCGTCATTGAAGGTCATGAGGTCCTCGAAGGAGCCGCCGCCGCGCACCAGCAAAATGCAATCGGGCGCCGGTGTAATGGAAGCGGCGCGACGCAAACCCTCAATGAGCTCTGCCGGCGCACCCTCGCCTTGAACCTTGGCACCCACGCAAACGAGCTCGACGAGTGGGTTGCGACGACGCAATGTGCGTTTGACGTCATCGATTACGGCACCCGAAAGCGAGGTGACGACCGCCACACGCGAGCAGAACACCGGGATGCGGCGCTTGCGCGCTTCGTCCATCAGGCCCTCGCGGCTCAGCTTTTCGGCCAGTTGCGCCACTTGTTGACGCAGCAGACCCTCCCCCGCCAGCGAAAACGAGCGGGCGACAAAACTCATGCGGCCCGTGGGCTTATAGAGATTGAAGCTACCCTTAAAGCTCACCTGCATGCCGTCGCGCAGATCGAACGTGCGCTTGAGATAGGCGCCCTTCCAAATGATGCAGTCAACGGCGGCCGAATCGTCCTTAATCTGGAAGTAGCAGTGGCCGCTTCGGGCATTGGGGCCACGGAAGCCCGTGACCTCGCCCAAGACACTCAGCTGCGGAATAGCATCGAGTGCACCGGCGGCGATCTCCACAGCCTGGCTCACGCTGAGTTCCTTGCGCTCCCGATCGCCCGAGCCGTCAAACTCGGCGGAAACAGTATTGCCGGTTAGATTCCAGCCTGCCACGCAGCCTCCTTTCGTTATCGTGCACAAAGGCTCCAGCCCTGCGCAAATTCAAGTCCAACACATAGTACAGCGCCGCGGGGACACAAATCCCCGCGGCGCCTGTCAAGCCAATTTGTTATCGGTTGGAGTTTCTGTTGTAGCGAGCCATCAGGTAGAGCAGCTGAATGATCGAGGTGAGCGCTGCGGCAACATAGGTAAGCGCGGCTGCCGTCAGGACCTTCTTGGCACCGTTGACCTGCTTGGAGCTCATGCCCGACCGCTCGATGTACGCCACGGCGCGGCGGCTGGCATCAATCTCGACCGGCAGCGTAACCAGCTGGAACAACACACTAAACGAGAAGAAGATCAGCGCGAGGGTCGTGAGTCCCGCGATGTTCATAAACAGGCCCATGAGTAGCACGATGGTCCAGGTGTTCTGGGTAAAGTTGACGACCGGGACCAGGGCAGTGCGCACCTTCATCATGGCATAGCCGCTTTGGCGCTGGGCGGCGTGGCCCGCCTCGTGGCAGGCGACGGCAACGCTTGCGACCGATCCGCCCGAACGGTTGGCATCCGAGAGATACAGGTTGTTATCCTGCGGGTTGTAATGGTCGGTGAGCTCACCGGCGACGCCCTTGATACCCACGGCATTGCAACCGCTGGCGTCGAGCATGCGGCGCGCGACCGCAGCGCCCGTGTCGCCGTCCGAGCGAACCTTGGACCAGGTTTTATACGTCGAGTTGATATAGCTCTGCGCGGCAAGACCGAGCACCGTACAAACAAGGACGACCAGCAGGTACAGCGGGTCGATGCCAAAGCCATAACCATAGTAATAGGGCATGCGAATTCCTCCGAATCGAGTTACACGTTGGAGGCATTCTACCCACTCGCCCAGCCAACGAGACAGCATCGATGTTTTGGCAATGTCAGCGAAAACGGCCGAGAGCGAGCAAGGTGACGTGAAAGAGAAGCGACGCGTACTTTGGTACGCGAGCGACGATTGAACGTCAGATTGCCGCTCTCGGCCGTTTGCAGCGTCGAGTTGTTACGCGGTTTGGTAAAACCGCGTAACCATATACCTACAGGAGCTCGATTTTGCCGTCCTTCACCGTCAACCCCATGTTGCCCGAGAGCAGATCGTCCAGGCGCGAGCCCACAAGCTCAAAGCGCCAACCTTCGCGCAAAGGGCTCTGCTCGGGATGCTCAATATAGTCGGCTAGGTCATCGCGCGAGGCAATGACCGAGGTCGCCACGCCCGAACGCTCGGCAACCAGGCGAATGAGCGCGTACATGAGATCCGTCACGCTCTCCAGCTCCGGAGAGATCTGGCGATGTCCGCGCACCATGAGCGGCAGGCGATCGTGCGGGCAGCTCGCGCCGCGCTTAATGGCCATGAGCGCGCCGTCCACATCGCGCTCCCCCAGTTGATCGGTGCCGCGGATGCTGCGGAACTCCTCAACGCGCACAGGATTGCGCTTGACGAGCGCCAGCAGCGTATCGTCGGACATGACCCACTTGCGCGGGATGTTGCGGCGCTCGGCGCGGTCCTCGCGCCAGGCGGCAAGCTCGCGCGCAATGCCCAGCTGATGGCGGCTACACGAGTTGATGCGCTTGACCTTGCGGAATGCCTCATGCCGGTCGGCGCGGTAGTGCGACTCGTCGGCCAGAGGGCGCAACTCGTCGAGCACCCAGTCCACGCGGCCAAGCTCGCGCAGGCGGCTCATCATCTCGGTATAGGCGACGATCAGATACTTGACGTCATCGATCGCGTACTCAATCTGCTTATCGCTCAGCGGGCGGCGCGACCAATCGGTCAAGGACTCGGTCTTGGGCAGCGATACGCCGCAGAACGTCTGAACGAGCGCGCCGTAGGAAATCTGCTGGCGCTCGCCCAAAAAGGCGGCGGCGACCTGTGTGTCAAAAATCGGTCGCGGCAGCGCGCCCACGGTGTGGAGCATGACCTCCATATCCTGCGAGCAGGCGTGGAAGACCTTGACCACGCTCTCGTCGGCCATAAGCTCGGCCAGCGGCGATAAGTCGTCGATCACCAAAGGATCGACCGCGACGCTCTCGGCAGGGGTGGCAATCTGAACCAGGCACAGGCGCGGATGAAACGTGCGCTCGCGCAAAAACTCGGTATCGACGGCAATCGCATCGAACTCACGAGCGCGCTGACAAAAGTCGAGTAGAGCCTGATGTGTGGAAATGTACATATCAACCCATCGAATAAGGTTAGGCCCGAAAAACACGGGTAGGATATCGGCATTGCCCTACAACTATACTCGGTTAGTCACAGAACGGGAACGTAAGTATGCGCTGCCTTATCATCCACAACCCGGCATCGGGTCCCAGCTCCGATGAAATCTACGCATTCACGCACGCTCTTGCACAGGGCGGCGACGAGGTCGTAATGCGCTTTATCGGCGATGGCATGGAGCCCGAGGACGCGGTAGCGGACGTTCGTGAGTTCGACCGCGTAGTCGTTTCGGGCGGCGACGGCACCGTCTCCAATGTGCTCGACCAGATGCGCGGGTGCGGTGTCCCTACGCTCATCTTCCCCTCCGGCACGGCCTGCCTGTTCTTTAACAACATCGGTAATGCCCCCGAGGCGGCGGCGCTTGCCAAGGCTTGCCGCGCCGGCCGCACGGTCAAGGTGGACATGGGTGAGCTCTTTTGGATCGACGAGAACGGTAACGAGAAGCGCCACGGCTTTATCATCATCGCCGGCTCGGGCTTCGACGCCGAGATCATGATGAAGGCCGCCCCCACCAAAAACGACATTGGCGAGATCGCCTACTTCCTCTCCGCGCTCGCCACGCCCAACCCCACGGTGGCGCACTTTACCATTGAACACGACGGCATGGTCGAGGAGCTCGACGGCATCTGCTGCATGGCGGGCAATACCTCAGTCATCCAAAACGACATCAACCTGTTCCCCAACTGCCGCATGAACGACGGCATGGTCGACATCGTCGTTATTGAACCCGTGCGCACGGTGCAGCTGCTCCCCACGGTGATCACCGCCGCGCTCGACCCCGCCGGCAAGGTGCTCGGCCGCCCGCAGTTTAAGATTATCCAGACCAAGGAAGCCAAGATTACCTGCACGCCGTCGCTGGGCATGCAGTTCGATGGCGAGATCATCTCCAGCAACTCCGGTGTCTTTGGCGCCCGCGCGCTTCCGCAATGCCTCGACCTCATCGTCGACGAATTCTCACCACTCGGAAAATAGGAGAACCCCGTGAACGACAACCCTATCCTTGGCTTTATCGTCATCGTTCTGGCCCTGCTCGTGGGCTACGCCATCAACGTGATTCACCGTCGAAAGAAGTAAATCCACATTGGTATGATATTCATCCAATCACCGAGGAGAAGTCCAAGGGCAACAACATGGCCGCCATGGGTGTTGGCGCCATCATCATCGATGTCTGTGGCTTCGTGATCTATCGTCGCAAGAAGGCCTAAGAACCCCACACCTTAAGGCGCGGGCGGGATGGCCAAGGTCGCCCCCCCGCTCAGCCCGCCCCTTCGACCGGCGGGAAACGTCACCGAAACCTTTTCAAAAAAGATTTCCCCGCAAACACTTTGCTGTGCTATAGTGCAACGCAACAGAAACAAGGTGCGACTGCGCCATGGCATCACGAAAGGAGCCACCAAGATGAAGAACGCGATGAAGTCCCTCAACAACTGGTGGTGGCGTGATGCGAATACGATCGGTCGACAGTGAGTCCCTCACGCCTGTTTTTGCGCTCTAGGTGATTGAAAGGCCTCCGGTTTCGACCGGGGGCCTTTTTCTATCTCGAGCCCGATCGCATTCGCATCACGCGCCTCCGCTTTTCCCTTGCACTCCCCTTCCGAAAGGATTTTCAACATGTCTCAGAACACCACCGCCCAGCCCCGCACCGTCCAGACCACTGACCGCGGCAAACTCGACCTCAAGGCGCTCACTCTCTATGCCATCCTCCTCGCCGCCGGTTTCGTCCTCAACATGACCGTCTCCAAGTTCTTTAGCGGCCTCACCGGAGGCTTCCTCTCGCCCGAGTTCATCATCGCGGCTTTCTGCCTCGAGATTCTCATCGTCAAGCCCAACATCGGCCAATCCGCGATTATCGGCCTCCTCGCCGGCGTGGTAATCCAAATCACCGCCTCCGTCAAGGGCCCCGACCTGATCGCCGAGCCCGTCGCCGCCATGGTCATGGCTCTGCTCGTCTCCGTGCTCGCCGACTCCAAGGTCAAGGGCCTGCTCCCGCTCGTCAGCACCTTTGTTGTCACCTTCATCTCCGGCATGATCTACGCGGCGATCTTCTCCTTTGGCGTCATGAACAACCCGGCTTTCATGGGCGTCATGGCTCCTGTCGTCGTCGCCACCGGTGTTGCCAACGCCATCATCGTGACCGCCCTCTACATCCCCATTAAGAAGGCCCTCAAGCTTAACGACTAAGTAGCTGACAGGCCACACGCAGGCACCGCCGTCTTCAACGCCATCCTGGTCCAGGCCCTCAGCGTTCCGCTCAAGAAGGTCTTCTCCAAGTAGCAATACTTGCTACCATGTAGACCGCCGGTCGTTTTGCGGCCGGTGCTCTTTTACGATAGAAAGGCCCCCATGAGCTCCAGCAATACCATCATCAAGCTCGATGACGTCTCATTTTCCTATGGGCACGAGGCGCAGAATGCCCTCGATCACGTCTCACTCGCCATCGAAAAGGGTGAGTTTGTGGGCGTCATCGGCCCCTCAGGCGCCGGCAAATCGACGCTTGCCGCCGTTATGAGCGGAGCCATCCCCCACCATTACACCGGCCAGCTCTTTGGAGCCACGCTCGTCGATGACCGCGACACCTGCGAGATCACCCTCACGGATATCTCACGCGTGGTGGGAAGCGTGCTGCAGGACATCGATGCCCAGATGGTTGCGCCCATCGTTGAAGACGAGATGCTCTTTGGCCTCGAGAACTTTGGCATACCGCACGATCAAATCGAGGAGCGCATCAGCCAGACGCTGACGACCGTCGGCATTAGCGACCTGCGCCACCGCGAGATTGCCACGCTTTCGGGCGGGCAGAAGCAGAAAGTCGCAATCGCCGCGATCATCGCCATGGCGCCCAACGTGCTCGTGCTCGACGAGCCCACGGCAGCGCTCGACCCGGCAAGCTCCACGCTCGTTTTTGACACGCTGCGCCAGATCAACCGCGAACACGGCATCACCGTGGTTGTTATCGAGCAGAAGGTCGCGCTGTTGTCGAAATACTGCAGCCGCGTCCTCGTCATGGCAGACGGCAAGCTCGCGTTTGACGGCGAACCCCACCAGGTCTTTGCCCACGCAAGCGAGCTGCGCCAGATGGGCGTCGACAGTCCCCGCGTCGCGCGCATCGCGAACAGCCTGGCAGAAGTGGGTCTGTTGCCGAGCGATCAGGCGCCCTGCCTCAATGTTTCCGAAGCGCACCAGCTTATCTCGTCCTTACTTGCGGATGCAACGAGCAAGGACGCGCCCGCCGATGTGCCCGAGACCTCTCCCCATATCCCGGCGGTCCCCCGCGGCGTCAATCAGGAGCCAGTAGTCGAACTCACCGATGTGACCTTTGCCTACCCCCATGGCGGTGCCTCGGTCAGCAACCTCAACATGTGCGTCTATCCCGGCGAGCTCGTAGGCATCATCGGCCAGAACGGTGCTGGCAAGACCACGCTCACCAAGCTGTTGAACGGCCTTCTGCATCCAGCGTCGGGAACCGTGCGTATGGCGGGGATGAACACCGCCGACGTCCCCACCAGCGAGATCGCTGCAAAATGCGCGACGCTGTTCCAGAACCCCGACCGCCAGCTCTGCCGCGACACCGTACTCGACGAGGTTGCCTTTGGTCTTGAACTGCACGGTGTCGGCACCGACGAGGCCCGCCAGCGTGCACGGGTGGCGGCGGAGCGCTTTGGGCTCCCCTTGGACGAATCGCCGTTCTCGCTTTCGCGCGGACAGCGACAGATGGTCGCCCTAGCGTCCGTGGTTGTGCTCGACCCACAGGTGGTTCTGCTCGATGAGCCCACGAGCGGCCTCGATTACCGCGAGTGCATGACCGTGATGGAGACGGTGAGCGAGATGGCCGAGCGCGGCTGCGCCGTGATCATGGTGTGCCACGACATGGAGGTCGTCTCGGACTTTGCCCAGCGCCTGGTAGTTATGGCAGACGGACGCATCCTCGAGCGCGGCGACGCGAACCGGATCTTCGCCGACGATGCCCTCATGCGCGCCGCCTACGTGGAGCCACCGCAGGTTGTGGCCCTGTCCAAAGAACTCGCGCGCGACGTTTCGCCCCGATTCGCCGGAATCAGTCAGGTCTCCGATCTGGTCGACCTGGTAAAGGAGATGCTCAAGCATGACTAACGTGATCGACTACGTGCCCGGAGACTCACTGCTGCACCGGCTGAACCCCGTGACCAAGCTAGCCCTGGCCGCGGCTATTATCTTGGCGACCTTCCTCGGCGACACTTATGTGCTCCTGATCGCCCTGCTTGTGCTGACTTTTATCTTGGGCATCTACGCCAAATCGACCGCAGGCCTCGTCTCGCTCGTCAAGCTCATGGTGCCGCTCTCACTAATCATGCTGGTCCTGCAGACCGCCTTTATCCGCACCGGAGCCCCCATCTTTGCCTGGATTACCACAGATGGTCTTATCACCGGCACCAAGGCGGCGCTTCGCCTGCTCGGCGTGGCACTGCCGCTCATCCTCATGCTCACCATCACGCAGCTCGGCGATCTCGCTAACGCTTGCGTGGAGGTGCTGCACGTGCCGTACCGCTATGCGTTCACGTTTACCACGGCACTGCGCTTTGTACCGGTCTTTAGCCAGGAGATGAACGCCATCATGGAGGCGCAGACCGCGCGCGGCGTTGAATACGACACCAAGAACCCCCTCAAGAAGATCCAGCTCATGCTACCGCTCTGCGCGCCGCTGCTGGTGAGCTCCGTGGGCAAGACCGATGCCACTGCCCTGGCGGCTGAGCAACGTGGCTTTTATCTGCGTACGCGCGCGAGCTCGTACAAGCGCTATCCCATTAAGGGCATGGACATTGCCATACTTATTGCCAGCATTGCCCTCATCGTCCTCGGATTCTTGTTCTAACCTGCCAAAAAGGGACAGGTTTATTTTGGTCGGTTTTATATGGGCAAATGTCAGTCTCGTCCTTTAAGCTCCAGCACCAAGGAGCAACCGACAAATGCAAAAGGCCTCGGCTCGCACAAACGAGCCGAGGCCTTTACTGTTTTCCCAGATAAAACCTACCAAAATAAACCTGTCCCTTTTTGGCAGGTCGAGAGCTACAGGCGGTAGGGGGCGCCGCTGCGGATGATGGACTCGCGTACCAAAACGTCCATGGCGTCGAGGGTGATCTCGGGCATCTCGCGATACTTTTGCAGCACCGAAAGCTCCGTGCAGGCCAGAATGACGCGGTCGCAGCCGCTGCGGGCAAACTCCCACATCACTCGGTCAAACTTATCCATATCGGGCTCGCGTCCTGCCTTCACGTCATCGTAAATAAGCGACATCACATCGGCCTGGCGCTTCTCGCTGGGATAGACGACTTCGACGCCCGCCGCCTCGCACTCGCGACCGTAGACGCCGGCATCCACGGTGCCATCGGTACCCATGATGCCGATCTTGCGCACCGGCTCGGCCGGCATGCTCAAGTTGGGGTCGAACTCACACTCCCCCATCACCACGCCGGCAAGCGCATAGCGCACCGACTCGCGCGGCATATGGATGATGGGGACCGAGGTAAACGACTGAATCTGATCGTAGAAGTAGTGCGACGTGTTGCAGGGAATGGCAATGTGCGCACAGCCCAGCGTCTCGAGCGCCTGCGCACATTCCTTCATGGTCGCCAGCAACTCGGTGTGGTCGCCGGTCTTAATGGCCAGCGTGCGGTCGGGCATGGTCGACTTAGAGAGCACCACCATGTCGATATGTTCCTGATCGCGGGCGGCCGCCGTGTGACGCACCACCTGGTCGTAGTAATACGACGTGGCCTCGGCGCCCATACCGCCGATAACTCCCAGCTTTTCCATCGCCGCCTCCTTGGTGACGCTCGCACCATTGCGCGTATCATACCCGCGCCCGTCCGATACAAACCGGGCGGGCGCGACGTTCATCCTATTTGTAATACGTCTTAAACAGCTTAAAGTGACGCAGCTTGGTGTGCCACATGCGCAGCCAGCGGTTAAAGACAAAGTCGCCCTTCATAAACGAGGGGTCGGCGGCCTTACCCTCCTTGACCAGGCGATGCGCCTTAGCGCGCAGCTCGGGATCCTTGACGTATTTATCGACCACGCCCATGGGGACAACCATCCACAGCGCCTCGTTCTGCGCCGTCACAAACTCGGGCTCAAACGGGCGGTTGTACACATACTCGTCCACTACGTACTTGGCAACGTTAAAGCCACTGTTGGTGACGTAGTAGTTACTGCGGCCCTGGCGAGTGTTGAAGTCGAAGAACTTAAACGAACCGTCGCGCTCGTCGTATTTGACGTCAAAGTTGGAGAAGCCCGTAAACTTGAGGTCCTCGAGCAACTTGCGCACGCCGCCCATGAGCTCGTCATTGGGCTCGGTGATGATGCAGGCGTGGTTGCCGACACCATGAGGCTGGTGCTCCTCGAGCAGCACGTGGCCCAGGCACATCATGCGCACCTTGCCGGTGCGGTCGGAATAGCTGGTAAGCACGCGCATGTACTCGTCGTTGCCGGGCACGCGATCCTGCAGGATCAGATCATCGGTGTAGCCACTCGCGTATACATCGCGAATGACCTGCTCCAGCTCGGCGCGATCGGCGATCTCGTAGGCCTTCTTCTGGCCCTCGAACTCGTGCTCCCACCACATGATGCCGTCGGAAGGCTTCAGGATCATCGGGAAGGGAAAATCGATCTGGTCGAGCACCTCGGCAGGAGCCTCTCCCTGGGCGTTGAGCATGGCCATGGTAAAGGTAAACGTATGCGGATAGGGAACACCGTGCTTCTCGCACAGCTCGTAGAAGATTTCCTTCTTCTGGCACTGTTCGAGCATGCTGTAGGGCGCATAGGGCGCGATGACGTTTGAGGCAAGCTCGCCGGCATCCTGAGCCTGTGCGGCAAGCGCGACATAGTTGTCGCCGCAGCCCATGAGAATAATCTTCTTATCGGGATTGGCCTGCGCGACACCGTTAATGGTCTCGATCATGACCGGCATGGTGTCGATATCCACATTGGGCGTGTAGTCGATAATCTGGCTGCGGTACGCAGGACCGGTCTGGTACTTGCCAAAGACCAGGCTCTTGACCTGATACTCCTCGTAAAAGGCGCGCGCCACCGAATAGGCGTTGATGTCACCACCGAGCAGCACGGGGATAAACTCGCGCTCTGTAAACTGCAATGCCATGGAAACTTCCTATCTAGAACTGCCCACGACGGGCGGTCTTTATGCAACCCGTTTATTTTAGCGTGCCGGACCGTTTCCTCCTAAAGCTCCACTGTATCTATGACAATCAACGCAATTATCCAGCATGAAGGCCGCACTCACCGCCGTATGACCAACGGCAATGAACCCACCGTTGTTGTAGGGTTCAGCATATTGATACCCCCGAGTGAAAGGCGCACGCGTGCTCCAGGACCTTCCAACCGATAACCCCATCCTCGATGCCCCAAAACGCGAGTTGGCGCAGCGCGTGCAAGCGACTGCTCCTCTGCGCACCGCAAACGACGCTTATGACGGTGCCGCCTACATCACCTCCATCAATACATCGGCGCACAAAGGCACGCGCAAGACGCCCGTCGCCGGCGGACACGATACCGCCATCGAGCAGTTTGGCCTCGTCTCCGATGCCCACGCCGGGGACAACATCAGGGTAATCAAACTCGGCGACGGCACCTGTTCGTTCACCCCCGCCCAGGCGCTCAACGAAGTAGAGCAAGCTCGCCGCAATGGGACCTTATAGCCACAAACCCCAACGTTGAGATAGTTTTCACAGTCCAAAGCCCGTCCCAAACAGGCCCCCGTAACGTTAAAGTTGAACTCTATGGTTTCTCAACAATTCGATATAACTGCAGGTCAAAGCCAAAGTCTCAAGTTCAACTTGACCCTTTAAAACCTTTAAGGTTCAAGTTGAGGTCGAAAGCAGTAGTAGAATACCTGAGGAACAATAACCTACGATTGATTGCAGAGGGACTGGATGCAGCATTCGAATCATCGCACCGCAGCGCTCATCGCGTCGAGGCCGGCTCGTATCATCACGAGCGCCGCGCTCGCCGTTGCGTTGACGGCCACGCCGATGCTCTCCCCCGTCGCGGCGTATGCCGCCTCGCAGGCAACGCAGGATCAGCTTGCCGCCGCCCAGCAGAAGATCGAAGCCGCCACGAGCGCCTACAACGATGCCCGTACCAAGCTCGGCGATCTGCAGAAGCAGATTGACGCCAACGAGGCAAGTATCGAAAAGATCGAGGCGAAGCTTCCCGATCAGCAGGAAAAGGCATGCACCGCCATGCGCGATCTGTACAAGTACCAGAAGGGCACCAACCCCATCGTGAGCTTCCTGGTCAACGCACAGAGCCTGGGTGAGTTCATCACGACCTGCAAATACACCAACCAGATCACAAGCTCGAGCGTCGACGAGATCGAAGAGCTCAATAACATGCAAACCGAACTCGAGCAGAACAAGGCCGAGCTCCAGCAGGCCAAGTCTCAGCTTGAGGCAGAGCAGAAAAACGCCGAGGATGCGCTGGCGCAGGCCCAGCAGCTCCGCAGCGAGGCACAGGCAAAAGCCGAGCAGGAAAATGCCGCCGAGCTTGCCAAGCTTGAGGCCGATAAGGCCGCTGCCGCCGAGAAGCTCTCGGGCGAGGGCGTGAGCGGCAGCAATTCCAGCAGCCAGGCCACCAACGCCAACACCACCATCGACACCACGGTGAACAACGCCAACACCGGTAGTTCCGATTACGATTCGTTCATTAATGAGTGGACGAGCCGCATCGACAATTACCTCGCCGGCTCCCCTATGGCAGGCCAGGGCTATAACTTTGCCGTCGCCGCTTGGAATACCGGTGTCGACCCCCGTTGGTCCCCCGCCATCGCCTGCATCGAGAGCACCAAGGGTGCTTATTGCGCCAATTCTTACAACGCCTGGGGCTGGAGTGCACGTGGCGGCGGTTGGCGCAGCTTTGGCAGCTGGAGCGAGGGCATCTTCGCTCACGTTGCCTATCTGGGCGCCAACTACGGCTCCACCCTTACCCCGGCTGCGGCCAAAAAGTACTGCCCACCCACGTGGCAGGACTGGTACAACAAAGTCGCCGCTCAGATGAACCGCATCTAAGTGCAACTGCAAAGGGCCCCAATGGGGCCCTTTTCTTTTAGGTAGCGGAGGTATCGACGACGCCGGTCGCATTGGCAACCGCGACTATGACGATCATGCATAGGAGCAGCACACCCAATGCCTTGAGCCAGAGTTTCGCGAGCTTCTTGCCGCGATAGCTGTCGAGCAGTGCGAATCGCCGACGAAGACGGCGCTTATCGAGCAGCGCAAAATGCGTAAGCGTCATAAGGCCATCGACAAAGAAAAAATACTCGATTATGAGAAGCCACGTCGGGTAGCTTTGGTTTGCTCCCGTGGGTTGAAAGACGGCAAAGTGACTTCCGGCAAAGAACACAAGCAGCGAGAAGCAGACGAGCGTATTCCAAATGCGCCCCAGGGGCTCCGGAACGCGAGAGAGCAGACCGCATGCAGCGGAGGTGGCAGGCCTAGGAAGCCTTGCGGGGTTCTGGAGCCCTTGGGGCGTCAACAACGTCTCCGAGGCCGGAGTACGGACAGGCACAGGCGCAGGAGGCCGCACGGGGCGACTCAGATCGTATGCCGCGCGCGTCGCCCGTCCCAACGCTTCCGCACTTGCAAAGCGCTTGGCCGGATCGAGCGCCATCGCCATGCAAACGACATCGGCAAGTGGAGTGGGAATGCCGCGCACCTCGCATTGCTCGCGCATGTCGAGCCCTGGTTTAGGGTCGACTCCCGTCAAACAAAAGAACAGCAGGGCACCGAGCGCGTAGACGTCGCTTCGCACGCTCGTCTGCCCAAACCCATACTGCTCGGGCGGCGCATAGGGCCGTGTCCCAAACTTGACAGTATCGGCATCGGCGCCATCGCGCCACACGCGCGCGATCCCCAAGTCGATAATCACCAGCGATGAAAACGTCAGGCCGTCATCAGGCGTATAGTTGGCACCTGTCACGATGATATTCGACGGCTTGAGGTCGCGATGGATCACCGGCGCCGAAGCCTCCCCCGCCATTGCGAAACCGGCATGGAGCTCGCCCACGGCGTCGCAAAGGACAGGATACAATTCACGCGCATAATCGGGAGCGGATCCCAGACGGTCCACCAGTGCCCCGAGTGTCTCCCCTTCGATGTATTCCATAACCACGTTGAGCTCGTCGCCCGAACGACGACAATCGACGATTCTGGGCAGGTGCTCAAAACGCCTGCCTGCCCGCTGAGCGGCAAACAGACGCTCGTATGCCCCGCCGATTTGAGCCGAAGCATCGATGCGTTTACGGACAAAGGGACCGAGCGAACCACCGCCGGTTCCTTCAAAGTACACGAGCTCGGTTGTTTCAACGGACGAGCGCTTAAGTACACGCTCCACGCGATAGCTGTCGTCGCGATCGAGCGACGCCAGGTGCTCGGCAAGCGCTGCGGTCAGCTCGTCATTGGAATATGTTGGGGTCTGAGTATCCATAGCCTCCATCATAGCGCAGGGCGCAGACACCCCATGGCATCCGCGCCCCGTTCGTTTGCATCGTTGTTCGACAGCTCCGCCGGCTCAGATATCAGCGGCTAATTCACCGTCTCCTCGCCAAAGCGATACAGCTCCTCGTTGACCTTTTGGAGGCTGCACCCGCGATCGATGCAAAAGATGATAATCGCATCGCGGCGGTCCTTGCAGTTAAGGACGCTTACCCCGGCAGCCGTCAGCGCACGGTTGGTCTCTTTGAGCGTCAGCGCCATCGCAAAGGCAATCTGCAGTACCTTATTGCGACTCGGATGACGCGCACCGGTAAAGATCTGATAGCCAAAGGTCTCATTGAGATCGGCCATACGAACCACGCGCGAGCGCTCCAAACCCTTTTCCTGCAGTAGCTGCTTCAGGTAATCCGAAAGCGACGGGGCGGCAAAGTCGTGCTCCCTGATATAGCCATCGATGTTCGGCGCATCGAGAAGCTCATTGAGCAACTCCTCGGTCAGCTTTTTATCGGGCATACGACTTCACCTCCCATCCGGCGCAACGGTAGCGACATGCTAGGCCAGCACCCAGCTTGCAGTGGCAGACTTATCAAACATGTTGGCAAAATACAGTGCCTTCTTGATATCGCCATCAAAGTAGATATTGCCCGCCACTGAGCCACCGGCGGAAAGGGTACCAGACTGCAGCTCATCGGAGCCCTCGCTGTAGTAACCCTGATTCTGTTGGGCGCCGTTGGCGTCCTCGCCCTTCCAGTCGTAGATATTGTAATCTGCGCCCTCATCGCCATTGTTGACGTACGTGACGTGAATGCCCATCATGGTCGAACCGTCATAATTTGTAAGGCCGGGCTGGACGGAATCGACAACGACGGAAAGACCGGCAGCCGTGGTCACCGTCGTGCCAACCGCCAGGTCAGTCGTAGGCTGCTCTTCCTTCTTCGCCTCTTCCTTCTTGTCGCCATCGCCAGCGTCCTCGGTGACGGTCGCCTTATCGCTACCACAACCGGCAAGAAGACCGGCAGTCCCCAAGGCGACGGTGGCGAATGCGCCAAGTGCAGCGCGACGGCTCAGCAGCACTTCGTTTTCGAGCTTTTTCATTATGCATCCTTCCTACGATCCGGCTACCGCGCCGGTACACAGCACATCGTAGAAGGCAGCGAGCTCAAATTCATTAGCTGGGAGCTAATGGGGGGGGTTGTAAGCCAGATTGGTACTGGATTGAGAAGATGCCTGTTCAGATGGAGCGGTGATTGAGGCTGCAGCTTGATACCAAAGCGCCCTTGCCGCGCCTCTGGCCGACGTTAGCCGCACCCCTCTCACCTGCAAGATGCCCATGAGGGGGGCTGCCCGTCGAAGATAGCGCGCGCATGGTGTTCGACGATTCCGTCGCCCCGCTATCGAATAAAAGGTATGGTCCTAAGATCACTCAGGCAATAAAGCAATAGCGCTGCGGTATATCTCCCCGTGCTTTAAGTCGGCATCAGCCACCTCAGGCAAGCGATTCAAATCACGGCACCCCTATGCCAGCTCGCGAAGCCTCCCGAGCGCCAGCCTGAACCACTCCAAATCGTCCTCATCAGGCACGCTATCGTACTTCCAGTGCGTTATATAGCGCCACCGAGAGAAGACGCCGCTGCCCAGAAGCCCAACGTCGTCTATGGTGTCTATGTCCTCTCGCAGTCCTTCGGCCGTACCGGAGCGCGGATATGCCCCGGCAAAGGCCTCACCAAAGTCCATGTGCCAACCCAGGCCGAACATGTCATGGGCCAACGCGTGGAAGTCGCGGGTGGGACCGTCCAGCGAATCCTCGAAGCGCTTAACGAACCTGCACAGGTCATCACCGTAAGCCCCGCCGAACAAATAAGGCTCAATCACGTCCTTGCCGCGCAAGGCCTCTAACCACTCGGTCGGAATGCCCTCGTATCCGTACAGGATGCCGGCCAATCCACCGGCCACGCAAGCCGTGGTGTCGGTATCGTCGCCCAGGTTCACGGCGGTCAGTACGCAGTCGCGGTAGTTGTCGGTATGTTCTAGGCACCAGATGGCGGCGTGGTAAGTATCCCACACGTAGCCGCCGCTGGCACCAGCTCTGTCCTCACTCTCGCAGCCGGCGTGCCCGCTGTAAAGCACCTCGCGGGCATAGGCGATCATGTCCACGCAGGCCTGGCAGCAGTCGTCGGTAGCGTGGGTGATCGCGCTGACCTCCCTTATGTCGCAGTCGGAGCATTCCATAAACACCATAGGCAGGCAACGCATGAGCGAGCCGTTGCCCTTGCTGTATTCGCTTGTGAGCCCGCAACCCGTATCGAGCGCCTGCCTGGTGGCGTTGCCGTAGTCGAAGACGTTCCCGTCGGCGGTGTATGCGCCTTCGTTTATCCAATTGCGGAACTTGACGAGGATATCGTCGCAATTGATATCGCCGAGCTCGCGGTAGCTGTCGCACAGCGCGAGCGCCATGGACGTGTCGTCGCTCCATGTGCCCGCAGGCTGGTTGTGCGTGCCGAGGCCCACCATGTCCGTGCAGGTAAAGCTGCCGCGCGGCCTGAACTCGTAGGGCACGCCGAGCGCATCGCCCACGGCCATGCCGTACACGCAGTCCCTCACCGTCCGTAACAAGCCCATGGCGCGCACCTAGTTCCAGTTCATGCCGAACTTGCGCGAACAAAGCACGTCTTTCCAGTGACTCTCGCGCTCGCACACCTCGGCGGTGGTCATCTTGGTGTCGCACACCTCTAGAATGGAGTAGGTGAAGTTTTCCACGATGTACCCAGTTCCGTGCTCGGCCACGATGGCCTTGAACTCCTTGTTGCCGCCAGTCGGGTCCATGGGGTTGGCATAGGCGCTCCAGCGCTGCCAGATACCCAAGTCCGCGCCCGCGTCCTTCTTGCTGTCGCCCGAGGCCGAACCCACGTAGAGTTTCCCCGTCGCGGTGTCGGTGATGCAGTAGACGCCCTTCACGTTGTCCAGCGCCCAGTACCAGTCGGAGCCCACGCTGGCGATAACGGCCTGCAAGGTCTTGTGGTCGATGCACACGTACTTGTAGCCAGGAAAAGGGGCAACGTTGCCCAGGCTCATCGAGTACTCGTACACTACGGGCTCAAAGTCGTGCATCGTGTTCTCGTAGAACTTGTTGTAGATGTCGCGCCCGATAGGCTTCTTCAACTTGATGATGAGGCGCTTAATGTAGGCCTCGTAGTCGGGAAGAAGCGTCAACTTGTAGCCCACGCCGCCCAGCACCTCGGGTACTGCCTTCTCCACTTTGTGCATGCCGCCGAAGATGAAGTACTCGGGCCCGTAGGTGTAGTACTGTGCGAACGAGAGCAGGTAATCCGCATGGTTGAGGTTGTTATTCGCTTGTCCCGTCGCGCTCCTCCACGCGTTCATCTCGTACCATCGCGAGCCGCTATCGGTCTTCTCGGGGGTCGAGGTGTCCTTCAACAGCATGTCGTACGCGCGCACGTTCACGTCGCCAGCATTCATGTTGAATTTGATCTTTGTCTTCTCTGGGTGCGCCACCGGCATCAAATCCCTGAGCGTTATAACAGCATTTCCCATGTTAATTCCGCCGTTTCAGTTTGAAAAGCCTGTAGGTCGAATCATACCACTCGCTTTCCAGACGAAAATTAGCGCTCGGCTAACCGCTCTGCTGTTGTCGTTTCTTATGGCGAAGAAGAGCACGAAGCCGATAAGCCCCGCGCCCGTGTTTATGCCTTGTTTGGCGATTGTTCGTGATGTGCCCGCACAGCTATTTTTGGTGAATAATCCGAAAGTAAGGAAGATAAGCGCGAATCATCCACGCCACCATCCGTCTCGCCCGCACTCGGGCAATACGCAGTGCCCGCTCCTGATCGGCCGTCCCTAGCGCCGGCGCGAACTCTTAGATGGCGTCTTTTGCGCTCATCACCTTGCGGAAGACGGTCGCGTCCTGCTTGCCGATGGGAATCGCGATCTTCTTGCCGCCCGCGCGTCGCACTCCGTCTTGAACAACATGTCCCATCCGCCCCCTCGCCTCATCCTCAAAAGGCTCGTCGAAGCCTAGCCCACCGTGACGGATTCCCCGGTAAAGGTGCTAACGAGCAGCAAAACAAAGAACACAAGGTAGCCGATGCTCAACAGGTAGGCGGTAACCAAAAAGACAATCCATCCCACATCGGTCTTGCCGTCGGCATGGCGTTGCTCGCGATTGCGGCAGAGCCAAATCGTCACGCCAATGGCCACGATCAGCAACACGAGTGCCGCTGCCGCCAACCCGGCAAGCGCAAACATAACGCCAATGCTCACAGCAATAACCGGAAGCAACAACAAGCCGCATCCACACCCACCGGGACTATAAACGGCAGACTGTCGGCGTCGCCCCATCGTCATTCCAACCTCAACATCTTTGAACACTACAATGCGATAGCCTGCTGAACAGGAACGATCTTATCCAGTTCCGGCTCGATGCGCCTCTTTTCCGCCTCGAGGTCAAACGCTATCTGGGCGCGCAGCCAATAACCATCCGTTAGGCCAAAGTAGCGGCAAAGGCGAAGATCGGTGTCAGCCGTAACACGACGCCTCCCCAAAATAATCTGCCCAATACGCTGTGCCGGAATCCCGGTCTCCTTAGCAAGACGATATTGAGAAATGCCCATAGGAACAAGAAATTCCTCTTTGAGAAGTTCACCAGGAGTCACCGGTGACAGCAAATCGGGCGCGGTCTCATCACTTGTGATAATCGACGATTTCGACATTCCAAGCCATCCCCTGTCTCCACTCAAAGCAGACCCGATAGCGCTCATTAACACGGATACTATATTGGCCGGCGCGATCGCCCTTCAACGCTTCAAGACGATTGCCCGGAGGAACGCGAAGGTCATCAAGTGAAGCACAAACCTGCAGTTGACGAATCTTCCTCAATGCGACCCGCTCAAAGGGCACGAACCTCCTGACCCGCACACCCATTGCAAAATGTTCGGTATCCTCATCTTTGTACGATGCAATCATAGTATCGCCTTACGTTAATAACGTCAAACGTTTCTACAGACATACATCTCTATTATACCGTACATTTGTTCGTATTTTCTAGAACATGCGCCCGCGCCGATTAACCAAGCAAAAGCAATCGTTTGTAGACATCGAGGCCCTTGAGCAAAATTTCCTCGTCAAAGAGCATGGTATCAGTGTGAAGAGCGCTCATCGCATAAGCTGGGCAGCCGTCTGCGTCGATCGGGTTTTCTTGCGCCTCTGGCACGCCCGTGCCCAGCAAGAAGAACACGCCCGGCAGATGGCGCTGATAGAACGCAAAGTCCTCGGCAATTAACAGCGGCTCCTCCACAAGCTGCAGGCCGGGCAAGGCAGGCGCGACGCTGGCAAACAACTCGGGGTCGTTGTCGACCGGCGGATAGCCCTCGGCAAAGTCGAGATCGTACGTGCAGCCCGTTGCAGCGCATGCCTCATCAAGCACGCGGCGCACGCCCTCGCGCGCCCGATCGAACATGCCGTCCGTAAACACACGCAGGCTTCCGGCCACATGGGCCTCCCCCGCCACCGCGTTGCAAACCGTACCGGCCTGCAGCAGACCAAACTTGCCGATACAGGGCTCGTCGCCGCCCAGCTCGTCCATCAGCTCGCGCTCGGCAACCAAAAACTTCGCTGCCGCCAACGCGGCATCGTGCGACTCCTCGACCGGCACGCCATAGGTCTTAGCAATATGGATGCTCGTACCGTGAATATAGATATGCGTCTCGCTCGAACGCGCCAGCAGCGGACCGGAACAGCTCGCCAACGTGCCGGCAGGCAGATCGGGCCACACATGGAAGCCAAAAATGCGGTCGACCCCATAGCGCTCGAACACGCCGCTCTCGCATACCGTCTTGGCACCACCGGTCGTTTCCTCGGCCGGCTGGAACACAAAGAGCACGTTGCGCCTCATGACGCCCGGCTGCTCGCGAATCGTACGGTCGACATACGTCGCGGCGGCAAGTGCCATGGCCATGTGACCGTCATGTCCGCAAGCGTGCATCTTGCCGGGATGGGTCGAGGCAAAGGCCGCCCCTGTCGCCTCCTCAATGGGCAGCGCATCCATATCGGCGCGAATCGCCGTGGCATGCGCGGCATCAACGCCGGCGTCGAAGAAAGCGCAGACGCAGCTGGGGCACGGATGGGTCACTTCGCAGGTGAGCGGTGCCAGCACGCCCTCGATATAGGCAATGGTTTGCGGAAGATCGAAATCGAGCTCCGGAATGCGATGGAGATCGCGGCGATAGCGACGGAGTTCTTGGAGCTCGGTCATAGAGGATCCCTTCGTGAGGCACATTTGTTGCAACTTATTGTGATACAGGATTGTGGCGCACATGTTTCCAGCATATCCCTGCATTTTTTAAACGTTATATACGAATACTCTTGTTTGGTAAAGTGCAACGTGATAGGGTCTTTACCACTTGATAGAGGCGCGGGCACGAAGAGCCGCGGGCGAGTCGGCAGGCTTTGACCCCGCGGGGAGGCGAAACCCGCCGAACTGGGTTTTTCGGGCACGAACAACCTGGTGGGCCTGTGGGAAACACCCACAGGACTGTCTGCAGCAATGCGGGAGCGCTATCCGGACATTGGGTCCACGCTATGCGGATTCGATGCGCAGATGGCGCCGTCTGGATAGCGAGGTTTACGGGACATGGCATTGACCCCCAACGAGGCATATGCGGCCAAGCAGCCGTTTGTGGACAAGGAGACGCTCGAGCATATCGTCGAGCAGTTCCCCACGCCGTTTCATCTATACGACGAGGCGGGCATCCGCCGCAACATGCAAGAGGTGCGCGACGCCTTTGCGTGGAACCCGGGCTTTAAGGAATACTTTGCCGTCAAGGCTAACCCCAACCCGGCACTCATCTCCATTCTCAACGAATACGGCTGCGGCTGCGATTGCTCGAGCTATACCGAGCTCATGATCGCCCGCTCTCTGGGTATCACGGGACACGACATCATGTTCTCGTCCAACGACACGCCGGCTGCGGACTTTGAGCTCGCCGACAAGCTGGGTGCCATCGTCAACTTTGACGACATCAGCCACATCGAGTTCTTTGAGCGTGTTGCGGGACCCATCCCCAAGACGGTCAGCTGCCGCTTTAATCCGGGCGGCCTGTTCCAGCTCTCCAACGGCATCATGGACAACCCCGGCGACTCCAAATACGGCATCCCCACCGAGCAACTCTTCGAGGCCTTCCGTATGCTCAAGACCAAGGGTGCCGAGGACTTTGGCATCCACGCCTTCCTTGCCAGCAACACCGTCACCAACGACTACTACCCCAAGCTCGCGCGCATCCTCTTTGAGCTTGCCGTGCGCCTGGAGCGCGAGACCGGCGCACACGTCGCCTTCATCAATCTATCCGGCGGCGTCGGCATCCCCTACCTGCCCGAGCAGCAGGCCAACGACATTCACGCCATCGGCGAGGGAGTGCACGCGGCATACGACGAGATCCTGGTCCCCGCAGGCATGGGCGATGTGGCAATCTACACCGAGATGGGCCGCTTTATGATGGGCCCCTACGGCTGCCTGGTCACCAAGGCCATCCACGAGAAGCAGATCTACAAGGACTATATCGGTGTCGATGCAAGCGCCGTCGATTTGATCCGCCCCGCCATGTATGGTGCCTACCACCACATTACGGTGATGGGTCAGCCGGGCGGCGCCGACAAGGGCACAGCGCCCGTCACGAACACCTATGACATCACGGGCAATCTGTGCGAGAACAACGACAAGTTCGCCATCGATCGCGAGCTACCGCATATCGACATGGGCGACCTGCTTGTAATCCACGATACCGGTGCGCATGGCTACTCCATGGGCTACAACTACAACGGACGGCTGCGCTCCGCCGAGGTCCTGCTGCGCCCCGATGGCGCGGCCGACCTCATCCGCCGCGCCGAGCGCCCGGGCGATTACTTTGCCACGCTCGACGTGCTGCCGTGCGGCCGAGAACTGTTGGCCAAGTCGCGCGCCGAAAGTGCCCGCCGCCGCGCCCAAGACGAGCGCCTGGCAGTCGCCGCCCAATGGAACAAGCGCATCCAGATCGCCGAAGCGAAGGAGAAGAACATGGACATCCGCAATCTCGAGGGCTCAATCGTCGCCCTGGTTACGCCGTTTAAAAAGGACGGCAGTGTCGACTTTGATGCGCTCGAGCGCCTTATCGATTTCCACCTGCAAAATGGCACCGACGCCATCCTCGCCCTGGGCACCACCGGCGAGAGTGCCACGATGACCGACGACGAGGACAACTCCGTTGTCGCCGCGGTGGTCAAGCAAGTTGCAGGACGCGTCCCCGTCATCGCCGGCTCGGGCTCCAACTCCACGCAGACCATGCTCACCAAGTCGCTCACTTACCAGGGCTTGGGAGCCGACGGCCTGCTGCTCATTACCCCCTACTACAACAAATCCAACGAAGAGGGTATCTACCAGCACTTTAAGACCGTCGCCGATGCCGTAGACATCCCCTGCATCCTGTACAACATCCCCGGCCGCTGTGGCTGCGGCATCAGCGAGCGCAACGTGGAGCGCTTGGCCGCGCACCCCAACATCATGGGTATTAAGGAAGCCTCGGGCAACGTCGCCTACGCCGCCAAGATCGCCCACCTGCTGTCCGACGACTTCCGCATGTACTCGGGCGAGGACGCGCTCACCGTGCCGCTCATGAGCTTGGGTGCTTCGGGCACCATTAGCGTGTGGGCCGACGTGCAGCCGCAGCTCGTACATGACATGTGCCGCGCCTATCTGGACGGTGACGTGGCACGTGCCCGCGATATCCAGATTGCCGGCCAGCCGCTTATCAATGCCCTCTTTAGCGAGGTCAACCCCATCCCCGTCAAGGAAGCGCTCGCCCAGATGGGTATGATCGAGGCAAACTACCGCATGCCGCTGTGCCCCATGGCAGACGACACGCGCTCCGCACTTACCGATGCTCTGAAGGGAGCTGGTCTGCTTGATTAAGACCGTCATTATGGGAACGGGCCGCATGGGCTCGCTCATCCGCACTACCGCCGAGGGTATTGTCGACGCTGCCGGAGAGCCCGTTTTTGACATCGTCGCCCAGATCGGCTTCGACTTGTCAGAGCTCGAGAACGCTCCGGCGGCCGACGTCATCATCGACTTCTCGAACGTTGCGACCTTCGACGCCGTCGTTGCCTATGTCGAGCGCACGGGTGCGGCGTTGGTCTCGGGCACCACAGGCTATACGCCCGAGCAGATGGATCGCCTGCGCGAGCTGGGTCAGAGCACCCGCGTCATGCACTCCGGCAATTACTCCATCGGTATCGCAGCCCTGCGTCATCTGGTGGCACAGGCCACGCGAGAGCTGCCCGGCTTTGACTGCGAAATCGTCGAGACGCACCACAACCAAAAGGTCGACGCCCCCAGCGGCACTGCCAAGTTGCTGCTCGACGCCGTCGTCGAAGCCGAGCCCGAGGCAGGCTACCACCCCGTCTATGGCCGCGAGGGCATGTGCGGAGCGCGCGACCCCAAGGAGATCGGCATGCACTCGCTGCGCGGTGGCACTGTCGCCGGCGTGCACGAAGTGAGTTTCTTTGGCCAGGACGAGGAGGTCACGCTCGCGCATCGCGCCACGAGTCGTCAGATCTTTGTCAACGGCGCCTTGGCAGCCGCGCAGAAGCTCGTCACCCGCGAACCCGGCTTCTATACGTTCGACCAGGTCATGTTTGCCTAACCAGGTATCAACCGGATCCACCCAAAGGAGAGACCGCAAATGAGCAACGCAGCCGAAATGGATGCACAGGAGATTATCAACTATATCGCCACCGCGCCCAAGAAGACGCCCGTCAAGCTGTACGTGCGCGAAAAGCCGGGCATGAAGGTCCAGTGGGGCAATACGCATGTCTATGGCGGCCGCCGTGGAAAGACTGTATTTGGCGACTGGGATGAGCTCAAGGCAATCCTCGACGCCAACGTCGATTCCATCGACTACTACGATGTGGAGAACGACTGCCGCAACTCCGCCGTGCCCATGCTCGACCTCAAGGGCATCAACGCCCGCATCGAGCCGGGTGCGATCATCCGCGACCGCGTCGAGATCGGCGACCGTGCCGTCATCATGATGGGCGCCATCATCAACATCGGCTCCGTCATTGGCGAAGGCTCCATGATCGATATGGGCGCCGTGCTGGGCGGTCGCGCCACCGTGGGCAAGAACTGCCACATCGGCGCCGGCACCGTGCTGGCAGGCGTCGTGGAGCCCGCCAGCGCCACGCCCGTCATCATCGAGGACGACGTTATGATCGGCGCCAATGCTGTGGTCCTGGAAGGCGTGCGCGTGGGCAAGGGTGCTGTCGTTGCCGCCGGCGCCGTGTGCGTCGAGGACGTCCCCGCCGGCGCCGTGGTCGCCGGTGTCCCTGCCCGCGTTATCAAGATGCGCGACGAGAAGACCGACAGCAAGACCGGTCTCGAGGAAGGCCTGCGCCAGCTCTAATAGTTACGCGGTTTTACCAAACCGCGTAACTTGTCGACGCTGCAAACGACCCAGAGCGGCAATCTGACGTTCAATCGTCGGGCATGACCAGAAAATAGTTACGCGGTTTTACCAAACCGCGTAACTTGTCGACGCTGCAAACGCCCCTAAGCGGCAATCTGACGTTCAATCGTCGGTCGCGTACCGAAGTACGCTTCCCTCCTCTTTCACGTCACCTTGCTCGCCTAGGGGCGTTTTCGCTGACGTGTGCTCAACCTACGACGCGATGTCGGCAACCAAGCCGAAAACAACAAAGGCCGAAGCACCATCGGAGCTTCGGCCTTCATCATCTCAGGGCTCCGTCGTATTCAACCATGGCGGGTTGCTTTGACAGGCGCCCTACGGCCGTCTTATAGACCTCGGAACGATCGCGCCGTCCTATTGCCACAATCTCGGCAATCTCAACCATTCCGTCCTCTCGGATTCGGAAAACCATTTTGAGTCCCGCATTCCGCCATTTAATCTTTTTGCAGCCGGCGAGCTCGCCGTGAAGCGGCGTTCCGATTTCATCAGCGCGCGTCTTTAATTTTATTCAAAAGTTAAAAGCCTTATCGATTCTCGATGCTACCGATGTTTTTGAGCTCGATGGAGATGAGGCCGTTGGGCTCGTTGACGAACTCGATGTACTCGGAGTTCGAACCCATCTCGGCCGGAAAGCTGATCTCGATACCCGTGTCGGTACGAATCTTATGATTGCGTACGGCCGCGCTGTCGACTTGCTTGCGCTCCACGGGCACGCGCTCGGGAACCTTCTCCTCGGTCAGCGCCGCACGCACGCTCTCCTTGATGACCGGCTCGTCCTCAAAGACCTCATCGACGATATCCCAAGGCGGCAGCTCCTCGTCGTCTTCAACCTTCTCGGCAACGGCGGCTTTGACCTTGGCGAGCGCTACGGCCGTGTTGGCGCCGTGCTCTTCGGCGACCTCCTCGACCACGCGCGTCACCGTGTCGATGACCTCCTTACCCGAAACCCCCGTGTCGCACTGCAGCAGACCGTCGGGAATGAGCATGCGATCCTCGCCGGCAATCTTGCGCTTCTTATCCACGTAGCCGATCTCCATGGTGCTCGCGCGCACGATGGCATAGCTCGGCACCTTTTGCGAGGGGTTTGGCAAAATGGCGTAGTGGCGCGCGATGTCGTTACGAACCTCGCCCTCTTCGCGACCCACCTCGTGCATGAATGCCTGCTTGGAGCCCAGCAGCATCACGGCAAACCAGCGGGCATCTTCATCATCGTCAAAGTCCGCCACAAGCACGTCAGTGGACTCGGCTTTCTCGGCCTTGGTGAGTTCGGAAGAGATGAACTCCGCAATCTGCTGAGACAAGTCCACGAACTCACGCTCGCCAAAGAAATAGCCCTTGAGCTCGCCGCCAAACGCAGAGTTCTCCGCAAACGTGGCGCGCTTATTGTCGGCCGAGGTACGTGCGCGGCGCAGATGCGTGGTCACAAAGCTGCGCACGGTACGGCTTTCGATATCCAGCTCGCGCTGGCTCATGACGTTGACGGCAGAGTCAAAGTCCAGGATATGCAGAATCGCGTGATTGATTTTCATATACGGCATTCCGTTCTAGATCGCTTTTGGCACGAACCAGTATAGCGGTCGAGTCCGCCCCAGGCGCATCGAAGATTGGTGCAAACAAGCCTGTCCCCTTTGCATAAAAAAGCGCCCGGGTCACATGGGCCCGGACGCCTTCATTGTAGCTTTTCGCTCTAGCGAGCTTGATTTAGCAGGAAAAGTCGACGCTGTCGATAATGTCCTTGAGGGCCTTTGCGGAGGCGGTGAGCTCATGCTGCTCGTCATCGTTCAGCGGCACGGGGACGCGGCAGACAACGCCGTCGCGGCCAACGACCGTCGGCATGGAGATGGCCAGATCGGACAGGCCGTACTCGCCCACCATGAGCGAGGAGACGGGCAGAACGGTCTGCTCGTCACGCATGACGGCAGTGCAGATGCGCTTTACCGCCATAGCGACACCGTAGTAGGTGGCGTGCTTCTTCTCGATGATGGTGTAGGCGGAGTTCTTGACGTCCTCGGCGATGCGCTTCTCGGCAGCCTCATGCTCCAGGTGGCCATGAAGCTCGCAGAAGGTGTTCAGCGGCACGCCGGCAACCTGAGCGCTGGACCAGGCGACAAACTCGGAGTCGCCGTGCTCGCCCATGACATAGGCCTGAACGTCGCGCGGGTCAACCTCGACGTGGGCGCCGAGCATTTGCTGTAGACGGCCGGTGTCGAGCACGGTGCCGGAGCCGATGACATGGCCCTCGGGCAGACCGGACATCTTGATGGCGGCGTAGGTCAGAACGTCGACCGGGTTGGAGACGATGAGCAGAATGCCGTCGAAGCCAGACTTCTTAATCTCGGGAATAATGGACTTAAAGATGCTGACGTTCTTGTTGACCAGGTCCAGGCGGGTCTCACCGGGCTTCTGAGCAGCGCCAGCGGTGACGACGATCATGGCGGCGTCGGCGACATCAGAATAATCGCCGGCGTAGATCTTCATCGGCTCGGCAAACGTCATGCCGTGCGCAATATCCAGGGCCTCGCCCTCGGCGCGGTTCTTGTCCACGTCGATGAGAACCATCTCGGAGAACAGACCACTCTGCATCAGCGCGAACGCCGAAGACGAACCGACGAAACCGCAGCCGACAATAGCGACCTTCTTCTCGTTAACCATTAGAAACTCCCATCTCTCTCCACAAACAAGCCGCCCGGGAACGACCCGAGCGGCTTGACGTAATCCCAATGCATCCAATCGGGACTTTGATTATGCTCCTATACGCAGCCAAAAATCGACCGTTTACCGAAATTGTTTGCAGGATTCGTAAAATAACTGTACGAAATCGGTTTCGAGCTATTGACGAGCCCAAATAGTCTTCTAATACAGGCCCGCCTCGCGGATGGCCTCGACAGCCAAAGCGATCTGATCGGGCGGCAGGACCAGCGCCATGCGCACGTGCCCCTCGCCCGAAGGGCCAAAGCTCGCGCCCGGCGTCACCACAACGCCGGCCTTCTCCATAAGCTCCTCGCAAAACGCCATGGAATCGGTGCGGCCACCGGGAAGCTTGGCCCACACAAACATAGAGCCATGCGCGTTGGGACGCTCCCAGCCCAGATCCTCAAGACCGTCGCACAGGGCATCGCGGCGCTCCTGGTACTTCAGACGTTGCGCCTCGACCTCATCGCGCGGACCATTGAGGCAGGCGATGGCGGCCTTCTGAATCGGGAAGAACATGCCAAAGTCGATCTGGCTGCGCAGCTTGGCAAAGGCAGAGACCACATCCTCACGGCCGACCAAAAAGCCGATGCGCGCACCGGTGACGTTAAACGACTTGGAAAGCGAGAAGAATTCCACGCCCACCTCGAGCGCGCCGGGATACTGCAAGAAACTGCCGCCGGGCTCGCCGCCAAACACGATGTCGGAGTACGCGTTGTCATGGACGATCAGCAGGTCGTGCTCGCGGGCGAAGGCGATAATCTCCTCGTAGACCTCGGGCGTGCCCACCGAGCCCACCGGGTTGGCGGGCAACGACACGATCATGTACTTGGCACGATCGGCCACCTCGGGATCGATGCCCGCCACATAGGGCAGGTAATTGTGCTCCGCCACCAGCGGATAGTACTCGAGCTTGGCATCGGCGATCTTGGCGCCCGCCTCAAAGACCGGATAGCACGGATCGGGAACCAGAATGGTGTCACCCGGATCGAGCAGGGCCAGGCCCAAATGACCCACGCCCTCCTGCGTGCCGTTGCACGACTGCACCATGGACGGTGTAATGCCCGAAACGCCAAAGCGACGCTCATAGTAATCGCACACGGCCTGCTTAAGCTCGGGCAGGTCGCGCAGGGAATACTTCCACATCTCGGGATTTTGGGCGGCCTGCGTGAGCGCCTCGACCACGTGGTCGTACGGCTTAAAGTCGGGCGTGCCCACGCTCATGTTGTAAATGGTCTTGCCCTGAGCCTTCAGCGCAAGAAGTTTGTTGTTGAGCGAGGCGAAGACCTCCGCGCCAAAGCGGTCGAGACGCTGCGATGCCTGCATGGTGCCACCTTTCGATATAAAAAATACGGCGCTCCGACAAGAGCGCCGCGCGATACGGGCCATCAGATTGCAAAAGTGTAACGCTTGCAACCCCCGTATTGGTTCAATTTAGCCAACCTTAGTCAATTGGATTGAGCGCATCGATCCGCGCAAGCCACAGACGCGAGCTGGCGTCACTCGGCATACGCCAATCGCCGCGCGGGCTGAGCGTCACCGAGCCCACCTTGGGACCATCGGGCAGACAGCTGCGCTTAAACTGCTGGGCAAAGAAGCGACGATAGAACGTACGCAACCACGTGTGGACGGTCTTGGCGTCATAGACACCCTCAAAGCTCTTGAGCGCCATACGGTAGATCTTGCCCGGCTCAAAGCCAAAACGCAGCAGGTAATAGAGGAAGTAATCGTGCAGCTCGTACGGGCCCACCAAATCCTCGGTCTTCTGCGCAATCTCACCGTCGCCCGTCGGCGGCAGAAGCTCGGGGGACACCGGCGTATCGAGGATATCGAGCAAGACCTCGGCAATACGCCCACCAAAGACATCAGCGGCATAACGCACCAGATGGCGCACAAGCGTCTTGGGCACGCTCGCGTTGACGGCGTACATGCTCATGTGGTCGCCGTTATAGGTAGCCCAGCCAAGCGCCAGCTCTGACAGGTCGCCCGTGCCGATAACAAAACCGCCAGCCTGGTTAGCCAGATCCATCAGAATCTGCGTACGCTCGCGGGCCTGGCTGTTCTCATAGGTCACGTCTTGGACGGCCGGATCGTGCTCAATGTCCTTGAAGTGCTGCTCCACGGCCGTGTGGATCGAAACCTCGCGGAAGCTCACACCCAGGTCGCGGGCAAGCGACTCGGCATTGGACTTGGTGCGACGCGTCGTGCCAAAGCCAGGCATGGACACGGCTGTGATACCGGTGCGCGGCAGCCCCAGCGCATCGAAGGCACGCACGGTCACAAGCAGTGCCAGCGTGGAATCCAGGCCGCCCGAAAGACCGATGACTGCAGCCTTAGTACCCGTATGGGCAAGGCGAGTCTTGAGGCCGGCAGTCTGCAGATTGAGAATCGTCTCGCAGCGCCCGGCCAGGTCACCATGGTCGGCCGGCACAAAGGGCGCGCGGGGGAAGACACGGTCGATGTCGAGCGCATCGCGCAGGACAGGTTCTTCGGCCAGCACGCCCTCAAACGAAAACTCAACAATCGTGGCCTCCGGTGCATCGTCCGCGCGCGTCCACGTGGTCGAACGACGACGCTCGGCAACCAGACGGTCGAGGTCAACGTCGGCCACCGCCATATCGCAGGTGAGGAGCTTCGTGGCGGCGAGCTTCGAGCCGTTTTCGTAAACGAGGTTCTCGCCCGCAAAGACCATGTCGGTCGTGGACTCGCCCTCGCTCGCGTCCGCGTAGGCATAGGCGCAGTACAGGCGCGCACTTTGGTTAGAGATAAGGCTGCGGCGATAGTCTGCCTTACCGATAATCTCGTCCGAGGCCGACGGATTGAGGATCACCGTCGCACCGGCAAGCGCCATCTCGGTCGAAGGGGGCGCCGGCACCCACAGGTCCTCGCAGACCTCAATACCGAGTACCAAATCCTCGGCGCCCTCGTCACAGCAGCGGTAGACAAGCCCCGAACCCAGCGGAACCGGACCCTGACCGGCAAACTCAACCCACACGGGATCGGCGGGCGCCGGAGCAAACCAACGGCGCTCATAGAACTCGCCATAGTTGGGCAGATACTTCTTGGCCGTAAGGCCCAAAAGCTCGCCCGCGCAGCACACGGCGGCACAGTTGTAGATATTCTCGGCCACCGCAACGGGAAGACCGATGGTAAAGACAATCGGCAGCTCGCGGGTTTCATCGAGAATATGTGCCAGTGCGGTCTCGCAGGTATGCAGTAACGTGCGGTTATGAAACAGGTCGGCCGCGGTATAGCCGCACAAGTTGAGCTCGGGCAGCACCAGAGCACGGACACCGCGCTCGACCGCCTCGCGAACAGCCGCCAACGCAACCTCGGCATTGCCCTCGACATCGGCCACGCGAATCCGCGGCGAGGCCGCCGCCACACGCAAAAAGCCATCAGACTGAGAAAGGTGAAGATTCATAAGAATGCTCCCGTGCGTAGACGCCATTCACAACAATTAGCAAGCCCTATTGTAGTTCAACCGCCGGGTGTAACCGCATCCCACCAATTTGGTGAGCTATTGATGAGTTGATGGTATCTGTTAAATGTCACGTACGATTCACATCTGGTGGGTACCCTGATGGCTACACGAAACGAAGCAGATTTACACCGGGAGGGCCCCGTATGACAACCAAGTACACCGACGCGCCGCGCACGCGCGTCATGACACCGGCCGCGCTCAACAACGGCGTTCACGAAAACCATTCCATCGGACAGACCATGGCCATCGCGCCCAAAAAGGGCCTGTTCGACGACATTTCCATTCCCCAAATCATCGCCGGCGCCGCAGCTGCCGCCACGAGCGTCGCACTTGCTTCCAAGATCGGCATCGCCGGATCGGTGATCGGTGCCGCCGTGAGCTCGGTCATCACCGTTGTGTCCTCGCAGGTCTACCGCCACTTTATCTCTGCCAGCGCCGAAGCCCTCAAAGGCACGCACGCCGCCGTCGACTACCCTGCCGGCGCCTATGAGCCCGTTGACCTTAATGCCGAGGAGCACCTGGGCGGCGCCGCGACTACGCAGGAGATGCGCCAGGTTGCGGGGCGCGCGACCACGGCGCGCGTCGCCCCCAACAGTCTGCGTGCCAAGGCGGCGGCAGAGCGCAGCCAGACGCAAAAGAAGGTCATCGTCTTCTCGATCGCCATCGCCATCGTCGCGGTCATCGCCTGCGCCGGCGCCATCCTTATCACCACCGCCGGTGAGGGTCTGGGCGAGCGCCCCGAGCCAATCCTATCGTCGCGCACGACCGAGCACGACGCGGATAGCCCAGATCAATCGCAAAGCCAGCAGGACGACTCGCAGGGCGACTCCGCATCCACCGATTCGTCCTCGAACGCCCCCGATCAGTCGCAGGGCGCCGATTCCTCTGTGAACAACAGCGGCACGCAATCCGGCACGACTGACTCAAGCCAAACGACCGACGGCTCTCAACCGAGCACGAGCGACCAGGCAAACGGCAATACATCGGGCACAAGCTCCACCGACAACAGCAACACCAACAGCTCGAACAGTTCGAACAGTTCGAGCGGATCCGCGTCCGGCACGCCATCTGACAGCTCGAGCCAAGGCACGGCATCGGGCAACTAAGCACGTTTGCCTCTCACAGATAACCGACCTGCATAACGGGCGCGAACCGGCAACGGTCGCGCCCGTTTGCCTTGGGCGCCGAGGTAGCAAGCCCCATGCGATGGTAAGATGCTTTGGTGTGTATAGAGGAGATTTGCCATGAGCAAGACAATAGTTAAGCCCGCACTATCGCTGGGCAACCACATCTATCTGTATCGCCTGCTGCGCGATGCGATTGGGTGCGGCAAGCAAACGTTTATGACGCAGGTCGAAGAGGCGCTCGCCGCTGGTGACATGGCCGCTTATGACCTGGGCTTCGAGTCCACGCGCGAGCTGCTCGAGGAGCTCGACGACTGCATTAAGCTGACCGTCTTTAAAGGCGGCCGCCTGTATGCCACCGTCATCGCCAACGAGGCATGGGATGCCGCCCTTGCCAAAGGCGAGGACAAGCCCAAGGCTGCCAAGGGAGCCAAGCAGTCCTACAAAAAGAAAAAGCGCGGCGAGAAGGACCTCAAGGCCGTGCGTCCCAAGCACGTTAAGCGTCCCGAGCCCGAGCCCGTGGCCGAAGTCGCTCCGGAGCCAGAGCCCGAGCCCGAGACAGGGATCGAAGTCGCTATTGAGGTAACGGCAGGAGCCGAAACCGAAATCGCCGCCACGACCGATCCCGAGGTCATATCAGAGCAGGAAGCCACTGCGGAGCTCGACGAGGCTCCCAAGTCGACAACCGAAGAAGCCGCCAACCAACCCGAGACGCCTGCGTTCCAAAACAACGATGTCTTTGGCGACGAGGCCGAGGACGATCAGTCCGACGAGCCCGCCGATCAAGACACTACCGAGTCGGTGCCGGAGCCCGAGACGCCGCAGCCCGCCATCTCACTCACGGTCGTCTATGACCCCGAGAACGCCAACGCCGGCATCACCACCATGGCATCCACGCCCATCGAGGCAAAGTCGAGCGTCGAGGCAGAGGATGCCCCGCGAGCCGATGCCAAAACCGAGACCGCAGACACGTCCGTCTCCGTGGAACCGACGGATTTCGCAGTTAAGCCGGAAACAGCGCCTGAGCCTGAGCCTGCCATCGAGTCCGCATCCGCATCTGCCTGTGACCAGATTCCCGCACCTGCACCGGCTCCGGTCCCCGTTGCAGTACCTGTCACCACACCCGCAGCACCAACCATCCCCGAGGACTTCCCTATCGATTTCGCAACCGAGGTCTTCTGCCCCGGCCCGCTTCTGCACCAGCTGTCGACCTATCTCCCCTACGGCGCCGACACGCTCGGCATCGTCGGCGAGTACTACTGGATCGCCCGCGAGCGCGGTACCATCGAGGCCGCGCGAAACCGCGCAAGCTTCCCCCTGCGCTACACGCAGGCCGGCGAGCGCCACGAAGTCACCGTGCGCATCCGCCGCAACACCACCGGCGGTCTCGGAGCCACCTGGACCATCGACAAAGTCGAGCCTTCTACCAAGTAAAAAAGGGACGATAACCCTCAAGGTTATCGCCCCTTTCTCGTTAGGTCACCTGAGCTCGACTAATCGCGCGTCAGCTTGCGGTGAATACGATGCGGCTGGGCTGCGTCCTCACCCAGGCGCTCGATGCGGTTGGCCTGATAGGCCTCGAAGTTGCCCTCGAACCAATACCAGTTGCCCGGATTCTCGTCGGTGCCCTCCCACGCCAGAATGTGCGTGGCGACGCGGTCCAGGAACATACGGTCGTGGCTAATGACCACCGAGCAGCCCGGGAACTCGAGCAGCGCCGCCTCGAGCGAGGACAGCGTCTCGACGTCGAGGTCGTTCGTGGGCTCGTCGAGGAGCAGCAGGTTGCCGCCCTGCTTGAGCGTAAGCGCCAGGTTCAGACGGTTGCGCTCGCCACCGGAAAGTACGCCAGCGCGCTTCTGCTGGTCCTGGCCCTTAAAGCCAAAGCTCGCCACGTACGCGCGGCTGGGGACCTCGGTCTCGCCGACCATCATGTGGTCTAGGCCATCCGAGACGACCTCCCACAGGTTCTTGTCGGGGTCGATGCCGGAGCGGTTCTGATCGACATAGGAGATCTTGACGGTCTCGCCCACCTCGAGCTCGCCCGAAGTCAGCGGCTCCAGACCCACAATCGTCTTGAACAGCGTGGTCTTGCCCACACCGTTGGGGCCGATGACGCCCACGATGCCGTTGCGCGGCAGAGTGAATGATAGGTCGTCGATGAGCACGCGACCGTCGAACTCCTTGTGCAGGTGATGGGCCTCGAGCACCTTGTTGCCCAAACGCGGGCCCACAGGGATGCGGATGTCGGTCCAGTCGAGCTTCTGGCTTGCGCGGGCCTCGGCCTCCATCTCCTCATAGCGAGCCAGACGGGCCTTGTTCTTGGCCTGACGGGCCTTGGGGCTGGAGCGTACCCACTCGAGCTCAGCCTCCATGCGCTTAGCGAGTTTGGCGTCGCGGTTACCCTGAGCCTCGATACGGGCGGCTTTGGTCTCCAGATACGTGGAGTAGTTGCCCTTGTAGGGATAGAGGTGACCACGGTCGACCTCGCAGATCCACTCGGCAACGTTATCCAGGAAGTAGCGATCGTGTGTGACGGCAAGCACCGCGCCCTGGTAGTTGTGCAGGAAGTGCTCGAGCCACAGGATCGACTCGGCGTCCAGGTGGTTGGTGGGCTCATCGAGCAGCAGCAGGTCGGGAGCCTCGAGCAGCAGCTTGCACAGGGCCACGCGACGGCGCTCGCCGCCGGAAAGCACGTTGACCGGCATGTCGGAATCGGGCAGCTGCAGGGCATCCATAGCCTGGCCGAGCTTGGAATCGATATCCCAGCCGTCGGCGGCATCGATTTCGTCCTGGAGCTTGCCCATCTCGGCCATGAGGGCATCCATGTCGCAGTCCGGGTCGCACATCTCCTCGCCGATCTTATTGAAGCGATCGACCTTGGCGATCATGTCGCCAAATGCCATGCGCACGTTCTCGATGACGGTCTTGTCGTCGTCGAGCGGCGGCTCCTGCTGCAGGATACCCACGGTGTAGCCGGGGGTAAGTCTGGCATCGCCGTTGGAGACTTCCTCGATGCCGGCCATGATCTTGAGCAGGGTCGACTTGCCCATACCGTTAGGGCCCACGACGCCGATCTTGGCACCGGGATAGAAGCTCAGGGTCACGTCGTCAAGGATCACCTTGTCGCCATGAGCCTTGCGAGCCTGATACATCTGGTAGATAAACTCTGCCATTTGCCTGTTTTATCCTTTCTACCTGCTGTTTCCCTATTCTTGTTTCGCTTTAGTGGAAACGAGATGAGAAAACCAGCTCTAAAACGTAACGAAAAAGGGGCACGGTTGCCCACACCCCCTAATACTACCTGGGAAAAGTCCCCCGGAACATACTATGAACTGCGTACGCTAGTTTTCCGCAACCTTAACGAGCGGCTCGCTGCGATTTGCGCCACAGCAGATACGAGTAGACGTAGACGACTCCGACCGAACCAAACGCCAGCACCGCAATCACCGCGGCGACAACTTCACTCGAAAGCACGCTACCCGCAACGCCCATCACAATCAGACCAACACCCAGCACCATAAAGCAGGCACCGCCAAAACGCTGCGTACGGCGCCAGTTCTCGGGATCAGCAAGCGCCCAGGGCGTCTTGATACCGAGCGTATAGTTCTGCTTCACACGCGGCAAGTAGTTGCCTACGCCAATGAACAGCAAACCGACAGCACCGGAAATCAGCACGTTGACCGAACCGACCGCCGGCACCACGCCCCAGACCGTAAGCTCTCCCAGCCAGCTTATACCACAAATGAACAGGGTGAAGGCGATTACGAAGCCCTGATAGAACTTGCCCGAGGTTCGATATGCCTCACCTTTGGGATCGATGCGCGGCACCACGTAGAACATTGCGAGAAGCACCAGGGGCAGCACGCCGTGCGCGGAGGCCATCCAGCTGGGACCCCAACCGTCAACGCCGTTCGCGCCCCAGTGCGTGGGAATCTGCGCAGGCAAGCTCGGCATCACCATAAGGTGCGCTACGATATTGGCGACGCACAGAGCGACCAGCGCGATCCACACGCGTGGCGATACCCCCGTGGCGTGAATGCCCTTGTTTTCGTTATTCATCCTTATCACCTTCAGTGTTTGTAAAGCCCATAAACCAACCGATCAAGTCCTGCATGACGGTGGTGTTTAAGCTGTAAACGATGTTTTGGCCATGACGTTCATCGGTCACCAACCCGGCGTTTTTGAGCGTCGCCAAATGATGGCTCAACGACGGCTTGCTGATGTCAAAATGCTCGGCAAGCTCCCCAGCCGTGCGGTCGCCCTCGCGTAGTAGTTCCAAAATGCGCCGCCGCGTAGGATCGGCCAGCGCTTTAAAACCCTCTCCCGGCATAGGACCTCCTCTCATCATTTCGTTCGACGCGCACACTATACTCGATATTTAGATATTTGTCTAACTATCTAATCTTGTACTCAAAAAAATAGCCGCCCCGCGTAATGCGAAGACGGCCACTTCTCACGCCATAAACGTGTTTCGGAGTTGGCTAACCCGCGGCAACGGGCGCCATCTGCTTCAATCTTATGCGAATCCCGATCCCATTTCAACAAGCTCCAAGGGCTCAAATGGAATCGCAATAATACCTATAATGGCGATAGCTAAAACACGACCGAATCCCCATCGGAGGATATCTATGACCGAAACCGCTGCCGCAGCCGCCATCGAGACACGCGACACCAAGCTCGAGATCATCATGGGCCGCGAGGCACTCGATAAGCTCGCCGATGCTACGGTGCTGGTGCTCGGCTGCGGAGGTGTGGGCTCCAATTGCTGCGAGGCACTCGCCCGCGGCGGCATCGGTCATTTCGTCATTCTGGACAAGGACATCATCGCGCCCAGCAACATCAATCGCCAGGCCATCGCCTTTCACAGCACCATCGGCAAGCGCAAGGTGGACGTGATGGAAGCCATGATTCGCGATATCAATCCCGCCGCCACCGTTATCAAGCGCACCGAATACCTGTTGAGCGACAACATCGACGAGTTCTTTGCGAGCGTTTTTGAGCAGACGGACGGCAAGCTCGATTACGTCGTCGACGCCATCGACACCATCTCGGCCAAGCTCACCATTGCCAAATATGCTCAGGACCACGACATTCGTTTGGTTAGTTCCATGGGCGGGGCTAACAAGCTCCATCCCGAGTGCCTCCGCTTTGCCGACATCTTCGATACGGTACGTGACCCCATGAGCCGCATTATGCGCAAAGAATGTAAGAAGCGCGGAATCAAGAGCCTACATGTATTGTTTAGCTGCGAGGAATCGGTTAAGACACAGCCCCGCGACCCTTCCAACATCCACGAGCGTACCGAGCTGGGAACCGCCAGCTTTATGCCGCCCATCATGGGTCAGATGATTGCTGGCGAGGTTATCCGCCAGATCAGTGGGCGCGGCACCGAGCACGTGCGCGCCGATGGCCAGCGCCTGGACTAGCGGAGCGCGCCGAGATGGAGCCCCGGTTAATTGATGCACACTGCCATCTTGATTTGATGGCTTACCCGAATGCTGTTGCCGACGAAACTGCGGCTATAGGGCTGGGGGTCTTTGATTGCGGGGTCGACCCGCGCGACTTCGCGGCAGCAAAAAAGCGGGCCAGCCGTTACCCAAACATTATCGCGGGCGTTGGCCTCCATCCCTGGTGGCTCGCCGACGGCCGCTGCGGTCCTGCCGAAGTCAATCTGCTTTGCAAAGTTGCTGCCCAAGAGCGCTATATCGGCGAAGTCGGACTCGACTTTTCCGCGCGCTTTGCCGGAAGCGAACCGCTGCAAATACAGGCACTTAACCGGCTCTGCGATACGCTCGTGCAGTATCCTCTTACCGGGCGCGTGATATCAATTCACGCCGTTCGTTCGGCAGGAACCGTACTGGACGTCCTCGAATCGCATGGTCTACTCATCCCAAGCCCCGACTCCCCCGCTATCATCTTCCACTGGTTTAGCGGCACTTCGGACGAACTCGTCCGCGCGCGTAATGTGGGCTGCTATTTTTCCGTGAACGAACGCATGCTCGCGTCTAAACGAGGACGCGAATACGTACGACAGATTCCACTCGATCGTTTACTACTCGAGACCGACGCCCCAGCCGAAGCAAACACAGAAACAAGCGCGCAGTCGCTCATCAAATCGCTCACAAGGACCTCGATGCGCATCGCCTCGCTCAAAAATTGTGACGCAAAGCGCATCGAATCGGCAGTTTTAACAAATGCGCACTCTGTTTTTGACCTTCGCTAACCCCTGTGGGCAAAAAGACGACAACGATACCATTATGACGGTAGACGTGCCGTCCAAGTCCTACGCAAGCTCCAGCAGCTCCGGCAGCTGGTCGATAATCTTGTCCGCGGCATCTTGGCTAAAGCCGAAGCGTTCTTCGCGCTTGGCAATGACCGTCAGGCCGGCTCGCTTGCCGGCAGTGATACCAGGCACCGAATCCTCAACGCAGCAGCAGCGATTCGCGGGCAGTCCCAGCAGGTCCAGCGCATGCAGGTAGATGTCGGGCTCGGGCTTGCTCTCCTTAAACTGCTCGCCGCTCACCACATACTCAAAGGCATCCGACAGCCCGCACGCATTGAGCACTTCCTCGATGCTATCCATGGGAGACGAGCTGGCAAGCGCCACGCGAACGCCGCGGCGCGGCAGCTCTCGAATCGTATCCACGGCGCCTGGGTTAATCAAAGCCTGATAGTCGCGCGGACGCATATGCGCCCACTCGTCCCAACGGGCCAACGCTTCCTCGCCAGTGAAATGTCCCTTACCAGCGCGCTCAAACCAATCGACCAGCATATGCAGGAAGAACTGATGTGAGGTACCAATCTGCCCGTTCAACTCCTCTTGAGTCAGGTTAAGCCCAAGCTCCTTGGCAAACGCGGCAGTCTCGCCCAGGTAGTAATACTCGGTATCGACAATGACGCCGTCCATGTCAAAGATAACGGCGTCGAACGGAAATGCGGACACGGCACCCTCCCTAACAAAAGGGCGCCTGTAAGCAGGCGCCCGAACCATGCATTAATCGGCGATTCTAACCCAGCAGCTTATCCAGCGCCACCGCAATGCCGTCTTCGTTGTTATTGGCAGTCACCATCTGGGCCACGGCCTTAACCTCATCAACCGCGTTGCCCATAGCAACACCGGTGCCGGCCCACTCAATCATGGACTTGTCGTTCTGGCCGTCGCCAAAAGAGACGACCTCGCTGGCATCGATGCCGAGCTTGGGCAGGGCACCCTCGAGCGCGCGGGCCTTGTCGATACCGGGCGCCGTAAACTCAAAATACCAGTCGGCCGTAAACATACCCGAAAGCGTCTGAGTAAAGGGCGCATACATCTCCTCGTGATGCGCTTGCAGATAGGCCGGGTCGCCCGCAGTGAGCAGCTTGTCCACGGGATAAGTGTCCACGACCTCATGTAGGCTCTCCACCTCGCGAATCTTAAGATCGCACGCGTCGCGTTCATACTTGACGATATTCTTCTGCGAGCCATCCGGCAGCGTAATCATGCAGCGGTACGAATCCTCGACATGCAGATCGCGACCGAGCGAAATCATAGGGATCACGTCGAAATTGCGCAGATGATCAATCAGGCGATGCAATTCATCGGCAGGCATAGCCTGATCGAACAGCACCTCGTCGGTCTGGGCATCGACGACGTGAGCGCCATTAAAGGCCACCAGCAGACCGTCATGGTTATGAAGGTCGAGCTCCTGCGCCAAGGCGTGCAGCCCCCATGCGGGACGGCCCGAAGCCAAAATGAGCTTAATGCCCGACTCCTGCGCCGCGAGCAGCTTCTCGCGCGTACGCGGGCTGATGACCTTTTGGTCGTTGGTGAGCGTACCGTCGATATCCATTGCGATGGCTTTGATTGCCATATAAGCCTCCCTGTCATTGAACAACCTTGCCAGAGTCATCATACAGAACACCTACTGCGGCTCTGTCTGCAACGGGTAAAAAGTCATATTGTCCCGAACATGAACAGCGTGTAGCCGTGGGGCGCAATCGCTCCGTCCCATACACCGAGCCACCACATACAAAGCTGACGACGCTAAACGCGGTCGCCCCACCGACCTCATTTGGTCGAGCGCTTTGGGCTCGAGGACCACCCGCTCTACGCAGAGCTCCCCGAAGCCCAAAGCGTCCAGGTCGAATTCGACCGCTAGCGACGTTGCGCAGCCCATCATTTCTGGTCGCAAACAGTAAAGGGGCCCGCATCCCAACAGATACGGGCCCCTTCGGCCATGACCTATCTCAGCAACAAAGACTACTTGCGGTGAGCGCGGTAGAACTCGATGAGTGCCTGGGTCGAAGCGTCCTGCTCGGCCTTGGCGGCGTCGTCGTGGAAGGCCGGGGTAATCTGCTTGGCAAGCTGCTTGCCCAGCTCGACGCCCCACTGGTCGTAGGAGTCGATACCCCAGACCGTGCCCTCGACAAACGTGATGTGCTCGTACAGGGCGATGAGCTCGCCGAGTGCGAACGGGGTCAACGTATCGCCGAAGATCGAGGTCGTCGGACGGTTGCCCTCAAAGCAGCGGGCCGGGACGATCTGCTCGGGCGTGCCCTCGGCGCGCACCTCATCGGCCGTCTTACCAAAGGCGAGTGCCTTGGTCTGGGCCAGGAAGTTGCCCAGGAACAGCTCGTGAACATCCTGGCCGCTGTCGGTTGCGGGGTTGGCAGTGTTGGCGAAGGCGATGAAATCGGCCGGGACCACCACGGTGCCCTGGTGCAGCAGCTGGTAGAAGGCGTGCTGACCGTTGGTGCCGGGCTCGCCCCAGAAAATCTCACCGGTATCGGAGGTCACAGCGCTGCCGTCCCAGCGGACGTGCTTGCCGTTGGACTCCATGGTGAGCTGCTGCAGGTAGGCCGGGAAGCGGTGCAGATACTGGCAGTACGGAAGCACGGCGTGGCTCTTAGAGCCGAAGAAGTTGACGTACCAGACGTTGAGCAGGCCCATTAGCGCGACAGCGTTGTTCTCGAGCGGGGTATTGCAGAAGTACTCGTCGATGGCGTGGAAACCCTCGAGGAACTGCTGGAAGCGCTCGGGACCGAGCACGACGATCAGCGACAGACCCACGGCGGAGTCGACGGAATAGCGGCCGCCGACCCAGTTCCAGAAACCAAAGGCGTTAGCGGGGTCGATACCGAAGGCCTCAACCTTGTCGAGTGCGGTGGAAACGGCAACGAAGTGCTTGGCCACGGCCTCGGCGTTCTGCTCATCGGAGCCGTCGATGGCACCCTGAGCCTTGAGCTGCTCGAGCATCCAGGTCTTGACCTCGCGAGCGTTGGTGAGGGTCTCGAGCGTGGTGAAGGTCTTGGAGACGATAATCACGAGCGTGGTCTCGGGATCCAGGCCCTTGAGCTTCTCGGCCTGATCGTTGGGGTCGATGTTGGAGATATAGCGGCAGTCGATACCGGCGTCGGCATAGGGGCGCAGAGCCTCGTAAGCCATGACCGGGCCCAGGTCGGAGCCGCCGATGCCGATGGACACCAGATGCTCGATCTTCTTGCCGGTAACGCCCTTCCACTCACCGGAGCGCACGCGCTCGGCAAAGGCGTACATGCGGTCGAGGACCTCGTGCACGTCGGCGACGACGTCCTGGCCGTCGACGATGAGCTGGCCCTTCTCGGTTGCCGGGCGGCGCAGCGCGGTGTGCAGGACGGCACGGTCCTCGGTGGTGTTGATGTGCTCGCCGGAGAACATGGCGTCGCGGCGCTCCTCGAGCTTCACCTCGCGGGCAAGATCGCACAGCAGCTTGACGGTCTCATCGGTCACCAGGTTCTTGGACAGGTCGAAGTGCAGGTCACCGGCGTCAAAGCTCAGCTTGTTCACGCGCTCTGCATCGGCAGCGAACCAGGCCTTGAGGTCGATACCTTCGGCCTCGAGCTTCTCCTGATGAGCCTCGAGCGCCTTCCAAGCGGCGGTCGACGTAGCGTCGATAGGTGCGGCAACAGTTGCCATAAAGTCCTCCTCAACATACGGGCGCAAACCTCCATGCGCCCGGATAATCAGATGCCCCTATTCTAGCGCAGGTCAAGACCGTAATCAGCCAGCGTTGCCAATCCGCCCCCAAACGGCGACCGACCAAATAGGGACAGGTTTATTTTGGCAGGTCAAACGCTTTACCTACCAAAATAAACCTGTCCCTTCCTGGCAGGTATTAGGCGAGCATCATGCTGAAGATGCGGGCGGCAGCCATATCGCCCGCCTCGTCAACGCCCCACACGCGGCGCGCTAGCTGTGCCAAGTGCGGCACCGCGGCAACCTCGACATCCAGGTAATACGTGAGCACCGCTGGGATCACCACGAACTTGTGAATCTGCTTGAACATCTGACCGCCGGGGCGAGCGTTTTCGTCAAACACGGCGACGTCGAGCCCGCGCTTGGCAGCCTCGATGGCAACGGAAAGGCCGCTGGGACCGGCGCCGGCCACGACCAGATCATGACGCTCCATGCTACTCAGCCTCCTTTACGGCAGCAGGGCTTGCAGCCGCCTCGGCAACCAGAGCCTTGGCGCGCGGGTCATCCAAATCGAGCGAGGCAACGCCGTCTTGCGTGTGCACGTCCATACCGGCGACGAGCGGCGTCATGCACGTACGTACGTTGGGCTTGCCGTCCACGACCATGACACAGTCGGTGCACCGACTGATAGCGCAAAAGATGCCGCGCGGCTCGTGGCGCTTGGCGGTAAAGCGATGGACCTCGACACCAGCGGCCTTAAGCGCCATGGCAATCGATTCGCCCTCGTATCCTTCCATCTCAACGCCGTCATAGGTAAAAACGACTCGACTCCCCTTGCTGGGAGCACCCAAAATGGGATGTTCGACAATCCTGGACATGGCAACACCAAACCCCTCTCGTTCATCGGTTACCAACAGCGCCTGTCCTGAGATTTGCCCTGTTAACGAGCAGTTTCCGGTCGATTACCATTCAAAGGGAAACAATGGAGCACGAGATTTTACCGCGCGGGTCCGCCAAAACGATCGGGGCCAAAGCCCATAGGTTGTCAGATCGCCCATAGAACGAAAAGGATGCAGCCGGATGGTTCTCAAAACAAGACCATCCGGCTGCATCCATTTGCGCATTCTGACTTTGAGCCCACACGCGTGTCAAGCCCAACACGACAAGTCGGCTTGAACCACTATCGGAATGAACATCCCACCTTGCCGAACACTTTAAAACGCAAGGTCACGAGTCCGCTACATCAGTCGATCTTCTCCCCCGTATACTCCTCGTACATCTCATCCATACGTGCAACATAATCGTCGGCAACCGCCTCTGCATCAGAAAGCTCAGTTACCTCTCCTTCGAGCAATTGAAATCCACCGTTGGCATAGCGCTCTACAAGAGAAGACGCGGCCTTCCTGTCTCGAACGACTTCCGTGTTTTCAAATCCGGCATCTGCGAGATTAATTGCATTGGCAACTGCCTTGAATTTGTCGGATAAATATTCTGCCCTAGTTAAGTTTCTCGGCCTCTTTAGTTCAGGCTTGAGGCCCTCGTGATAACCCAAAGCCAAAGCAAACAGCATCTTGTCCTCATTTGTCATTCCGTCAAACAGAGGGAATGAACTCATGGTCTTTACGATGCCCTCAAATGCCTCATCAGTCGTATTGAGAATAGTAGCGAAAGGCGTGCTCTCATTAGCCACGATACTCGACCTCCTTCATGACTTCCGACTCTTGCTCATCCAAACGCAAGCGCGTATACGTCGCGATGGCTGGTTCAAACTCACGCGAAATCGCCTCGGAATACTCATCCGGCGTAAACGCTAAGATAAGTTGCTTGTTCTTGCTCACTTCGACCAGCGTTTTTGCGAAGTTTTCCCTGTTTTCACCAGAAGCACGCGCAATGGGCGTGTCAATGAACAACGGGGAATCAAACCCCGAGACTTCGTGCATTGCCAATGTAAAAGAAAGTGCAAGCAATGATCTCTCCGCTGCGGAGCAAGTTCCCGCACACGAATAACCTTGCCTGTCATAGAGCGACAACTGATAACGCTCCGTCAGCTCAACGCGGTCGCACTTGGAGTTCTTCCAAACAAGCCCCTTAAACAGAGCCTCTGTACGCGACTCCATTCGCTTTCTCACGTCATCAACGATCGCCTTTTCGGCGGCCTTTAATACGTTGAGCGCACGATTGCCAAATGAGATTGCCCGATTTGCTGCCTCCGTCTTCTTGTCCTTCTCAAGCTCTGTTTTTAGCTTTTTCTCCCACACCGAGATTTTTCCATCCATCTCGGACTTATTGCTTTGAAACGCGCCGATACCTTGATTCAGCAGATCTATTTCCCTATCGAGCTGCTCCCTCTCTTCGAAGAGACGCTTCAAATCATCCGAAGATTCAGCAAACTTTGCAATTCGCGCATTGATGTCATTAAGCTGACGGCCAATTTGGTCGAGGTCTTGTTCATCTTTCAGAAGTGGTTGAAGAGCCCGTTTTCGCTCGTCTGGGTATCGTTTAACGGAATCGACAATTCTTTTAAGTTCACTTCGCATCGACGAGAGAATATTCGATGTTTCGCTACTCACCTTAAATTGATCGAGCATGGCCTTAATATGCAAACGCTCTTCTTCATTTAAGGAATGGCCGCACAACGTGCATGTGCCCATGTTGAGAGCCTTTTGAAGCTTTTCGGGGTCGATCGAAGGAGGCAGATGCCCCTCTCTCTCCATCCTTTCAATGACATCGAGAGTCTTCTTCGCAACGGGATAAAGGTTAAAATCAACCATCATCTTACGAGCGAATTCGTAGTATTTAGCTCGGTCCTGTTCATAGCGATCATTGAATCTTCCTTCGAGCTCTAGAGCCGCCTCCCGCTCGTTCTCGATGCCACGCACATCCTCAACGCCGCGCAGCTGTCCGTCGATATCAGCCAGCCGCCGCTTCGCCTCAGACAAGCTGGCCTCCTTATCCTCTATCTGTTTGATACACCCATTGCGGGTCTCTTCAAACTCGCTGAGTTTCTTGTAAGTTTGTTCCGTGCTGCTTGAAGCTGAAGACGCATCCCTTTTCTTTCCGGAAACGGTCGCCTTTAGATGGTCGATCGTCCTCGACAGCACATCAATCTGCGAAATTGAATACACCGCTTCTTTGATGCGATCGCCCTTTGTCTCCTGAAAATAGGTATTGAGCTGCTCACCATCAAAAAAGAAATACTCTCGAATTGATTCGGGAAGATAGCGATTGATGTATGCCGTTGCTCCTTCATTCTTAAGTGAACGAGCTTGGCCATCAACCCCATTCGTCACTGTTACCGTAAACCGCTCGTCGGCCTTTTTCTCAAGGAACTCTAGCTTATCTTTCTGAAGCAAGCGAAATGGAACAAAACGTCTAATCTTTACGGTAGTATTCTTCGTATCGCCCAGCTCGACGGTCACAACAACGCTAACGTTTTCCACCCAAACGCCATTCTGAACGCACTCGGCGATAACCTCCTTGTTTAGCTTGGGCTCTCCGGCGTCATACTTGCTGTTGCCGAGGTGAGGCTCATCACCGTATAAACACCAAGTAAATGCATTGAGCAAATTTGTCTTGCCAACGCCGTTATCGGCAACGATTAACTGCAGGTCGTGATCGCCCGGACGAAACTCAAGTGTCAGATCACGATACTGACGATAGTTGTGAATCTCAATCTGCTTGAATCTCATCGCTCTTCCTTACCGCGGAATCCAGCTCCTGCTCATACCGCTTTCGATAGCTGCCGTTTCCTTCCATTTCGTACGAAATAAGCTCAAGCAGGAAATGGAGCATGGCTTGATCGCCCGTGCATTCCTTTTTGACGCTTTCGAGTACTTGCCGATTAATAGCCATTTGCCCTCCTCAAACGGTCCTGTACCTCAAATAACAAATCAGTGCTGTTCACTGCATTCGCGCGCATGTCTTCGATGCGAACCATCTCTTGCTTGAACAGCTTTTTCTCGAGTTCAATGCCGCCCATTTCTTTGATTCGTTTCCAATCCGGCTCAATTACGAAATCGTAGATATGGGCAATCTTCTTTCCGGGGTGTCGGCGAATCACCCTGCCCACCCTTTGGACGTACTCGCGCGGATTCGTGCTGCTCGACAGCAAAACGGCCGTTTTCGCTTCGGGAATGTCGATGCCCTCGTCAAGGCATTTGATTGCCACGAGCGTTTGAATGTCGCCCTGCCTGAATGCGTCCAAAAGATACTCACGCTCGCTCAGACCGCCATACTCCGCCCGCTTCGCCGTTCCCTCTTCTTCGGTAAAACGATGCGCCGCAATCTCATGCGAACCGAGCATCAAACACACTTCCGAGATTCTGTGGGGCGAAGTGAAAACGATTGCTCCGGTCAAATCAACCGAATCAATCAAGTCTTCAAAGTGGACCATCTTCGAAGCGGCATCTTTTTTGATTTCTGCCCTATCGCGAAGAAGCTTTTCGACATGCTCTTCCGCATCTGGCAGTGGGCTATTCTTAGCCGCCACAATCCTCTTCGTCAAAGCACAGTATTTATCTAGCTCTTCGTCGTTCAAGCTAGAAAACACAAGATGATACTCATAGGGACAGAGGAACGTATCACCTGTTATCGGATTAATAGTGTTTTGAGCCTGAGCAATCGTAAACACAAAAGACCTGTCACCAAAGTATCTGCGAATGAGCTCGGTTCCATCCTCATCAAACCAACGGGACGGCGTAGCAGACAGGCCAATTCGATACCGATACCTCTCCAAAAGCCCGGCGCGCTGCTTCGGCGAGCCCATTCCATGGACCTCGTCGCCGACGATGCATGTAGCCACCGTATCAGGGAGCTTGTTGATAATATCTAGCAGCTTCTTGCTGCATGCGCTCTTGTGGGTGGTATAGATAATCAAGCTCGACGATCGCCCTATGCGTATCCTGGAAATCGCCGAAGAGATTTCCTTAAGCCAACGAGCGCTCGGTCCGGCAGATGAATCGGCAAATACAGATTTGTCGAACTGCAGCCCTAAAGCGGCGGTCTCCTTCTCCCATTGACGCGACAATGTACTCTGCGGCGTAGCAACGATGCAGACAAACTTCTTCTCTCGAGCAAGAAGCTCCCCAACACAAGCAAGGGCGGTGCGCGTTTTACCGGTCCCCGTCGCCATCTCGAATAACAACCTACCGTCATTCGCAAGCCATGCTTCAAGCGCCTCTTTTTGGTAAGGAAAGAGAGAGATCCGCGCTTGCTTGCGAGTTCGACGATAATTGGCAATAACGCTATGCTCGAGTTCAAAATTGGCGCCAGCAGAAACGAGCTTCTCGCAAAACGAATGCGTTGGGACGAACGTCTTTACGCTCTTATGTTCACCATTCCAAAGTGATTCAAATTTTGCCCGATCAGATTGATAAAAATCGAGTTGTCCCGGCTCCCAGCTTTTGAACACCTTGAACTCTTCGCAGTTAAGCAGCCATCCCGACGCCGTCTCGTTTACCGAGCCGCTAAATGAGAGCGCATCGCCGTCACAATCCTCAATAAGGCCGATTTTTTGATGATAGAGCTGGCCAGCCCGTACATTGCCGTCTTCATCAACGATCACGGCAATCTTCATTTCCAGAAGCCCTTTTGCAAGCATCCAACCGAGCGCCTTGACATGGTCACGCTCGATTTCATCGGCAAGGGCGTCAATATTCCCAAGGAGCTCGCTTGCTATGTCTTCAATTACCTCATCCGGATTGTTGGCAGCTTGCCTAATCGCATCGATATCACGCTCGTTTAGATTTGGGCTAACAATCAGGCGCATGGTCCCGCCGTTATGAATTAACCCCGCGACGCCCCTAGCCGCAAGAGCAAGACTTGCAGACGAGAAAAACCCTACACTTCGGTCATATTCAACAGCCTGTGAAAGTGCCGGTATATAGAAGTCGGATACGGGGTCCACATCCCCAAGCGTCTCATAAGATGTTCCGATATGCAGCTCCTTCAGACCCATCAGCGCCTGCCGATCCGTGAAATGGCAACAGATAGTGCCCGGTCTTCAGTACCGCACTGACCGTCAATCAAGCGAAGGAGGCCCGCAACGTTGGGAGCTCGCCGCTTTTTCGTCGAATCCGACAATGGTCTTAGATAATCCTCGATATAAACCGGTTCCCCATCATCGGCCTTCGCCGCATCACATAGCAGCTCTCTAATAACCGGGATGCGAAAGCACAGCTTTGCAAGCATATTCTGCTTTTCATCATCCGGAAGAGCGCAGTACAGGTCGGAAAACGGAGACGCCACGATCTCGATCCCCCTCCGTTCGCCTTTTACATCAGCGAGGTCGAGAAGCGTTGCTAGCTTTCCATGGTTCTCACCATATTTGATGTTTGCCGTAGCCTTTTTGCCTCTATCGCCAGTCAGGTAAATGCCGAGCTTCTCAAACGTGAGGGGCTCGCCAATCAGCGTGAGAATACGCACAGCAGCATCGAGGGCCTCTAGGTTGCTAAACTGTGGAATATTGGCAGCCGTAATCAACTCGCACGGTTGCAGACTACAAACGGCATGGAACACTTGCCTGAGGCTCGCTTCACGCAGCAGCGAGAACAGCTCCTTCGAAAGCCCCCCCCCCCGGAACTCATTTCGCCAGCACTTGCCAACCAAACAATATCAAGGTTTTTGGCATAATAAGCTGCTAGAACTTCTTCAGTACTTGACTCCCCAGTGGCAAACCGTGCCCATGTATTTCGCTGGATATCGTCAACGTCCTTAGAAGGGGTACCAATAAACTGCCTTCCATACCAGCGAAGCATATTTCTTTCCTCAAATTTCAAATCAAAATAGCGTTTTGCGATTTCTGGATACTCTTGTTCAAATGAAGTCATTGCCGCATAAGCGGAGCAAAGCGTCCCCTTCGTTTTGTGGAGCGCTTGGTTTGCCTCGCAGAATTCTCGAAACGATTTCTTTTTGAAGAACTGCGGTTGGTTGCACCATCGGGCAATGGTGACATATAAGCCTCGTAAAGGAGACTCTTTGTATTTTTCATACCGCATGATATACGGTAGGCAGCCGTATTTCATTAGAATCGAGATGCGTTCGAACACATTGGCAATATCTTGCGCGTCCTGAGAATCATAGCCGCTCAAAACATACAGACGGGTACCCTTATCTGACCAAGTTCGCCAAATGCGCAGCTTTCTTTCTATGAGCTCACGGTCTTCGATGTGGTCGAAGGCGAAAATATAATCCCCGTGATAACGGCAGCCGGAAAGAGCTTTTGCCTTCGCATCGGTCATAAGACGCACGTCAAGACCTTGGCGAAACTGAAACGGCTTGCCCGTCTCACGAAGTTCATCCAAGATCTCTCGCCAACCGGGAAACGCAAAGAAATTATCATCCCAGAGATAAATGTAGGGCCTGTCTTCGTCTAGGAACTCAGAAACAGGCGAGTGCTTAAAGGCGTGATCGTACTTTTGGTTTACGCAGAAGCTGCACTTTCTAAAACAACCTCTCGTAGTAAAACCAATCGAGTAATCAAGGTAGTCAGCATATTGGCTACGCCTCCTGCCGGAAGCAAGCTGTTTTTCGACAAACGACTGATACAGGCTGTAATCGGGATGAAAATGCTCCACCTCATCCGGTAGGTTTTCTCCGCCGTCTTCATAAAAACCCGTACCGCCATAGACAACGTTTGGAAGGGCCAATAAGCCTTCCGGTATGTTCGTAAATGTGAAAACGCAAGAGATGAAAACGATATCGTAATCTGGGACCGCTTCAAACGCCTCGATCAGCTCGACGCTATGACCCCTCGCCTTGAAATATCCACTCAGTTTAAGAAGAACCAGGTTTGGATGGCGCGTGCCATGATCGATTAAATCGGCATCAACAAGACCAATACGTAGGTGGCTATTGCTTTTAACAAAATCGATAGCACACGATACTGGCCGGCTGGACAATCTGCTCCCCTTACACAATAAAGCTCTCAATTTGTGTGATCTAAAATAGCACTGAGGTTGTAGAAAATGTTGATCAATTCTGTTAGCGGCATTCTCGCCATTAGCATCTGCCTAGACGCGAGCAATTATCCGAGGCGAAAATAAAAACAGGACTTTATCGGAAAACGAATCAGTCGGGACGTCGCATCCGCACGTCATCGACGCGGGAATTCGAAGCTATCCAGCCAGCGGTAGAAGGATCGATCCTCTCAGCGACCCAACAGAGACTTGCGGAATATCTATCAAGCATCGCCGTCTCATTACGAAGTTCCTCCAGAACCAAACGCTCTTGATGGGAACATCTGTTGCGCAATCTTATAGATTCCTGCAACGTGAGCCTCAAACTCAGCCTGCTTCGTCCCCGGTAAAACGGCATGCCGCCATTCGCCCGCACGCGCAAGGCGCGCCATACCGTGGGCTCCAGGCGGCAAACAGGCATGAATCACCATGCATCAAATGTCAAAGCGGCGGCGACCCTGTCATAAGATGGCGCCTTGCCTTCATGGCCAAAACGAACTTTCGCAAGCTATAGCAACAGCAAGCTGAACATACGGCATAACGCCCTCCTACGCCGCGGCGCACACGCTGCCGAGCAACTCACGCAGAGGAGACCCAATGCCCTCAAGCAGTTCGGGCGCGATGATGGCAAAAACGGGAACCTCACCGGCCCCCACGACGGCAGGCACTTTGCCCTCCGAGACAATACATCCATAAGGGACAAAACCGTCTTCGCCGGCATCGAGCGCCGCCATGCGACGCGCGAGTTCGCGCGCAAAGCCAGCAGTATCGGCATCGCCGATCGCCAGGACAAAGTCCACGCCTTCGTCGGTCGCCAGGGCCACAGCTTCGTCGATCAGCTCGTCTCCCCCGTCGCCCTCAACCGAGCCGCAACGAAAAAGCACGCGCTCGAGCAGAGCTCGGTCAAGCGAGCCGAGCGCCGCCGAGACAAGCTCATCGCGCGTATGTTTGTCGCCACCCAGCACCACCAGCGCCTTGGTGCCGCCGTAGTGAGCGACCAATCGTCCACACCAGCGAGCCACGTCTCCATCCGCAACAAGGCGCGTCGGCATACCAAACCCATAGTTGACCATTATCCCCACAACCCTTCCGTGCTTTATGGTGGTATCGATCGTTAGGCTCATGCTACGAAGCGAGGTTTTCCGGGCTGTTTCGCGCTCTTTAGAGCTGCGTTAAAACCCGATGCAACCGCCCGACCATACCTGCCAAAAAGGGACAGGTTTGTTTTGGTCGGTCAAGCGTTTTACCTACCAAAATAAACCTGTCCCTTTTTGGCAGGTTTTGACGATGTCCGGACGAGCGGGTATTATCGAACATGCATTCGATAAGAACATGTGTTTGATGGGAGGACGCGTGGGGCACGGGCGTCACACCTATATCTGCATCGACCTCAAGACGTTTTACGCCAGCGTCGAGTGCGTCGACCGCGGGCTCGATCCGCTCACCACCCACCTGGTCGTTGCCGACGAATCACGCGGGCGTACGACCATCTGCCTCGCCATTACCCAGGCCATGAAAGACCTCGGGATACACAACCGCTGCCGTCTGTTTGAGATTCCCGACGGCATCGACTACATCAAGGCCGTACCGCGCATGCAGCACTACATGGAGGTGTCGGCGCAGATCTACGGTATCTACCTGGAATACGTCAGTCCGCAAGACGTTCACGTCTACTCAATTGACGAGTGCTTTATCGACGTGACACCCTATCTAGAGCTCTACCATACCAATGCCAAAAGCTTTGCCTGCATGCTGCGCGATGAGGTCCTCGCGCGCACCGGCATCACGGCGACAGTCGGCATCGGCCCCAACCTATTCCAGGCCAAGGTGGCGCTCGACATTACCGCTAAGCACGTACCCAGCCGCATCGGCATACTCGACGACGAGACCTTTCGCAAGGAGATCTGGCCCCATCGCCCCATCACCGATATCTGGGGCATCGGCCCCGGCGTGGCAGCCCGCCTCGAAAAGTACGGGGTATACGATCTGATGGGCGTCGCCGCGCTCGACGAAAACCTGCTTTACGACGAACTCGGCGTCAATGCCGAGTATCTCATCGACCACGCCTTTGGGCGCGAGCCGACAACTATCGCCGATATTCAGGCCTATCGCCCGCAGGCAACTTCAACCACCACAGGACAAGTGCTCTCGAAGGGTTATGCCTACGAGCAGGCCTACACCGTCTTGCGCGAGATGGTCGATGCCGCCGTACTGGATTTGGTCGATAAGCATGTAGTCTGCGACAGCATCTCGCTCTTTGTGGGCTACGCGAGCGAGCGCGCCGACATACGCCGCCTCGACGCCAGCGGCACAGCGCAATATGTAGACGGATGCGGACATGTGCGTTCGAGCACGTCGAGCATCGAACCCGCCGCAACCGCCGGCCCCGAGCTCGCACCCCGTGCACCCAAGCCCGTCCAGCGCGATGACGAACGACGCCGACTGGTGCGCGAGGCACAGGCAATCGACGGCATCTTTGTGGGAGAGCATGGCGGCAAACCGCGTGGCGGCTATGCCGCGCTCTTTGCGCACTCTAACGCTTCGCGCAAGCTGCCCGAGCGCACCAATTCGTTTAAGAAGATCATGGGCTATTTCGATGAGCTCTGGGCGCAGACCGTCGATCCCAAACGACCGGTCAAGCGCATCAATTTGGGCTTTGGCAACCTCATGCCCGAGGAATTTGCCACCATCGATCTGTTTAGCGATGTTAAGGCCGATGAACGCGAGCGCGACCTGGCCCGCGCCGTTCTGGCCGTGAAGGGCAAGTACGGCAAGAACGCCCTGGTCAAGGGATTAAGCTTTACCGCCGGCGCCACCGCACGCGAACGCAACGATCAGGTAGGAGGACACCGTGCCTAAGGCCCAACAACAGCCGATGCGGCCACCGACGCCTTTTGAACGCCTGGCGGACCCCGATGGAAGGCGTCGCGCCGCCGACCCCAGGCTCACCGCTAACGGTGCCGTTCGCGCCAACCGCGCCGCGCAGTTTATGCCCTTTGCCGCCCTCACGGGATACTATGAGCTCGTGCGCAAACAAGAGATCTCTGTTGAGCCCAAATGCGAACTCACGGAAGAAAAAGCCCTCGAGCTTTCAAAAAAGCTCGAGGGCCTCAAACGCGGCGACTTGGTGCGCGTTACTTATTACGATACATACGGCTATCGCAGCCGCACCGGCATTCTCGACGAAGTGCTCCCCGCGTTCAAGCTGCTCAAACTCCGAGACATCGCCATCGGCTTCGACGATATCCAAGACATCGAGCTGCGCGGCCGAGCCTAGGCGCAAGCGCACGCCCGGCCCTACGGCTTTATGACGTAATAGCCCGCATCCCTCACGGCAGCCTCAAGCACCTCACGATCGATCGGGTTTTTAGAACGGATGCACGCCGTGTGGTCTGTATACGTCACTGTGGCCCAAATGCCATCGAGAGCGTTGAGGGCGTTCGTCACATTTTGCGCGCAGCCGCCGCAGCTCATACCGCCAATAAGCAGCTCATCGCTATAGGGGTAGTGAGACACATCGGTGTCCGCGACCGCGACCCTCTTGATCTTCTTTCTGCCCGCCCCATCGCCGCAACAGCATGTGCCATGCGTCGATGCGACAATACGCCGGAATCCAAAAAATAAGCCGGCGGCTATGACGCCCTCGCTTTCGGCTGCCCCGCCATGGGCTCCGAGGAGCTCGAGTACGATGAGTTTCAGCCGATGTGGGACGAAGTCAAGGAGACCCTCGGCGACAAGAAGGTCGTCCTCTTTGGCTCCTATTCTTGGGCCGAGGGCGAATGGATGGACAACTGGAAGGCGGACGCCGACGAGGCCGGCGTCAACGTCGTCGATTCCGTCATCTGTTACGACGCCCCCGACGATGAGGCAGAGGCCGCCTGTCGCGCCCTTGGAGCCGAGCTCGCCTAACGGCGATAAGCTCCGCCCATACGCGGCTCTGCACCAAAACACATGCGCATCCCAACAAAAACGGGGCTGGATCCAGATCCAGCCCCGTTTTCTGCTATGTCAGCCACATAAAGCAGCTACGAGATGTTGCCCAAAAACGCCTTGGTGCGTTCGCTCTTGGGATGGTCGAAGACCTCGCTCGGCGTACCCTCCTCCACGATAACGCCGCCGTCCATAAAGACGACGCGGTCGGCGACGTCGCGGGCAAAGCCCATCTCGTGCGTTACCACGATCATCGTCATGCCGTCACGCGCAAGATCGCGCATGACGCCAAGGACGTCGCGGACAAGCTCGGGATCAAGCGCCGACGTAGCCTCGTCAAAGAGCATCACGTGCGGATTCATCGACAGGGCGCGGGCGATGGCCACGCGCTGCTGCTGGCCGCCCGAAAGCTGGCTCGGCATAAAATCGATGCGCTCGGCCAGACCGACCTTGGTCAGCTCCTCGACGGCAATCTTCTCGGCCTCTTCCTTGCTGCGCTTGAGCACCTTTTGTTGCGCAAGCATGACGTTCTTTTTGACCGACAGGTGCGGGAACAGATTGAACTGCTGAAACACCATGCCCAAGTGCGTACGCACCTTATTGAGGTCGACGCCCTTGGCGCACACATCCACGCCCTCGACGACAATCGAGCCGCTCGTGGGCTCCTCAAGACGGTTGATGCAGCGAAGCATCGTCGACTTGCCCGAGCCCGAGGGGCCCAGGACCACGACGACCTCACCCTTGTGCACATCCAGATCGATGTCGCGCAGGACCACGTTATCGCCAAAGGCCTTCTGGAGATTCTTGATGCTGACGACGACCTCGTTCGAGTTATTGGTTTCGCTCATAATAGAACCTCCTTACAGACCTGCAATATGATCGGCGGGTGTCGCGACAACCTGTCCGGCGCTCTTGGTGGGACGCTTCTTTTTGGTTTCGGCCGTCCCCAGAAGCCTCGCCTCAAGACCGCTCACCAAGCGCGCAAGCGGCAGGGTAATGACCAGATAGAACAGAGCGGCAACCACATACGGCGTGATGGAGCCCGTCGTCGCCACGATGGTGCGGGCATTCATGACGATCTCGACCACGCCCACGGCGGCGAGCAGTGACGTATCCTTGTAAAGCAGGATAAACTCGCTGGTCAGCGTAGGCAGGACATTGCGGAACGTCTGCGGAATCATAACGTAGAGCAACGTCTGGAAGGCATTCATGCCCAGCGAGCGGGCAGCCTCGTTTTGGCCCTTGGGGATCGACTGAATACCGGCACGGAAGATCTCGCACAGGTACGCAGACGAGTTCATGGCCATGACGATAACGCCCAAGACGTAGTCATCCACCTTGACGCCGGCAAGTGGCAGGCCAAAGAACGCGATATAGATCTGCAGGAACGCCGGCGTACCACGGATGATATTCACGTAGATGCCGGCAAGACAGCGCAGGATGCGCGACTTGGAGATGCGCATGAGCGACAAGGCAAAGCCAAAGGGGATTGCCAGCGGAAACGCCACAAGCACGATCGAGAGCGACATAAGGAAGCCCTTAAATACGACCGGCAGGCTCTGGACCAAAATGACCGGGTTCAAGAACAGGCGCAGGAACATATTGGAATTCCAAGCCTCGACCCACGGCTGTTCCTTAAGATCGGCCTGGAAGTTATCGAAGGCCGTCACGCCCTTAATCTCGACGGAAGGAATCTTGGAAATCTTCTTGGTCGAACCGTCGGCGAGCGTATAGGTGCCGCTAAAGGCCTCGTCGCCGCCTTCGACGGGGAAGGTCACGCCGTACACCTCGACACGGAAAAATCCGCCGGCAGGCGCCGTCTCGCCAAAGTCGATCTTGAGCGTCTGGCCATCAGCCGTGCACGTGGGCTTCATGGGTGTGCGATCCATGAGGTCCTCGCCCGAGAGCATCGTCAATCGCGTGTCATCGGTACCAAACGTCGTGCCGTCGACAAACGTCAGCGAAAGACCGCTCAGCTCCTCGTCGGTATCGGCCTGAACTTCCCAGGTAATGCGTGTCTCGGTGCCGCCGACCACATCGCTGCCCGAACCGGTGTTGGGTCGGGCGGTAATCTTTGCGGTCTCAAGCGCTTGGGCAGTCGAGGGCGCAGATGCCCCCACGCACACCAGCGCGAGCGCCACGGCCATGACACAGGCTAGCTTTTGGAGCAAGGCGGGTAGTGAAGAACGCTGCTCAGCGGCCCCTTTGTTCAGTCGAGACAAGGTGGCTCCTATCGTAGAAGTTGCCGGCAAAAAGAGACGGAAACACTCTCCGTCGAGAGAAGCGCAAAGGCCCTCTCCGCTAAACGGAAAGGGCCCACACGCAATCAAGTATCTGTTTACTTGATGTTGTATTTAGCCATGAGGGCGTCAACGGTGCCGTCGTCGGTCAGGTCCTTGATGGCCTGGTTGATGTCGTCCTTGAGCTTGGTATTGCCCTGGTTGATGGCAATAGCGTACTCCTCGCCGGTGCTGATCTGTTTAACCGTGTGGCAGGTATTGAACTGCTCGGCGGTCAGCTGGCTCGCAACGGAGCGGTTGGTGACTACGGCATCGCCCTTATCGGACTGCAGGGCGCTGAAGCACTCGGTAGCGTCCTTGTAGGGGACGATCTTGGCCTTGGGGAAGTTCTCCTGGGCAAAGGCCTCGGCGGTCGAGCCAGACTGGACGATAATGGTAGCGTCGGCGTTGTTGAGCTTCTCGCTGTAATTGTCGGCCGTGATGTCGGTGTTATCGACCTTGGTCACGATAGCCTGATCGTCCATGTAGTAGGAATCGGAGAAAGCGACTTCCTTCTCACGCTCGGGCGTGTCGGTGATAGCCGCAATGGAGACGTCATACTTGGTGCCCGAAGCGACGCCGGGGACGAGCGTGTCGAAGTCGTTGTTGACGTACTCGACATCCAGGCCCAGCTTGTCGCCGATAGCCTTGATGAGCTCAAGGTCAAAGCCCTGATAATCGCCGTTGTCATCCTTGTACTCAAACGGAGCGTACTCGGCAGAGGTGCCGACGGTCAGCGTACCATCCTTGACGAGCGCGTACTCCTTGGAGCCGTCGACCTTCTCGACCTTAGCGTCGTCAGAGCTGCTGGAACCGGCATCAGAACCAGAGGTGGCGTTGGACGAGCCGCAGCCCGTCAGTGCGAGGGCGAGCGCCATGGCGCCCGTGGCGGCAAATGCGCCAAGCTTCTTCAGCTTCATAATCAGTCTCCTTCCAATGGCCCCATGTGATTCAGGGGCCTGCAAAAACTGAGGGCTATTATGCACCCGCGTGAGAGAATCTGCAATTAGAAAACTGATTGAAACAAACCCATAACGTGAATGGAACACTCCACTTTATGACAGTCATTACTGCTGCAATGACCTTAAAAGTTTAATTTCAGCCGCATAACCTGCAAGTTCGTTCGGCGTTTCCAAAATGAATGGCAGTGATTGCAGGCAGCTATTCGATACAATATTCTGCATAACCTGCATTCCACCGCCAAGTTCCTCGCTGCCGAGGTAACCCTTGCCGATGCACTCATGCCGGTCCTTATGAGCACCGCGGGGATTCTTGGAATCATTGATATGCACAGCGCGCAGGCGCTCGATACCCACCACACGATCGAACTCGTCGAGCACACCGTCAAGATCTTGGACGATATCATAGCCGGCGTCATTTACATGGCAGGTGTCCAGGCAAACGCCCAGCTTGGCCGACAGCTCGGGGCGCCTGTCAGCAACGCCCTCGATGATGATCGCCAGTTCCTCAAAGCTGCGGCCCACCTCGGTGCCCTTGCCGGCCATGGTCTCGAGCAGCACCGTCGTCTGCTGGCCCTCAAACATCACCTGGCACAGGGTGTCGACGATCATCTGAATGCCGGCGTCGGAGCCCTGTCCCACATGCGCACCGGGATGGAAATTGTAGTAGTTACCGGGCAGCGCTTCCAGACGCTGCAGATCCTCAGCCATGGCCTCCAGGGCAAACTCGCGCGCCCGCTCTTTGGCCGAGCAGGGGTTATAGGTATACGGAGCATGGGCCACGAGGGGACCAAAATCGTTTTGTTCCATAAGCTCGCGCAGGGCCGCCACGTCATCCATGTCAAGGTCTTTCGCCTTGCCGCCGCGCGGGTTGCGCGTAAAGAATGCAAAGGTATTGGCGCCAATGGATAGCGCCGTCTCCCCCATCGCCCGATAGCCCTTCGTCGTGGATAGGTGACACCCAATCGTCAGCATCCCCAGCTCCCTCTCATCAGTTACGGTGAAATAGTTCCTGTTGATGCCTTATTCTGCCGCAAACAGGAACTATTCCACCGCAAGTTATAAAAGGGTCATGAGGAGCGCGTTTTGCCGAAGGCCTTAAGCACCGCCGTCACGGGTCCAGGCTGAAAACGGCGGCGTACGTCGTCGAGACGCTCGGGAATATCGATATGCTGCGGGCAGTGCCGCGCGCATTTGCCGCATTTGACGCAATTGCTCACCAACTTGGGCTCGCTTGTGCGCACCGCGCTCGCCGTAAAATACTGCGATAGACCCGTAAACCAGCTGTGCGCATAGCTTGCGTTGTAGGCGGCAAAACACCCAGGAATATTGATGCCTTTAGGACACGGCATGCAATAGCCGCATCCCGTGCAGGGCACGCGATTCGATTTTTCAAACTCCGTCAGCACGTGCGCGATGGCATCGAGCTGAGTAGCTGTCATCGAATCCGGCAGGGCCCGATCGGCCAACGCCGCGTTCTCATCCACCTGCGCGGTATCGGTCATACCCGAAAGCAGCATCGTCACCTGAGGATGATTCCACACCCACGAAAGCCCCCAAGCGGCAGGGGTGCGCAAATGCGGGTCACAGGCGCTATCGAGCACAGCGCGGGCCCGCGGCGGCAACTTACCTGCCAGACGTCCGCCCAAAAGCGGCTCCATCACAAACACCGCGAGGCCTCGCTCGGCGGCGGCCATGAGCCCCGCCGTTCCCGCTTGGTAACGCTCGCCGGCATAGTTGTACTGTATCTGGCAAAAATCCCAGTCATATGCGTCAAGCATCGTCAGGAAATCCGCCGCGCTGCCGTGATACGAAAAACCAATCTGGCGAATGCGCCCCGCCGCCTTTTGGCGCGCAATCCAGTCCTCGATGCCCAGTGCCACCACGCGCCCCCACTGGGCGGGCGAGGTAATGTTGTGCATAAGGTAATAGTCGATATGGTCGGTCCGCAAACGGCGCAGTTGTTCATCGAAGATGCGGTCGAAATCATCTGCACTCTTGCACGAAGCGTGCGGCAACTTCGTCGCCAGCAACACCCGGTCACGCAGCCCCAAGCGCTCAAGCGAGGCGCCCACGCACGCCTCGTTACCGGGATAGAGATACGCGGTATCCAGATAATTAATCCCCTGCTCCACCGCACGGGAAATGATAGCATCGGCTGTCTTCGCATCCGGACGTCCCGGTGCACCGGGAAATCTCATGCAGCCCAGACCCAGAGCGGATATTCGGTTACCACTTTTGGGGTCAACGCGGTATTGCACGGCCCCTCCCTTCGCCATCAGCGTCACGGCAAGGCGAAACACAATGGTCACGCGGCCGAAACATCGTGGAATCGCAATCGAGAACGTATCGTAACGCAGCAGAAATCGAGCTGTCACGGCACCGCTTTAACATCAGCAAAAAGCCCGATGAAAGGAGGCGAGCGTGACCACACGCGAGGACGCCTACCCCTACCCCGGCGAGCAGTACATCCTCTCGGTCGACCGTTACCAGATCGAGGTCATGGACCATCTGGACGAGCTTCCTGCCACAGGCGCCGTCATCTTCTGCACCTTCCCCAAGGTGCGCGATGGCGTTGGATATCCCGCGCGCGTTTTTGCCATCTGCCCCGCGGCATAAGTTCCCATGCATTTGTTCTTCTAAATTCAGCCTCCGGTGTACGCCACATGCCCCAGCGGCATACAATCCATCAGGCGCCCCATATGCGGGCGCCTTTTATATGGGGAGATGATTCACATGCAGATCAACAAGGTCGCCTTTATCGGCAAGGGCGGCGTCGGCCTGCTCTACGGCAGCATGATTGCCAAGACCCTCGGCAACGATTCCGTCGAATACGTCATGGATGACGCGCGTTTCGAGCGCCACGTGGGCGATGCGCTCACCGTCAACGGAAAGCCCTGCGCGCTCAAGTCCGTCCGCGCCAGCGAGGCAACGCCCGCCGATCTGGTCATTCTCACGGTCAAGACGACGGGGCTCAACCAAGCACTCAAGACTATGGAGCGCGTCGTGGGACCCAACACGCTCATCGCCTCGCTGTGCAACGGCATTACGAGCGAGCAAAAAATAGCCGAGCGCTTTGGCTGGAAGCACACCGTCCTGGGCATCTGCCAGGGCATGGACGCCGTATTCCTTAACGGCGCGCTCACCTTTACCAATGCGGGCGAGATTCGCTTTGGCGCGGCAGCAGGCACCGAGCCCGCAACCGTCACCGCCATCGATGAGCTCTACACGCGCTGCGGCATCGCCCATACCGTCGAGAGCGACATTGCGCACCGCATGTGGGCCAAACTCATGCTCAACGATGGCATCAACCAGACCTGCATGGCCTACGGCGGCACGTACGGGAGCGCCACGGAACAGGACTCCGAGCAACGTCGCTGCTTTGTTTCCGCCATGCGCGAGACACTTGCGGTCGCCAACGCCGAGGGCGTTGAGCTTACCGAGGCAGACCTGACGCAGATGGTGCACCTCATCGAGGGAATCGACCCCGCCGGCATGCCCTCGATGGCGCAGGACCGCATCGCACAACGTAAAACCGAAGTCGAGGAGTTCGCGGGCACCATCTGCCGCCTGGCCGCCAAACACGATATCCAAGTGCCGCAAAACGATTGGCTCTACCAGAGGATTCGCGAAATAGAAAGCAGCTGGTAGCCTCGCCCGCACGGCGACGCGCGCAATGTAAGCAGACAGGCCTTCGCGAGGATCCCATCGCTCGCGAAGGCCTGTCGCATTTAGGCCGAGGCTAAAACTGAGGCTCGTTTTGCGACTCCGGGACCTCGTCCTCGTCATCGCGGCAAAGCACCACGCCGGCGCTTCCCAACAGCGCCGCTGCAATCAAGGCGCTCACAACCACAGGAGCAGCACCCGTAGTGGACTGCAAGCCGGCAACTAACGCCGCCGTCGGACCAAGACATCCGATCAAAAGGGCAACGACGGCAATAGCGACATCTCGAGCGTTCATGGGATCACTTCCTCCACGAGAAAGACCTTGTTTCTCATGACTTAGTGTGCCCCGCGCCCATATGCCCAACGTAGTGCCACGGTAAGGGCTCTGTTAACCCAAATGCATATAAAAACGGGCGACTTTACATTGCCCGAAAGCTCGGTAAAGACGCCCGTCCATCATGTGCAATCGATGCCGACAGATTACCAACCGGTGTAGTAATCGGTAGTTCCGGCTGCGCAACCCGAGTCGTAGACCTTGCACTCGCCCTTAGAGCCCGTAAAGGTCGAGCCCTGGGACTTATCGCTCGCAGCCACCACGTAGTAGCCGTCGGAATCACGCCAAAAGCCCTCGGAATCCAGCGTCCACTCACCCGTGCGGTGGTGATACAGCACGTTGCTGCTGTAATAGGTCTCGCGACGACCGTTGTAGTTATTGACACCGCTCGAGCGCGTCAGGCCCGAGCCGTTCGCGTAATACGCAGCAGACGCGTAAGACGAGCCGGAGCCGGCGTTGTAATGCGAAGCTTGAATGGCCTCGGCAGCTTCTGCCTCGACGACCGCAGCCTCGAGCGCCTCGCGCTTAGCATCCTCGAGCGTGGAGCGAAGCTCGTCGAGCTCGGCCGACTTCGCGTCGACCTCCTCCATCGTCAAAAGACTGCCCGCACCGTCGATACAACCCTGCAGTACAGCGCGCTCGTCATCGGTGGCATAGTCACCGTACATGTTCATGATGATCTGCGCGCGAACCTCTAGGGAATCGCGCTTGGCCCCCATCGAGGCGTTCCACTCCTGCATGGAGCCAAAGCCGTCGCCACGATAGTCGACGGGCTGCATCAGGGTCGCCTCGGACGGCGTTGATCCGACCGCGTCGGACAGTGTTGCCGCGTGGGCATCGGTTACGCCGGCACCCACTAAAAGCGCCACGGCAAGCGTGGCAGAAAGGGCGGCGGCCTTCGGTTTTCGTGAATCGATCCTCATGTAGCTGGAAACCTCCGTAGTGAGTTTTTGCTGCGTTTAAGCTGCGTGTGATTCGATCGCGCTGCATAGTACCCCGAGTAAATCGCGACCTGCGGTTTTTTCTCAAAAGGTGCACGTCATTTGCGTAAAACTCACATCCTCTCAACAGGAGTTTTCCACAACTCGCATGCATAAAGCATGCCAAAAACCCTGTAATAGCGCCCTTCCTATGCAAAAAAGGCGCCTGCGCAACCATTGTTCGCGCAGGCGCCTTGAGCAGGCATTTTATGCAGTTATACCTATCGAGTCGCAAGGGGCCCTTGCACAAGTCGCCTCACTCGTCCAGCGCGGCAAAGGCCTGCTTCAGATCCCAAATGATGTCCTCGGCGTTCTCGGTACCAATGGAAAGACGGATTGTGGAGGGCGTAATGTTCTGCTCGGCAAGCTCCTCGGCAGAGAGCTGGGAGTGCGTGGTGGTAGCCGGGTGCACGACGAGCGACTTGACGTCGGCCACGTTGGCGAGCAGCGAAAAGACCTGCAGGTGGTCGATGAACTTCCAAGCAGCCTCCTGGCCGCCCTTGATCTCGAAGGTGAAGATCGAGGCGCCGCCACGGGGGAAATACTTCTGGTACAGCTCATGGTCGGGGTGCTCGGGCAGGCTCGGGTGGTTCACCTTGGCAACATGGCCGTCACCGATCAGGAACTCAACGACCTTCTTGGTGTTCTCGACATGGCGGTCAACGCGCAGCGACAGGGTCTCGGTGCCCTGGAGCAGGACCCAGGCGTTAAACGGGCTAATGCAGGCGCCCTCGTCACGCAGCAAGATAGCACGGACATAGGTCGCGAAGGCAGCGGGGCCGGCGGCCTCGGTAAACGAGACGCCATGGTAGGAGGGATTGGGCTCGGCGATCTGCGCATACTTGCCGCTCGCCTTCCAGTCAAAGTTGCCGCCATCGATAATCACGCCGCCCAACGAGGTGCCGTGGCCGCCAATAAACTTAGTTGCAGAGTGAACGACGATGTTGGCGCCGTGCTCCAGCGGACGGAACAGATACGGGGTGCCGAAGGTGTTATCGACAACAACCGGAAGACCATGCTTCTTAGCGACCTCGGAGATAGCGTCGATGTTGGGGATATCGGAGTTGGGGTTACCGAGCGTCTCGAGGTAAATGACCGTGGTGTTGTCCCTGATGGCGCCCTCGACCTCGTCCAGGTTGTGGGCATCGACGAAGGTGGTCTCGACACCAAACTGGGAGAGCGTGTGCTCCAGCAGGTTGTAGGAACCACCGTAGATGGTCTTTTGGGCCACCACATGGTCGCCGGCCTGAGCGAGGGCCTGCAGGGTATAGGTGATGGCGGCGGCGCCAGAGGCGACGGCAAGACCTGCAACGCCGCCCTCGAGCGCGGCAATGCGGTCCTCAAAGACGCCCTGGGTGGAGTTGGTCAGACGACCGTAGATGTTACCGGCGTCGGCAAGGCCAAAGCGGTCAGCAGCGTGCTGGGAGTTGCGGAACACATAGCTCGTGGTCTGGTAGATAGGCACGGCGCGGGAATCGGATGCGGGGTCGGCGCTCTCCTGGCCAACGTGCAGCTGCAGGGTGTCGAAACCAAAGGTGTGCTCGGGGTTGTTGATAAACTGGCTCATGATGATCTCCTTGATCGAACAAAAGTAATATGAGTAAGAGAAGTAAGTCGCCGTCTCCTGATCACGCCGACGGGCGCAAGCAGGAGCCCGGCATTCGTCTTAGTAAGCAGTTCATATGCGGTCCTCCTTTTGACATCCCGTTCTCGTGGTCGGCTTAATTACCTACCGCCTTTGTGTGTTTTGAATAGTACGAGCATTGTTTCGCGCGGTCAATCACTTAAAAGCGCTAACATGTTATCGGTTTTTTAGATAGCTATCGAAAGGACGGGTGCCGATGACCCTCCAGCAGCTTCGTTTTCTTATCGCCGTGGCAGAATCCGGCTCAATTAACGCCGCAGCTCAGCGCCTCTATACCGCGCAATCCAATATCTCCAACGCCGTCAAAAGCCTAGAGCAGGAGCTCCGTCTGGAAATCTTTACGCGCTCCAGCCGCGGCGTCACACTCACCAACGACGGCACCGAGCTTTTAGGCTATGCGCGCCAGGTCGTAGAGCAGGCCGATATGCTCGAGGCCCGCTACGAGGACGGCGGCACACCCCAGGCACGCCTTGCCGTCTCGGCCCAGCACTACGCTTTTTCGGTCGAAGCCTTTGTCAACGTCGTCGAGCGCTGCCGCGACAGTAAGTTTGAGTTCATCATGCGCGAGACCACCACGTCACAGATCATCGACGACGTCCGCGCATTTCGCAGCGATATCGGCATTCTGTATCTGGATGACTTTAACGCCCGCGTCCTGCAGAAGGCCTTCGCCGACGCCCGCGCAAGCTTCCATCCCCTCTTCGATGCAACGGTCCACGTCTTCGTTAGCGAGCGCCATCCGCTCGCACGCCGCCCCCAGCTATCGCTTGCCGACCTTACGCCCTATACGCGCTACAGCTTTGAGCAGGGGACCTCAAACTCCTTCTATTACGCCGAGGAGCCGTTTAGCTATATCCCCTGCGACCGCAACATCCGCGTTTCCGACCGTGGCACGCTCACCAATCTGCTCATCACGTCGAACGGTTACACGTTGTCGACCGGTGTCCTCTCCAATGAAATGCAATGGGGCATGGCATCGATCCCGTTGGCAGACGCTCCAACGATGCGCGTGGGCTACATCATGCACGATGAGCGCAAGCCCTCTCCCCTGCTGCGGCAATACCTCGACGAACTCGAACGCATCATCCACGAAAACCAACCATTTGGGGACGGGATAGAAATGGCAGATTTAAAAGCCCTCTAGCTCTTGACAATTCAGGTCGCCCATCTTTCTTGGCGACAACGTCTCCACCATCCTTGTGGAGCGGCGCGCCTCGCATAAAACAGGATGGACCGGCGATACAATAGACAGCCGCAAGGGAGGAACTCGACGAAAGGAAGTCTGTGAAGGTCATCATCTATACCGACGGCTCGGCTCGATCCAATCCGGGACGCGGTGGCTACGGCGCCGTGCTCAAATACACCAACCCCGCCGGCAAGACCTTCACCTCCGAGCTTTCGCGTGGCTACGCCAAGACCACCAACAACCGCATGGAGCTCATGGCGGTCATCGTGGCGCTCGAGGCGCTCAACCGTCCCTGCGAGGTCGAGGTCCACTCCGACTCGCAGTACGTCGTCAACGCCTTTAACAGGCACTGGATCGACGGCTGGAAAAAGCGCGGGTGGAAAACTGCCAACAAGCAGCCCGTTAAGAACCGCGACCTGTGGGAGCGCCTGCTTGCCGCAAAGAGCAAGCATAAGGTGGAGTTCATCTGGGTCAAGGGGCATGCCGGCCACGAGCTCAACGAGCGCTGCGACGAGCTCGCCACCACCGCGGCCGATGGAGCCAACCTCGATATCGACACCGGCTTTAACGAGAGCGACCTGTAATAGCGTTTTCGCGCAGCTTTATATCCCCACGCGCTACACTCATCCTGTAGACCAAAACAACGCAAGGGGGACGTATGCTGCGCATCGCGACCATCGGCACATCCATGATCACCGACGACTTTATCCAGGTCGTCAATGCCAACGACCAGGCTGTATTCGTAGGCACGCTCTCGCGCAACGCCGAGCGCGGCGCCGCCTTTACTGCCGAGCACGGCGGCGAGCGAAACTTTACTTCACTTGATGAGCTTGCAGCAGCCGCCGACGTCGACGCCGTCTATATCGGCAGCCCAAACGCACTTCACTACGAGCAGGCCCTTGCCTGCATCGCCAGCGGCAAGCACGTCATCGTCGAGAAGCCCTTCTGCGCCACCGAGGCGCAGGCGCTGGAAGTCTTCCGCGCCGCCGAGGCGGCGGGCGTCGTAGCCCTCGAGGCCATGCGCCCGCTCCATGACCCCGCTTTCCACGCCATCGAGGACGCCCTGGGCGAGATTGCGCCCATTCGCCGCGCCTCACTGCGCTTTGGCAAGTATTCTTCACGCTACAACGAGGTTCTCGCGGGACGCGCCACCAACATCTTCGACTGCCACATGGCCTCGGGCTCCCTCATGGATATTGGCGTCTACACCGTCGAGCCCATGGTCGAGATCTTCGGCATGCCCTCCGGCCTTACGAGCATGGCTACTCTGCTCGACCCCACCACGCAGGAGCTCACCCATGGCCCCATCGATGGCTGCGGTTCCATCCTCGCCAGCTACGGCGGTGGCCGTATCTCCGTCGAGCTCGCGCACTCCAAAATTACGAATGACCTACTGCCCTCGCAGATCGAAGGCGAGCGTGGCACTATCCAGATTGACCATCTGTCCACGCCCCGCAACGTCCGCATCGACTATCGCGGCGATGTCGTACGCGGCTCGGCGACCGAGGCGCCGCGCGAACAGAGCGACAACGGCCGCGTGCTCGACCTGCCCAAATCGAGCAACACCATGGAATACGAACTCGCAGACTTTATCACCGCCATCGGCGGCATCGATAACGTCAAGGAAGAGATTTGGGAGACCCCGGCGGGACGTCACGAGCTTGGCCACTATCGCGATGTCACGCTTGTCTCGCTGCGCATCATGGATGCCGTGCGCCAACAGACCGGCATTACCTTCCCCGCCGATTCTGTCAAGCAGGCCTAGCGATGGGTATTTTCGACAAGCTTTTCTCGGGCGTCGCCGGCGGCAGCCGCGAGCCCCAAAAGCCCTCTGGCGTCGAGCTCGAGCTGCGCCGCAGGCTTACTGTGCTCGCAAGCGACGAGGCCACTCAAGACACTCCCCTGCGCTATTTCCTGCGCTGGGAGGGACAGGTCCAAGGCGTTGGTTTTCGCTTTACCAACACCAACCTCGCGCAGGCACGCGCACTCACCGGCTGGGTGCGTAACATGGAAGACGGCTCAGTCGAGATGGAGATACAGGGAGCTCCGGCAAACATCCTATCTCATCTCGAGGCGCTTCATGCCTCCTACGAGCGCATGGGAACGCGTTTTCGCCTCGTAGACGCCCAGGTCCGAGCCCCACTTGCCAATGAAGACGGTTTCACTCCTCATTATTAGTATTGTGTGCTAAATACGGTATCATTTACCTACGACCGTTAATAGAAAAGAGGCGAGGCGCATGGCGGTGCAAAGAAGGAATACCAGGCAGCGAAAGCTAGTTCTTGATGCCGTGCGCCAAAGCTACAACCATCCCACCGCCGAAGAGATCTACAACGCTGTGCGTGAACAGGATGACAAAATCAGCCGCGGTACGGTCTACCGCAACCTCAATCTCTTGGCCGATGCCGGGGAGATTCTCTCGATTAAAACGCCGGGCGGCAGCCGCTTCGATCGTGCCATCGAGCCGCATGCGCATATCATCTGCACCTCGTGTGGCCGCGTCATCGATGTGCCGCTCCCCTTCAATACCCAGCTCGACGCCAGGGCATCCGAACAAATCGGATGGAGCGTCAGCTCGCACTACACCATCTTCGAGGGCCTCTGCCCCAACTGTAGGTAGATTTTGGGGCATGCCTTAAAATCAACTTTTCACCGATTGCGGCAAAAGGAAGATTTCCAGGCATGTCCCAAATGTCTACTCAGCAAGTAGGCGACGCAGCTCTTCTTCGACCGTGCGCACGTAACGGACGCGGTCGTTGATACCGCGCATGCTGGGATTGCAGCTCTCCATCAGATAGGGATGGCCCACCACGTTGAGCATGTCGCGGTCGTTTTCATTATCGCCAAACGCCATCATTTCGTTAGGTGAGATCCCCAGCGCACGACCATAATCGGCAAGCGCGGACCCCTTGCCCGAATCAAAGCCGATAAAGTCGGTCCATTCGGTTCCCGACGTCATCACATCGACCCGGTCGCCAAAGCGACGGACGAAATACTCCAGCGCCGCCGGCTGCTCTGTCTCGGGCGTTTGAAACGCGATCTTAATGACGTCCTCGTCGATGTCCTCGGGACGGTCGACCACCGCCACATCGCAATGGACCTCGTAGCGCAAATGGTCGACGAATGCATCGTTGCCGCTTATGGTGTAGAGGTGCCCCTCGCAGGAAAGGGTCACGTCGGCATGGGGATACGCAACCACGGCATTCGCGATATCCATAGCAAGGTTACGCTCCATGGAACGCTTGACAACGGCACGCCCCTCGCTCATCACGAGGGCTCCGTTTTCGCATACATAGGCGAGCTCATCGGCCACCGGGGCAAACAGATAGCGCAAGCTCGCATATTGACGGCCGCTCGCCGGCATAAACACGATGCCACGACGATGCAGCTCATCGATGAGCTCAAAGGCCTCGGAACGCGGCTCGCACTCCCCCGGATGCAGCAACGTGCCGTCCAAATCGCATGCAATCAGCTTGATTCCCTCAAGACCCATATGCTTTCCCCCACAGCACCTCATCAACAGCAAGACGGACTTTGAATAGCTGCCTCTCAAAGTCCGTCTTGCTCATACGCACGTTAACCGCGCGCCTTTTTTACGATCGTAAAGTCGGGAGCCATACTCACGACGACCTCCGCCGCACTCGACGCAAAGCGCCGGTCCGTATCGAGTTCACGGCTAACCACCGAAAGCATAACACCCTCGACGCCCCGGAGCATGCGGCCCAAAACAGGCTGCACCGGCGTATACATGCGCACGGTATGCTCGTCCGAATCGCCTCGGAAAAGCGGCGCATGCATGTTGCCGATCTCCCAGCACGCATGCGCGAGCGCAATCGGATCCATGCGGTCGACTTCGACCAAATAGACCTCGGCGCTGCGCAGGCGCACGACAACCGCCACGGGCACCATGCCCGAACGGTCGATGGCGAGCACGTCGCCGTCGGCAAGACGACTGCCGTCGGCAGTATCCAGCCGAACATCGACCGTGCGCCCCAGCTCCGTCACGCCCGCAAACGCGCATACATCAGCCTGGTCCCAATCGAGCAGCAGCTCGTCAACTTCAAAGATGCCACCCAGCTCCCGACGAAGCAGGAGTTCATAGGACGGATCGTTGAGATTTCCCAAGCATGTCGTCGAAACCAAGCGTTCAGGCATACTCTAATCCTCGACCTCGACGAGCTCGATATCAAAGTTGAGATCCTTGCCGGCCAGCTCGTGGTTAGCATCGAGCGTCACGGCCTCGGGCGTCACATCGATGACAACGGCAGGGACAGGCATGCCGCTCGGCGTGGACAGGAAGAGCTTCATGCCCTTCTCGATCTGCTCGATGTTGGGAACCTGCTCGGCCGGGAAGGTGATAACCATCTCGGGATTGTGCTCGCCGTAGGCATCGGCAGCAGGAATGTGCACGGACTTCTTCTCGCCCACCTGCATGTCGACAACAGCGGCATCGAAGCCCTTGATCATCTGACCGGCACCGCAGGTGAACTCCAGCGGCTCGCCGCGATCGTAGGAGCTATCGAACTGCGTGCCATCGTCGAGCGTGCCGCGATAATGAGTCTTGACCTTCTTGCCCTGGTTGGACATGGAAACCTCCGTGATAAGGGCGGCACACAACGCGGGCCGCCATGAACGTATGGCGCTAACTATACCCTAGTCATACAATTCGAAGACAGTTTGCAAAGAAACGCTGCAACCGGAGGAACCATGGCATATCCCGTATTTGACTTGCACTGCGACACCGCCGACCGCATCGGCTGGGCCACGCTCGATCTCGACCTGCGCTTTACCGCCGGAACCGACGGTTATTTCCCCGGCGACGAGACGCATCCGCAAGATTTCGACCTCATCGAGGGCAACGCCTGCGCCATCTCGCTCGCAAAGATCGGCAACACACCGTGGGCACAGTGCTTCGCCACGTTTGTCCCCGACGAGATTCCCTCCGCCCACGCCGCGCGCTTCCAGGCGCAGATCATGGCGCATATGAGCGGCCAGGCCATGCTCAACCACGATCGCATGGTCAACGTACGCAGCGCCGCTGACATTCGCCCTGCGCTCAAGGACGGCAAGGTCGCCTGCATCCACACCATCGAAAACGCCACGTTCTTTGCCGAGGACCCCGCGCTGATCGAGGTGCTCAAGAGCTTGGGCGTACTCATGTCGTCACTCAGCTGGAACGCGCAGGGGCCGCTCGCGAGCGGACACGATACCCACGCCGGCCTCACCGCCGCCGGCATCGAGGCACTTACGCAGATGGAGCACGCCGGCATGGTGCTTGACGTCTCACATCTCAACGATGAGTGCTTTGACGAGGTCGCCGTCCGCGCCACGCGTCCCTTCGTCGCCAGCCACTCCAACTCCCGTGCGGTTTGCGGCGCCAAACGCAATCTTACCGACGACCAGTTCCGCACCATTCGCGACATGGGTGGCATCGTCGGCCTCAACTACTGCAGCGAGTTCCTTTCCAACGACGCAACCGACAAGACCGCCGCAGACGTCACCTTCGATCAGCTGGCGGCACATATCGAGCACTGGCTCGACCTGGGCGGCGAGGACGTCATCGCGCTCGGCGGCGACTGGGACGGCGCCACGGTGCCCGCTTTCCTCTCCGATGCCAGCAAGATGCCCGAGTTCCAGAACATGCTCTCCAAGCATTTTGGCAAGACCGTGATGCAAAAGCTCTGCAGCGACAACGCGCTTGCCTTCTTTGAGCGTTATTAATTTCACATCCCTTGATCGGGCCGGCATGCCGAACGGTCGACATGCCGGCCCGTCCCCAATCTGAAGGACCGCTTTTGACGCAGCAGTTTACGATTTCCGTATCCCGACCGGATGGGATGCCCATCCCCGTCGTCGTTACCAAAAAGCGTGTCAAGAACTTCAACCTACGCGTCACATCGAGCGGTGAGGTCCACGCAAGCGCACCGCTCGGTGCCACCCGCGAGCGTATCGAAGCATTTGTGAAGCGCAACAGCGCCTGGATTATCAGCCGACTTGCCCAGCGCGAGCAACGTCAGGCGACGGCGCAAGAGCCGCTCAGCCCCTCGTCCATCATTGCGCTTTGGGGCAAGCCCATCACGGTACAAGATGCGCTCGATCACAACTTTGCATCACCCGCACCGCGACCCAAACAGGCCACCTTCGCAAGTTTTATGGGTACCGACGAGCCAAGTGGGCGCGCGCAGGCAAAGCAGCGCACGGCCCTCGACGGCCTAACGCCCGATGAGCTCCAAGCCCGCATCGACCAGCTCTATACATCCGAGGTCACCACGGCGCTGCGCGATATGGTGCGCACATACGAAATCGCAATGGGTATCGCCGCTTCCCGCGTTTCCGTGCGCAGCATGAAAACGCGCTGGGGCTCGTGTACGCCCAAAACCGGCGCCATTCGCATCGCACGCGAGCTTGCCGCCTACCCCGTCGAGTGCCTTGACATGGTTGTCGCCCACGAGCTCGTCCACTTGCTCGAGCCAAGCCACAATCAGCGGTTTCACGCCCTGCTCGACACGTACTGCCCCAACAATAGAGCTCTGTCGCAGCGACTCAAGCAGCCACCCATAGAGACGTATTAGAACCGGTTAGCGCACGCGCTCGATCTCGACACCGCAGCTTGCCAGGGGAAGACCGACGGGCGCCCAAGGCTTATCGAGCTTAACACGCACGCCGAGCAGCAGAGGGTAACGACGTAGCAGCATCTGGGACACGCCCTCGGCTGCGGCCTCGATGAGCTTAAACGTATGCTCGCGCAGATAGCCATCGACATCGTGGCACACCGAGCCGTAGTCAATCGAGGCATCCAGGTTATCGTGCTCCCCTGCTGCACGCAGGTCGGCATAGAGCACCAAGGACACGATGAACTTCTGGCCCAGGGCGTTCTCCTCGGGATACACGCCGTGGTTGGCAAAGACCTCAAGACCTTCAACGGTGATGCGATCGGCATGGCGCAGATCGTCATAGCTCACGTGGGGCACCGCCGTTGCGGTGGATATTTCGCCCCTTCCACGGCGGGCGAGCTCGGCGCCTTCAGTCTTGGTTGCATTCTCGGGCAGTTTCTTGTTACTCATCGCGATCGTCTCCTTCGTTTAGAACCCCGACCGCGCAAACCAACTACACGCGAATCGACAGGTTCTTTTTATCATCGCTCCAGTTGCAGGCATTGCGCGCGGGGCATGCAAAGCAGGCGCGCGACGCCTTGTCAGCTGCATAGAGCAGACGCTCAAGCGGTTGGCTGTTCACGCGCAGCTTTCTATGGCCTAAAATGGCCGTCTTAATGGCCGCGGCATCGGCCGGATCAAATGCCACGTCATCGGGCATGCCGCCAAGAATCGCATCAGCGACGCGCTCGCTTGCAACATCATGGGATATACCCGATTCATACTGTTCATCTTTGCCGATATCGTGAAGAAGTGCCGTGGCGTAGATGACCTCGCGGTCAAATTCGAGCTGTTCCTCAAGATTCTTAATCCACATAATGCGCGCGACATCCAGCAGATGGTCAATACCGTGGCGGCAAAAGATGCGCCCCGATTCCAACTGTGCAATGTTGCCCAGGTGCCGCCGGAACAGCCCGTTGGCACAAATGTAATCAATGCGAGGCATGGCGCCTAAGGGAGTCAGGCCCGAAGCCATAAAGCCGCGACGCGGCGTCCCCTCATCGGTCTTCGATGTAAAGTCGTTGACGACTCTCATGGTTAGCGGCCCAGCATCCTAAAGAATCGCTCCTCGAGCGCGGGATCGGTCTCAAAGACACCGCGACGAGCAAGCGTTACGGTCTTGGTACCGGGCTTTTGAACGCCGCGCATGGTCATGCACATATGCTCGGCTTCCATCAGCACGATCGCCCCTTGGGGAGCAAGATATTCCATGAGGGCATCGGCAACCTGCGCGCACAGCTGCTCCTGCAGCTGCAGACGACGGGCATAGACCTCAACCGTGCGAGCAAGCTTAGACAGACCCGCCACGCGACCGTTAGGGATATAGCCGATCGCAGCCTTGCCATAAAACGGCAGCAGATGGTGCTCGCACAGCGAGTAAAACGTAATGTCGCGCTCGATAACCAAATCGTTCGAAGCGACGGCAAAGGTTTTGGACAGGTGCTCCTCGGCACTCCGGCCCATACCGCCGGCAATCTCGCCATACATACGGGCGACGCGTGCCGGGGTCTCCAGCAGGCCCTCACGAGTTGGGTCCTCGCCTATACCTTCAAGCAGCAGCTTAATAGCAGTCTCGACTTTTTCCTGATCGACCATCTGGGCCTCACTTTTTTCGATTTCGCGTTCGCGCTATGGTACCACGCTGGCACGCAACCTCTTCCAGCTACATAGTATGGGTCGAATAGACCGGATCGTCCCGCCAAAGCTCCACAGCGTCGCAAAGCGCAACGCCCTCGCGCGCAGCACGAGCGCGCGTGGCGTTCATGTCGATCACGCGCTGATTGCTCGAGCCCCTAAAGCGCAACGAGATATCGTACAGATCTTGAACGAACGGACCGTCTACCAGCATGTCGAGGCAAGCAAGGATACGGTCCGTCACGTCGGTATGGTGACGGCCACCCGGCATTAGTTCCTCGAGCACGTCACCGGTAAAGCACCAAATGGTCTTCCCAGACTCCACAGGGTAGGTCGCACGCACGCGTTCGATAAAATCAACAAGCCCCGCCTGGTTCTCGGGTTCCATAGGCTCCCCGCCCAGAATCGTCAGGCCATCAATAAAGGGATGATCAAGACTCTCGATGATTTTGTCCTCGACGGCACGATCGAACGGTTCACCCGCGGCAAAGTCCCACGCGACGGAGTTAAAACAATTCTTGCACCCACGACGGCACCCACTCACAAACAGAGAAGTACGAACGCCTTCTCCATCAGCAATGTCGAAATACTTAATGTTCGCGTAGTTCATAGGTAACCTTCCTGGGGGTCTGGAGCATATCATCCCGTCCTCAAACATTCTCGGCCTTCGGCCTGCGAAACTGCGGGCGGGACGATATGCTCCAGACCCCTCGCGAGCGACACTCGGTGAACGAAGCGAACATCGAGCATAGGGTTCGAGGTCCAATAAAAACTGGGTCGCGGCTCAACCGCCATAGCAAGTAAATCGCAGCTGCAGCTCGAATTATTTCCGCCAAGAACTTCGAGGAGTGAGCAGACCGCATACTGCATCTCAGCTACATCAACTTGGCTGCCCCGTAGCGAGGCCCCGGACCTTTGCTCGATATGAGTTCCGCACGAACAGGAGGCGCCAGTGGCGCCTCCGTCGTGAGCCAGGACTGTCCGAAATAGCGAGTAAAGGTCCGGGGCCTCGCTACGGGGCAGCCTGGGATGGTTATTAGAGATGCAGCACGCGGTCGCGGATCTCCTCGGTTCGACCCTGGTTCCAGAACTGGGTACCGATGTAGCCGCACGTGCGACGGGCGACATTCATCTTCTCCTGGTCACGATTGCCGCAATTGGGGCACTCCCACACCAGTTTGCCATCGTCCTCGACAATGCGAATCTCGCCGTCATAGCCGCACACCTGGCAGTAATCGCTCTTGGTGTTGAGCTCAGCGTACATGATGTTGTCGTAGATGTACTGCATTACGCGAATGACCGCCTTGAGGTTGTCCTGCATGTTGGGAACCTCAACGTAGGAGATAGCACCGCCCGGCGAAAGCTGCTGGAACATGCCCTCAAACTTAAGCTTGTCGAAGGCATCGATCTCCTCGGACACGTGGACGTGATAGCTGTTAGTAATGTAGCCCTTGTCCGTCACGCCCGGGATAATGCCGAAACGGCGCTGCAGGCACTTGGCGAACTTGTAGGTCGTCGACTCAAGCGGGGTGCCGTACAGCGAGAAGTCGATATCGCTTTCGGCCTTCCACTCGGCGCACTTGTCGTTCATGTGCTGCATGACGGCCATGGCAAACGGCGTGCCCTCCTTCTCGGTGTGGCTGTGGCCCGTCATGTACTTGACGCACTCATACAGACCGGCGTAACCCAGGCTAATGGTGGAATAACCGCCCACGAGCAGCTTGTCGATCGTCTCGCCCTTCTTAAGGCGCGCCAAGGCACCGTACTGCCAAAGAATCGGCGCAGCATCCGAAAGCGTGCCCATCAGGCGCTCATGACGGCACAGCAGGGCACGGTGGCACAGCTCAAGACGCTCATCGAAGATCTTCCAGAACTTGTCCATGTCCTGATGCGAGCTCAGCGCAACATCGGGCAGGTTGATGGTCACAACACCCTGGTTAAAGCGACCATAGTACTTAGGCTTGGTCGGGTCATAGTTCAGAGCGTTGGCGACATTGTTAAAGCCGTTGCCCGAACGGTCGGGCGTCAGGAAACTGCGGCAACCCATGCAGGTATAGCAATCGCCGTTGCCGGCGGTCTCGCCCTTAGACAGCTTGAGCTCGCGCATCTTCTTCTCGGAGATGTAGTCGGGCACCATGCGCTTGGCGGTGCACTTGGCGGCGAGCTTGGTCAGATAGAAGTACGGCGAATCCTCGCGGATGTTATCGTCCTCGAGCACGTAGATGAGCTTGGGGAACGCCGGGGTGATCCACACGCCGGCTTCGTTCTTAACGCCCTCATAGCGTTGACGAAGCGTCTCCTCCACAATCATGGCAAGGTCGTGCTTCTCCTGGGGCGTACGGGCCTCATTGAGATACATAAAGACCGTCACGAACGGCGCCTGGCCATTCGTGGTCATAAGGGTCACGACCTGATACTGAATCGTCTGGACGCCGCGACGAATCTCATCGCGCAGGCGTTCCTCAACGACCTCGCGAACCTTCTCGGCAGATGCCGAAACACCGAGCTCCTCAAGCTCGCGAGCAACCTCGCCGCGAATCTTTTGACGGCTCACCTCAACGAACGGGGCGAGATGGGTCAGCGAAATAGACTGACCGCCGTACTGGGAGGAAGCAACCTGGGCGATAATCTGCGTCGCGATGTTGCAGGCGGTCGAGAAGCTGTGCGGCTTCTCGATCAGCGTGCCCGAGATAACGGTGCCGTTCTGGAGCATGTCCTCCAGGTTCACCAGATCGCAGTTGTGCATGTGCTGGGCAAAGTAATCCGAATCGTGGAAATGGATCAGGCCCTCATTATGGGCATCCACGATCTCCTGGGGCAGCAGCACGCGTTGGGTCAGGTCCTTGGAAATCTCGCCGGCCATATAGTCGCGCTGAACGGAATTGACGGTCGGATTCTTATTGGAGTTCTCCTGCTTAACTTCTTCGTTATTGCACTCGATCAGCGACAGGATCTTGTCGTCGGTCGTGTTCTTTTGGCGCTTCAGGCTCTGAACATAACGATAGATGATGTAGCGGCGAGCGACCTCGTAGCAGTCGAGACGCATGATCTCGTCCTCGACCAGATCCTGGATCTCCTCGACCGATACGGTATGGCCGGCCTTCTCACATGCCTCGGCGACGTTTTGCGCCGCGTAGATCACCTGGCGGTCGGTAAGACGAGAGCCCTCCTCGACCTCCAAGTTGGCGGCGCGAATCGCATTGACGATCTTATCGATGTCAAAGGCAACCTCGGTGCCGCTGCGCTTGATGATCTTCATCCTCTTGCCTCTTTCGCGTCGTAATCCCATTGCGCTTCAGAGCCAAACGATGCCTGGCAGGGCTTGTCCCTGTCTTGCGGCGCCGTCGCGCAATCTGTGTTCTCGATAAACCATAGGTCCTCATGCGGACAATCCTCGCGGCCGATCAAGCGGCTCAAAGGCGTGTCCAAATGGGACGAACAAGGTCTTCGTTCTCTGTCCGCTATCTATCATACGACAAAGACGCCTCTATATCCTGTATTCTTTTTTTAGGTCAAACACAACATATAGTGTTTCAGCAGGTCAAAGCAATTGGTCATTTTACAGACACATTAATTATGAGGGTTTCTTGGCAAGTCGGTAAAACGTTACCAACGCGGCTACCTGCAAGGCAGTTATAAAACCCCCTCGTCAAGCCGCCGACAAATCCTATCAAAACCAAGCCGCTCACGCGAAAAGAATCCAAAAGATTATGCTTGACCAACATGTTGCGGTCGAATGCCGGCGGACGGAGCGACGGGGCTGCAAACGCTCGGAAGACTACAGCCCCGGCACCCCGTCCGCCGGCATTCGATAGGCGAGGGGCTATTAGTTCTCTTCGCGAGCTATCATGCGGCCGAGAGCCGCTGTAAAGGGATCGAGCAGCACGCCGGCGATAACCACAAAAGCCCACCCCTTTGTGACAAGGCCCGCCCAGCGCGCGAAGAACGTACGGCCTTCAATCGTTCCGAATCCTCCCTGGAAGGCAATCTCGCCAAAACCGATCACCATAAAAGATTGCGCGGGGGTCAACCATGGAAACGCGGGCGACGTGCACGGTTATGATCAAAATAATCATCTCCCACGAGACCAAGAGGCCAATAACGACAAATTATGCTGGGCAGCAAATGCAACGTGAAAAAGCGACCGAGGTCGATAATTTGACGGCATATTATGTGTGTTTATAACAAAACAGTCCAGAAGCAAAGCCTCTGGACTGCGAACATTTGGTGGGCGTTACAAGATTTGAACTTGTGACCTCTTCCGTGTCAGGGAAGTAACCCGCGTGAAAATGACGCAACCCTTGGAAATTAGATACAACGACAGACCACTTTACCTGCAATTTTGTCATAAGGCAAGAATGTATAGCAAAGCTCGGTAACATATAGGCCAACACATTTGGCGGCGATTTGGCGGCATGCCTTGGCGGCATCGCGTAAACCTTCAAGGCTCTCGCTTTATGCAGTGACGTCCTTTCGCTATCCATCTATGGCTCCGGGGCCTCCGAACCGCACCAAGGCAGAGAGGCAAAAAACAGGTATGGAATTCGTTCGCTTTACAAACTGTCACCTCAGAAAAAGGAACAATGAGTGGATTGGAGTAGTCCGCTACAAGGACGATGCTGGTGAATGGAGATCCAAGCAGAGGACGTTTCCCGGGCAATCGAAACGCCAAGCCAAGGCCGCACTCGAAGAATGGCGCAATGAACTCGAGGAGGCATGGGCACTCGATCAGGGCTTCGATGTCTCAACGTATCAATCGGTCGAGGTATACGTCCGCAAGTATCTCGACAACCTACAAGAGACAGGCGCGAGGGCAAGGTCAACCATGGCAACCTACCGACATATGCTCAAACACCTCGAGCGCAACCCCATCGGCAAAGTGCCCTTCAGGGACCTCGAGCCGAAACAGGTCGAGGAATGGATGATCTCGCTACGCGAGGCTGGCAAGTCCCCTGCCACCATCCAGAAGGCATACAACGTCCTACACGGAGCCTATGCACAGGCCGTCGAGCGCGGCCAGCTCCCTTATGACCCCATCGCGAGCGTGTCCAGACCAAAAGTCCCCGCCACCAAGCGAAACGCGATCAAAAAGAGCGACTGCTCAAAGCTCACCTCATATCTCGACTTGGTCGACGAGTCTCCTGTCAACATGTCCATCATCCTCGCACTCTACACTGGCATGCGCGAGGGCGAGATCTGTGCGCTACGTTGGAGCGATATCGACTTTGACGACAACACCATCACGGTCATGCGCTCAGTCGCCCGCGACGACGGCGTGACATATATAAAAGAGCCCAAGGGCAAAAAGCCGCTTCGAACCATCCCCATTCCTGCAGTCCTCAGGAAGCACCTTCTCAGCCGTAGGGAAATCATGCGAGACGAGTGCGAAACCATGATCGTTCCGTTCAAGGAGTCGATGTACGTCACGGGCAAGCCGAGTCTGTCGCCCAAAGCGTACGAAGACCCTCATCAAGTCTGGCACGGCTGGAAAACGGTAGCATCCTCGCTGGGCCTCAGGGGCACGATGGGCAAAACGCCGACGTTCCACGACCTACGCCATACCTATGCGACCATGGCCATCGCGGAGGGGGCAGATATCAAGAGTGTTCAGACCATCCTGGGTCACGCCAAGGCCCAGACCACACTCGATATCTATGCGGATACAACGAGCGAAGCCATGCGCAAGACCGCAGATCTAACCGCCGGCGCGCTCCGGGCACCCTCGGTCTCCTCGTTCACAACAAGACGCGAATCACCCTCCCAAGAAGTGAGACCACTAGGGAAGCACTTCGCGGCATAGTCCACACCGCTCGGCGATTTAATGCGCATTAAATTGTTGTACAACCGCACAATATAGCCCGTGGGAGCTGAGCCCACGGGCTACGAACAACCCATTAAGATGATGTGAAGAAGGCAAGTAATGCGATGGGAAAGCTGGAACTTCGAGCTTATAGAGACTCAACTCAGGCTTTACGCCGACGTCAACGAGCTTGAATACGACAGCAGCCACCCCCTTGCAATATTGCCCCCAAAGGCACCTCAGGAGGCCCTCAAGCGCTGCGGCATGAGCTATGCCGAGGTTGCCAAACTAGCCTGCGTCAACTATGCAACAGTGACAGGATGGTTTAACCCCCGCAGAAACCCAACCAGGGCAACGGTGCGCAACGGGATATTCCCGGCACTTTGTGAGGGGTGTCTCAAGATGGCGACCAAGGCACAAAACGAAAGACCGGAAAGTCGCCTCATAGCCAGACGGGTATTTGCGCTTCTCACCACCGGCTCAGCAAGGACGCCGGAGGAAGCTGCACGCGAGCTCGAGTTGGCACGAGAGCGCTATAACCGCTCGGCAATAAGCTATGCCGCCAATGCGCTCACGGAACACGATCTGGCCAGCATAGCCCATAGCGCTCTGGGGTTCCTAAACCTGCACCAAAAAGACGCGCAGAAGAGCGTACCTAAACTCAACGCGTCTACGTTCAAGCAGGAGAGTACCGAGGCGGTCGAGCAGCTTCAAAATGCAACCGACGCCATGAACGTGGCGAGTTGGAAAGCGCAACTTGAAACTCTAAGCCTGCCTGAGCTCCAGCGCTGCCGGGAGGAGCTCGAACTCACGATAGCTTACAGAAGTGCTATGAGCGAGCCGCCCGTGGAGTAGGCCATTTTCACTTTATATAAGTAAGGGCGTTGGGACTTTCCAACAGCAAAAACGCGTCCTTGGGCTTTTTAAGGGCCCAGGGCGCGTTTTGCCATTGAAAAGCTCGTGCACGGGCGATCTATCCCCATGCCGGCAGATCGTCTAGCTCAGCATCTGGTTCACACGCCGCTGCACTACTTCATAACGATCCCCCAGGGCATTCCGGCGCGCGGCCCCGGTGCCATATTCCCCGCGGATCACGGCGCGCGCCAAAGCGTCCACGTCATAGCTCGCGACGCCGTCCCCGGCCAAAACCAGATAGTCGTTGGCCTCAGGCTTGCCCGTGGGTTTTCCCACAGCAGCATAGAGTGTAGTTCCGCCCCGGTGCAGGCGCCCCCAGATCCATCCATCAGCGGTCGTGTACCAAGAGTCAAGCAACACGGTCTCGCCCTCACGCAGCGTGCCAGTCACGCGTCCGCTCAGGCTCGGAGCCGTGCGCAAGTTCAGTGCGTGCACCGTGCATCGATATGTCCCACCCGCAAAGCCGGAATCATGGCCGCCAGTCGCCTGGGCATTCATGCGTCCCGCCACCGCAGTCTTGAACTGTTCCCATGAGCGCCCATAGACCGCAAAGTACCCGTCAGGGTCCGTATGATCCGACCCGCCCCAGCGACGAGAGCAGTCTTGATGCGAGACCAGCTGTCCGATACCCCAACCACGCCCGTGCAGATAGTCGGCACACCAGGCAACGGCCTCGTCCCACTGGCGCTCAAAGGTTCGGCGATCGGTGGCATGCGTGAGTTCAATACCCACGCAGCGCGAGTTGCCGTTGCCCACATGCCAGGCCACCGTGTTATCCGGCTGTGTGTGGTAAACCGCGCTGCCGTCCAACTCCATAACATAGTGCGTCATGCACACCCAGCTCGCGGTGCGCCGCCAGTAAGTCACATGATTAGCCGCGCTCGCACCGGCGTTCCCCGTCTCATGGACCGCCAAAAATGTCGGCGAGCAGGCACCATGTCCCTGAGATACGATCGCCTCGCGACTCTCGTATGCTTGCGCCGGCGTGGCAAGCGCCATGGCAACAGCCAACACGGCAAGCCATACAGTCAACTTCTTGTTCTTCATAGACCTCCTTACAACAAAGGCGCCATGGCCGTAAGCCATGACGCCCCTGGGACAGACTGGATCACCTCCTAGGCCGTACCGCCCGAGTCAAGTTCGGCCATCACCGGCGAGAGCACGGCCATGACAAGGGCCACGACCAAGGCTCGCCAGGCAGGGTCCAAAACAACTTGGCCAAAGATCAGGTCGATGTTGGCGACGATCACGCCCAAGATGCCCTGGACGATGGTGCGGGCCAAACGCCACTGCCATTCGTTCGACTTCAAAAACTGTTCCATCTACTCCGTCCTTTCGCTCAGGGACTTAACGTCGTGCTTCATAACTGCCACGTCCTGCTCAAGCCTGTAGGTGCGCTCAATTAGGTTGTTGTGCTTCTCGACACGCTTCGAGAGCAAATCGATCTTGATCTCCATCACCGCCCGGTTACGGGAGTTGGAGCACAGCACGCCTACGAGCGTGACGACACCGCCGATAAGAGCAACAACAATCGATTCCAAGCGACCTCCTAACGTCTTTCATCAGGACAATCATCGCGGACGGTCACAAATAACCGCTCACGAGAAAAGAGAGCCGGGGTCTGAATGAAAGGTCATTGGAGTGTTAGCATTTCCCAATGTCGGGAGGAAACTGAAAAAGGATGCTTCGTTATGAAAAGGATGACAATCTGCTTGTTGAGCGTATTGCTAGCTCTTGTCGTGCTGCCTGGCTGCGGAAACACAACTGTAAGCAGTGGCTCAAGCAGCGAATCGGGTACTGTCGATGGCGCTAAGTACCTCTCTTCGTGTCGCTTCACTGAAGATGAGTCCTATGGAGGAGTTTATTTTTCAGTGCCCAAGGACTGGGAAGAAGAAATGTCGACCGAGGGTGAATTATTTTTGACTTTTAGCGATGATTCGACTCGTCTGGGAACCATAAGTGTCAAGACTGCCCTCCACGGTCAAACCTGTGATGCACAAACTGCTTGGGATAATTTCTTTTCCTCAGGAACTTGCGAGGATTATGACTCCGAAAGTAAAAACGGAATCGAGCTCAAATACGCCGCATATCAATCAGAGGAAATGAACGTCTTTGTTGCATATACGCAAGATCCAAATTCCGATAAAGGCTTTATCCTTTCGATGTCGTTTAACAACGAATACACAAACACGAAGGACCAAAACACTTTCTTCAATCGGTTTACTGATACCCTTTCGTACAATCCAGCAGAAACGACTGTCGATTACAAGGATTGGTGGGCAAGCAAGCAAGGCTCGAGCCAGTCGACGACCGCACAAGCTCAACCAAAGGGCTTCGCTGAAGCGACTCTCGCGCAGCTAGGCACCTTCGACGAGGCCACCATGACGGGCACCGGAGATGGCGTAGTCGATATCCCTTCACCTGGCATTCCGTGCCTCATGGAAATCCATAACAGCGGTTCCAGCAATTTTGCCGTGCACACCGTTGATGCGTCTGGCGAAAACGTGGATTTGCTCATCAATGAGATTGGCCAGTACGATGGCGTCGTAACCGACTATACGGACTACGCTACGCCGACGATGCTGTCGATTCACTCGAGCGGAAACTGGAGTGTGACCTTCCGCCCCATGTCATCGATGCAGAAGCTCGATAACGGTGCCCAATTATGGGGCGATAACGTTGTTTATATCGATGAAAGCTCTTTGTCCAAAGTCAGCATTGTCAATAATGGCGAGAGTAACTTTGTTGTAAAAGCCATTGGAATGGATAAGTCCGATCTCCTAGTCAATGAGATTGGCAACTACACGGGAACAGTTATCTGGAATCAGCCTCAATCGTTCTTCATCGTCCACTCCAGTGGGCAATGGACAATTTCCTGGTAGCCAACCGGCCCCGCCCATAAGGACGGGGCCTTTTTCATGCCTAGCCCGCCGTCAGATACCCGTGTACCGCGGCGGTATCAATGACGGCCATGGCGCCCGTCACCTTGCTGCTACTCCATGCGGTACCGGCACCGCCGACCAGCTTGCTGCAGCCGCCGAACGTCTGGGACCCCGGAACGCTCGCCCAGGAGATTCCCGACGGAAGCGCCCAATTCCGATCAACGGTAATCGTTTCCAGCATCGGACAGGTGTTAAAGGTGTAAAACAAACTGGCCAGATATGCGGAGGCCAAGCCCCTCAGGTCTAGCTTCTGCATCATTTGGCAGTTATAGAAGGTATATCGCATGCTTCCGACGCGCCGCAGATTGCCCAGGCCGCTCATGGACGTGGCGTTATAGCATCCGTAGAACCAGTAGTCCGTATTCCAGACCAAATCCTCCGGCATTGTGAGCTGAGCGATCGTCACGCTTTTCACGTTCCTTGCCCCCAGGCCCCAGGGTAACGCGCTTCCAGTGGTATACCGAGCCTGCGCGCATATGCGCCGCTTTTCCGTGATCTTACGGGCGCCCTCGATCGGCTCATCATTCCCAATCTCGACACCACCGTCCTCGTACAGCGCACCCCACACCCAAAAACGCGGGTCATTCTCCTCCGAATGGCAAAGGACCCCTTTGTCCCCGTAATTGAGAACGGCTATGCCATCGGTTGACGAAGCGGCATATCCGCGCTCTCCCACAAGGCGGTAGCATCCGTTAAAGGCGCCCGAGGCAGAAAGAATCTTACTCGAGTCAAATGTTGTCGCAAAAATAGATTCCAGACTGTTGCAGCCGCTAAATGCGCTCGTGAAGTCCGTAATCTCGCTCAGGTTCTCAAATCCATAGATTCGCTCGACCGCATACATAGCCTCAAAGAGGTTGCGGATGCTGGTCACGCCCGTCCGCTTAAACGTCGCGTCAATTACGACATATTTCATAGATTTACGAACGCCATACCACGGACGGTCGCGGTAACTCTCATAGCCTCCCGTCTGCACCGGCCAGCTGCCCTTGCTCGTGCCATGGTTTTTGGGCACAGAGTCAAATCGCCCCAGCCAAAGACACCCGTCCTCGAACAGCACGGCTCGGGGCGACTCGGGATTCGCCCAGGATAGCGCCAGAATCGCCGCCGCCATGTCACCGGGCTTATAGCGCACAGTCTCGCCGTTCTGCTCGCGAATAGCATTCGCGAGGTCCTCAAATACCGTCGGCTGAAGATATCCGTGGGACTCACCATGAAACGGCATTTTATAACCGCTGCCGCTCTTGATACCGTTAAGCGCCCTAACCTCTTTGGCGAAATCGATGGGTTTAATGAGCTTCTCAGTCCCGTTTTGCTCACGAATTGCGTTAGCAATATCGAACAGAATTCGGGTGTAAATCCTTCCGATCGCCATCAGGAAGTCGCCCCACTCTGAATTTCGGCAATCCTTCGGTTGACATAATCTACGGTCGCATAACCAGAAAGGTTGGGCGGTTTGGAGCCGAGCCTTGCAAAGCACTGCAGCACGCACCTTTTACTATATGCATCCGGATTATCAATGCTTATGACAGAGCAGATGCAGCCCGAAGACCACATAATCACACGGTCGTAGAGCTTAACGAAATAGCCATCGACGGTCGCCTCATACTCCTCGCCCGCCTCCATGGGGATCCCTTCGATAAAGTGGACTTTACTACGTGAGTCAGCCACCAGGTCAACTGTCACCATGTCATAAGACGATCCTGGACTATATTCAACGTTTCTTACCACCGCGAAACGCCCGGAGCCATCGTGGAGAATGTCACCTGTTGTAATAAGTCCTTTTTCTTCTCTAAACGTCACCGTTCGCTTCGAGAATTCCAGGCCTGATTCGCCCATGTTTACGATATTCGGCGCGCGTTTTCCTTGAAGGTCTGCCTCACTGGTTCCGCTTGCGCTCGTCACGCGCAGGATGGTCCCATCCCATTCATGGGTGACACTCGTCCCGTCATTGCCATCTAGGCCAGCCGGGCCCGCGGGGCCACGCAGGTCGACTCCGCTGGAACCACTTGCGCTCGTTACATTCAACGTGGTCCCGTCCCAGGAATGGATAATGTCAAAGCCGTGCTCTCCCTGGGGACCGGTATCGCCCTTCTCACCCTTGGCTCCGGGATCGCCCTTCTCGCCCTGATCGCCTTTTTCTCCGCGCTCCCCCTTATCGCCCTTTTCGCCGCGTTCGCCCTTTTCGCCCTTGGGCCCGCGCAGCACCGTCGCAGACTGCACGCCCGCAGCCGTCTCAACCTTGATAACCGGGGCGCCCTCGCCACCATCCTCGATGGTCACCACAGGGCTCACGCCGTCCCTGCCCGGAGGACCCTGTTCGCCGGCGGGACCCGTCTCTCCCGGCCGCCCGTTAAAGTTGCCCTCGGCAGCGTCGCGACGCAACTGCTCGGCCACCTGCAGAAGCTCCCCGGTGGCATCCTCATAGCGCTTTACCATATCGACGAACAGCGTAAAGCCGTCGCCGGCATCCACGCCCGCGACAAGGTCCTCCTGAACGCGGACAAGGAACGTGCGGCTCGTGATGGTCCCGCCCTGGGCATACGACAGCACCAGCTGGCACTCAACGACACCCTCGAAATTCGCCATGGCGCGCGGCCAGTAGATCGCCTTGCGGCCCGCCGCGGCATCCATGCTAAAGAGCTCCTCGCAGCCGCGTTTGCGGGCCTGGCGGTGACGCCACAGCAGATAAACATGGTGCTCACTCACATCCAGCGGCTCTGCGCACAAGGTGATATCCACTGCAACGCCGCGCCCCTTATAGTCGGCCGGCGAGGCGATCAGCTCGCCGCCCGTGCAGTCGCCGCAAAGCTCCCAGCTCATCTGCTGCAGAGCGAATTCCTTCAGTTCGGCCATTTAAAACTCCTTGGTGCCCAGATCGGTTATCGAGTTGAATTTCTTGTCCACGTAGTCCTTGGTCGCAAAGTCACCGGTAACGGAGCCGCCGAACTTTGCCACGACCTTCAGCTGCGCCAGCTGGCTCTTGCCGTCGACCATGGGGCCTTCCTCGACTACGACACCGATGCATCCCGTATCCAGGGAAAACACGTAATCGCCCTCGCGAACAAATAGCCCCTCGACAGGGATATAGCCCTTGGCGGTCGTTCCTACCGTCTCATCGAGCCCCCTGCACACCGCAATGCCCAGCCCGCGAAACGCGCCGATGAGCGTCATCTCAATGGTGCGCCAACCAGGAGACTCCTCAATGACCTGCGTCACTTCGGCGACATTGCGATATCGGTCGATAATCCAATCACCGACAAAATACTGTCTCGACTTAGTTTTAAAGGTCGCCTTCCCTGTCGCGTCGAAGCTGAACTTTTCGGTCGACTCGCGTGCCAGCTGCGGCGTGCGCCCGTCTTTGCCGGTCGCACCCTTTTCGCCGCGGTCGCCCTTAGGCCCCATGGGGCCTTCCGGTCCCACCTCGCCCGGCTCGCCGCGATCGCCCTTTTCGCCGCGCAAGCCGCGCAGCATCGTGGCGCTTTTCGAGCCGTTCGCATCGGTCACCGTCAGGGTCGCCGTGCCCTCGGCGTCAATCGCGATATCAACAAGCGGCGTAAATCCAGCCGGCCCCTGGGGCCCGGGCTCTCCCTGCGGCCCCTGCTTGCCGTCGATACCCGGCTCACCGGGCGGCCCCGAAAGCCCTCCTGCCGCGGCCTCCTTGCGCAGCTCGTCGGCAAGCCCCAGCATCTCGCCGGCCGCATCCTCGTAACGACGAATCGCCTCGACAAACAGGGTGTACCCGTCTCCGGGGTCGGCATAGGCACCCAGGTCCTCCTGCACGCGGACCAAGAAGGTGCGGCTCGTTAGCGTCCCGCCGTCAGCAAAGTTCAGCATCAGCTGGCACTCCACTGTGCCCTCGGCGCGCGACATAGCCTTCGACCAGTACACGGCGCGGCGCGACTTCTCGGCATCGGGGGTGAACATCTCGATGCACCCGCGGCGACGCGTCACGCGGTGGCGCCAGATCAGGTACACGCGGTGCCTCGTCAGGTCGTAGGGAACCCCGTCCTCGGTTACGTCAACGATAATGCCGCGCCCGTTGCAGTCGGCGGGGCTCGCCACCAGCTCGCAGCCGGTACATTCCTCATCAAGCTCCCAGCTCAGATGCTGTAGGCCGCACTCCTCCAAAGGTGTCATCAAAGGGCTCCGCTCCACTCGTAACGGTCGGGACCCCAGCATTTTCGGTGCCTGTCACAGGGTGCAGCGCCACCTCCAGCTCGGCATTCGTCCTCCATGTCACGGTTCCCATGTCCACGAGCGTCTCCACCGCATCGACGCCCATCGTGCGCACACGGCGAATTACACGGGCCTTCAGCTCCCACACTGGCGACTTTGTGGTGTCGGTGATTTGCACTCGGTCGCCCAAGCCAATCGGCTCGCCATCCGCTACCAGGCAGGCGTTTGCTTCATAGACCACGCGGGGCTGCGTCAGCTTTTGCAGGGCGTTTTCCGCTTTTCGCTTTAGCAGGTTCGGGTTCGTCTCGTCCGGGTAGAACACCTCGCCAAAGCGATGGACCCTTGTATCGCCCACCTTAATGCCCCAGCGCTCCAGGGCGTCCCCGTCCTCCACGTATTTGCAGTTATAGGTGCCTTCGGACCCCGGCACGGTGGCGTTCTCCATGGTCAAGCGGCGCATGTAGCCACCAGTGAAGTCGCCGTTGTCATCGATAAGCGGCATGCCCATTCCCCAACCGTAGAGTGCCGTGAACACTTCGGTGTCGAGCAGGGTCCTGCGACACCAGGTCAAGTTCTTGCCATATACCAGCCGCACGCCGCGGTCGTCTCCAATGCCGCCCGATTTCATGCGCACGCGGCGGGACCTCACGCCCTTGGCATCCGCCGTGATAACTGGCTCAAATTCGACCTCACCCTCTATCTCCAGCTTATGGAGCGCGTCAAGCGCATTCATGTGATAGATCAGGCCGGTCATGAGTCCGCTGTCCTGCGCGACAATAGCGCCCCAGCGTTCAGGGTAAAGCTCGCCCAATACATCGGGCACGGCGTTGTAGGCCTTGGCCTGCTCAAAGCGCAACTCCTCGATGTATGCGGCCTTAAAGTCGCACAGGCTCGTGCGCGCAATAACCTTGGCGCCGGCAATGCCCATGTCCTCGACAACGCTCACCACCACGTGCTCGCGCCAGCGCCCGTCCTGCGGATCGCGCCACAGGATTCGGTCGTATTTTTCTGGCATCTCCTCACACCAGAACTCTATGGTGTCGTCTTCCAGCAGCGCCTCAGTATGGACCACAGCACCTAGGGGATGCAGCAGCCCGAGACGTCTGTCATCTCGGTCAAACCAAAAGAGCGTCGGCATTACAGCCACCTCTCATGGAACTCACAGCTCACAAGCGAGCAGGCACGAAGGCTCAGGGCATGCTCGCCAGGCGACATCCTAAAGAAGCTGCTCGTGAGCGACATCCTCGCGTCAGCCACCTCACCGTTCACAGTCACCCTGCCGGTAACGGAATCGAAGACGACGATGTCCCCGTTTCTGGTCGGATCCAAGAAGGTCAGAATGGCATCCCCATCCAGGGAGATCGAGAACGTCTTGCTCGCAACAGCCTCCACCGTCACCACCGGGCTCGTCGGCCAGGTGCCGCCGACCGTAAACGAGAGGTCGCGCACGCTGCGAAGCGGCCCGTAGGCCACCGGGTCGTGCACCGTGAAGGTCACCGTGCAGGCACCGTCTTCCATCAGCTCGTCCCAGGCAACGCCCTCGGTTACTATGCAATCGCGGTAGGTCAGATCGGGTTCCTCGGGTAGCACGAGGCTCCCCGCCTCTACAAGCCAAGCGGCCAGCATATGGCGCGTCCTGCTCAGTTCAGCCGCATCCATGCGGCGGTCACTTCGCAGCATCAGCCGCACCTTGATCTCAGTTGGCTGCATCTGCCCGCTAACTAAAAGGGCGCCGGGGCGCCCTGGTATCGTTCTGGTTTTCGGAATGGAGCAGATCGAGGGTGGAAGCACCGTCTTTGCGGTGCAAATCTCGCCAAAGTCATGCCCGCGAAAGATAATTGACTTCACATGCCACCTCACACCGTTTCGCAGGTCAGGCGGGCATCGACACGCCAGATAAAGTACCCGCCGCTGTCGGTGCCCCTATACGAGGGCATCCCGGCGACCACGCCCAGCACGTCTACATCCTCAGCATCCAACCCGTGCCAGTCCTGCTCGTTCAGAGCGCGTGAACATAGGCGAGCGCGGTGGTATCCCTCCATGGCGCCCTCGGCAACCACCAGCACCGGCACCAAAGCCGTCCAGCGACCCGCGTGTTTGCCCTCGGCAATCTGCTCAAACTCAGCAGCCTGCACAACGATTGGCGTCGCGCAGGTCCTGCGAGCAGGCGCCGCGGTAAACACGTCTTTAATATCCGCGGCCCCCAGCATGGAGGCCACGACATCCATAACGCTCACGATAAGGTCAGCTCCCAGTGGTGGCAGGTCCCATCGCTATCCTCAAAGCGTCGGCACTCGCGCACCAGATAATCCATGCCGCGGCACTCGACGCGGCTCCCGACGGGAATCTCAAACGCGCCTACGCTATTGACGCGATCCACATACATCAGCCCGCCGCCTGTACTCGAACGGTGGCCATCCTCACTCACCACGTCCACGGTCTGCACGCGCACGCAGCCCAGCGGGCGGCCGCCCTTAAAGCCGCCCTCGCCATCGGGCACGCGCACCACGACGCAGTCACGCAGCATCGAGCGCGGAATCGGACTCAAACCCATAAACGCCATCAGCCCAGACCTCCAAACAGGCAGCCGGTACCAAAGAGCTCACGCGTGGCGGCGGCACTTGCCTCCTCGCGCGAGGTCGTCTCGCGGTCCTCCAGGTAGCGGCTCACCTTGTAATCGCCCAGCGAGATAGCACCCTTGCGGTCCTCGTCCCACTCATAGAACGCCTCGGCGGCAGCGCAGATGGCACGCTTCCAGCAGATCACGACGTCGGCGGGAGCACCCGAAAGGTCGGGGTTGCCCGCCATCCACTTCACGTGGCGCTCAGCCTGCGGCAAGATGCGCGCGAACTCCTCCGCGCCCATCTCGCCACCAAATTCGTCCTGGTAGAAGATGTAGTCAACCGCGCCCACCGAGCACGTGCCCGAGCAGATGACCGGACGGCTGCACTGGTGCGCCATCCTTAAGCACCAACACTTGCGAACACGCCGTCCAGCTTGTTGTCGAGCAGCTCGACGATGCCGTACTTGCGGTACTTGCGCATGTAGGAGTCCAAGTTCTCAAGCTCGTCGGGGCTAAACACGCGGCCGGCAACATGCTTGTCGAACTTGATCACGGCAGATTTCTCCACCACGAGGAAGTTCAGAGCCTTGCCCTCAGCATCCTTGGCGTAACCGAACTGGTCACCGTCGCCCGTGTTCAGCTTAATCTTCGAGTAGAAGCGGCCTTGCGGCACCTCGACGATCTTGGCAAAGCGCGTCAGCACGTTCTTGGAAAGCGTCGGGTTCAGCGTCGAGTAATCATCGAGCAGACCCTTCAGCGTCGGCGTGATGAACAGATAGCGGCTCTCGCGCGTGACTTCCTTCTCGTCCATGGCGTTGGTCACGGTGCGCAGGTCGCCCAAGACGTCAGCGGCCTCGGCGGCGCTGTAGTCCTTGGTCTCCTTGGTCACGCCGGTATGGCCCGCGATCTCGGAGAAGGTGAAGGCATCGCCCTCGGGTGCCACCTGCGTGCGCTGCAGCTCGGCACCGGCAGCGACAAAGCAGTCCAGAACGCCGGCCTCCTCGACGTCCATCACGTCGGCAAGCAGGCGGATGCCGCGGTCATAGTTGAACGTTTTGGTCTCGTACTCGTAGGTGATGGCACCGGTCTTGTAGCCCTGGTTGCGCGTGTAGTCACCAAGGCCCGTCACGGAGATCTTCGGAATCATGATCTCCTTGGCGTTGCGGCCAGCACGGGCCATGCGGCGCGGCGAGTTCAGGCACGTGGACAGCGCCTCGCGCTTATACACCTCATCCAGGATGGTCGTATAGTTTTTGATAGCAGCAATCGTATTAGCCAAAATAGCCTCCCATCAGGGCATCTTCGAGCCCTATTCACCCAGTCCGGCAACCTCGCGCCAGTGCTTCAGCTGCTTCTCGCTATCCACGGCAGCGCCGGCACTCGGCAGGCCGGTCTTGCCCTTGGGCTTGGAAACTTGCTGTGAAGTAACCTGTGAAGTCTCAAACAGCCACGGCTCGGCGGCTTTCAGCGCGTCGACGTCGCCGTCATGGTCATCAAGCAGGGCTTGCGCGGCCTTCACGTTGCGAGCACCGGCTAGTCGCAGCTTAAAGTCCACGTCCTGTGCGGCCAGACGCTCCTCCAGCTCCTTGATGCGCGCTTCGGTCGCATCGGCTGCGGGTGGCGTTTCGTCTTCGGTCTCGGCGTCGCCGGAACCGTCCTCAACATCCTCGGGCGCGGTCTCGTTCAACGGCACCTCTTCTTGCCCTTCTTGGTCTTCCTGCGTCTCGTCGATCGTCTCTTCGCCATTGGCCTCAGCTCCCATGGATACCCTCCATAACCGGGCGGACCGACACAGAAAAAGGCCCGCACCCCAAACAATTCGCGTTCAGGGTACGGGCCTGTCACAAGGTAGCCGTGTTGTTATCAGTGTTTAAAGAGTGAAGCCATTAGATCGGCATTGGCTTTCAGGCGCTCAGCCTTTGCACCGTCGTCTTTCACCCATGCACCGGGTCCGCCTTCATAGACATCGCCCTCGGCACAGCCCTCAGGCATCTCGGCGAGTGGCACGTCCATAAACTTGGTGCCGTCGACCTCGAGTACCGCCATATCGCCTTCAATGCGATCAACGATTGCCTGCATATCGTCCTCCCTTAGGGGTTGCAGACGCCACAGGGGGCGTATCCTTGAGCCTGAGCCTGTGACTTCGTCATTTCGGTCAAACTTTTACTGCGTGACGTGGTGCGACAACCGGGACGATGGTATTTACTTCCCGTTGGCGTAATCACAACCGTCGTGTCGGCACTGGGATCAGCCGCTGGCGCAGCTGGCGCCGGCTGAGCGGGAGCTGCCTGCTGCTCGGCGGTTCCGCTCGATCCGCCGCCGCCCGAGCCAATACCCTGAGAGTCGGCACCGGAATCCTGGCTCGCGGCCTCAATGGTGCCTTCGGTAGCTGTCGAAGCCGTAACATCCTTGCCGTTCGAGACGACAGTAACCGTGCCATGGACGTAGGTGCCGTACACCTGCGCGCCGACGGAAGACAAGGCGTCGAGAACGACCTGAGTCGGATGCCCATAGGAGTTCTTGCCATACGAGAGTACGGCAATCGTAGGCGTCAGCTTCGCCGCAAGAGCGCTGCTCATTCCTGACGCGCTGCCATGGTGCGAGACCTTCAGCACGTCAACGTGTCCATCAACGCAACTGTTCTGAGCCTCAACTGGCGCGTCTCCCGTAAAGAGGAACGTATTCTGGCCGTAGGTAACCTTAATAACAATCGAATAGGCGTTGTCCTCGGAATAACTCGCCCCCTGCTGCGGCCACAGGATATCAATCGAATAGTTCTCGCCCGTCGCAATCTGGCGCCCCGCGTAGGCGGGCTCGATGCCCATACCCTTATTCGAGATACTCGTCAAAAAGCGCGTATAGGTCTGCGTGGGGCTGTTCGCTTCAGGCGCCCAGATGGAGCCGATATCCATAGAGGAGATAACGCTATCGAGTCCACCGATGTGGTCGGCGTCCGGATGCGTAGCCACCAGCCAATCAATCGTCGGTCGACCATCCGCCCTCAGCGTCGCCATCACGATATCGGCCTTGCCCCGCGGCGTGTCGATCAGCATCGTCTTGCCGTCGGGGAACTCGATAATACTGGCATCGCCCTGGCCAACGTCGACAAACTTCACGACCAAGTCTGTCAGCGTAACAGGTTCCGGCTCGGGTTCAGGCTCAGCGACAGCAACCGGTTCAGTCGAAGACTTTTTCTTAGCCTTGGATTTCTTCGGCTTGGCCTTCTCAATGGCAGGCTGTTCAGATGAAACAGAAGTGCTGCCGCCGTCAAGCGCGATTCCGACACCGATAATGGCGAAAAACACTGCGAAGGAAGCAACTGCCCAGACAATTATCTTGCGTATATCCCGCTGCTTTTGCCGTCGTTTAATCTCTCGATGGCGTGACAGAGGTTTCCATTTCGGCGGTAGAGGCTCATCAAAGGTCGGCTCGACAAAGTCCTTAACCTTCGATGCAGCCTTGTCCACAAAGCCAGACGGACTGGAAGCCTTTTGCGGCTCAACGGTCCGTTCCGGCTCAGCAGGCTCCTTTTTCTTCTTCCCCGGCAATTTCACAGCACAACCCTTTCCATGCCTTGAAAGGGCACCGCTCGGTGCGGATGCCCCGCTTTTGATACAACAATAGTTGCCCACGCCATCGAATTCATTACTCCAAGGCAACAATCATCCTAATCATAGGCTCATCTGGGATTGACTTCTTAGGCGCCAGCTAATAATCGGCCAGCGGCTGATCGTGCTATGGACCAGCATCATCAATACGTCCCGGCAAATTGATACAATCTGGAACAGTTACAGTAGCCCCTCCACGCTTGGAGTATTCCATGCCAGAAACACCTTCAGTGGCCAAACAGGTCTCCACCGTCTTCAGCATCGCACAGACTCTTCGTGGCACCTATCAGGCAGACAAGTACCGCGACGTCATTATCCCCATGGTCATCCTGCGTCGTGTCGAATGTGCCCTCGCCAAGACCAAAGACGCTGTCTGTGAGGCATATGAAGCAAATCCCAATATTGCCGAGGCAGTGCTTCGTCGAAAGTCTGGCCATGCTTTCTACAACACCAGCAGGTGGACGCTGTCGAAGCTACTCGGTGATCCGGCAAATCTCGACAAGAACCTACCGACCTATATCGATGCCTTTTCCCCCAATATCAAGCAGATCTTTACAGATCTGGATTTCAAAAAAGACATCAAGAAGATGCACAAGGGCTCAAAGCTCACGGGAGTCGTTCGTAAGTTCTCCGAGCTCGATCTCGACCCGGAGAACGTAAACAACATCGCCATGGGCTATATGTTCGAAGAGATCATCCGTCGCTTCTCTGAAAACGCTGAGGCAGGCGACCACTACACCCCGCGCGAGGTGGTACGCCTTATCACGCGCCTAGCGCTTGCCGAGGGATGCGAAGACCTCAAGGAACCCGGCAAGGTTATCAAGGTCGGCGACTTCGCGTGCGGCACGGGCGGCATGCTCTCTACTGCCAAAGATGAGCTTGCAAAACTGTGCCCCGAGACCGATGTCTACCTCTACGGGCAGGAAATCATTCCCGACACGCACGCCATCTGCCTTGCCGACATGCTCATCAAGGGACAGCGCGCAGATAACATCCGTCAAGCAGACACCATGAAGGAAGACTGCTTCCCTGAGGACAAGATGCGTCTCGTGCTCATGAATCCGCCCTTCGGCCAGCCGTGGGGCGGAAAAGACGCTGGCGACGGCGTGGAAAAGGCCGTCATGGAAGAGTCGAAGAAGGTTAGCGGACGTTTTCCTGCGGGCCTGCCTGCTAAAAGTGATATGCAGTTGCTTTTTATGCAGCACGCCATTTATAAGCTCAGCGAGTCCAACGGTCGAGCTTGCATCATCTCTAACGGTTCGCCGCTCTTTTCTGGAGGCACATCCTCTGGCGAGTCGCAGACGCGGCGCTGGCTTCTCGAGAACGACTATGTTGAGGCCATTATTGGCCTTCCAGGAGACCTCTTCTACAACACAGGCATCGGCATCTACGTTTGGGTGCTTTCCAAAAACAAGGCCCCAAAACGCCACGGCAAGGTGCAACTCATCGATGCCACAGGCAAGTGGGAGCCAATGCGTCGTAGCCTCGGCAACAAACGCAAGCAAATCTCCGATGCACAAATCTCAGAAATCGTGAAGCTCTATACCGACTTTGAGGAGGGCGAGCTCTGCCATATCCTTCCCAACGAGGAATTCATTTATAAGGAGTACACGGTCAAGCAGCCACTTCAGCGTAGTTATCAGATCACAGCAGAACGTGTCGAGGCGATGGCAAACGCCAAGTTTAGCGACAACGTCCATAATCCCGCTAAGCTAGAGGAGCTTGAACTCATCGATGAGGAGGACCTCAATTCAAAAGATCGTGCCAAGCTTGAAAGGCTCAGGAACGCTGAGCTGATCTTCCAGCGCATGATCACCTTACTGCTAGACAACACCATGGACAGCTCTACGCAGGACTATAAGGAATTTACAAAATCGGTAAAAACCCTAATCGAGGCACTGCCGCCATTCTATGAAGGCGAGACAGCAGCCCAGCGCACCTCAGTCGTAAAGAAAGTCGTCGATGCTATGTCCGAAATGGACAAGACCGCACCGCTGCGCCACAAGCGAGACGGCTCCATTGAATACGACGACACCACCAAAGACACCGAACTTGTCAGGCTCTCCGAGGACGTGGACGAGTACTTCGAACGTGAAGTCTATCCCTACGTGCCGGATGCCAAATGGTTCGACGAGGAATCCGACAAGATCGTGAAAACCGGTGCCGAAATCCCGTTCACGCGCTACTTCTACAAATATGAGGCACCCGAATCTTCTGAACTGCTTCTCGAGAAATTCAACGAACTCGAAACTCAACTTCAAGATCAGCTCAAGGAGCTGATGGCGTAATGTCAAAAGAATACATAGGAACCTTGTCAGGGGACTGGCGCCTTGAACGCCTAAACAATGTTGCTAACCTCTATGGGCGTATAGGCTGGCAAGGACTCACGGCAGACGAATATCAGGACGAGGGTCCTTGGCTTGTTACTGGCACGGATTTTCAAGATGGCAGGGTAAACTGGGATTCTTGCGTTCACATAAGTGATAAGCGATGGGAAGAGGCTTGGCAAATTAAATTGCAGCCGGGCGATCTGCTGATAACCAAGGATGGAACCGTTGGCAAGCTTGCTATAGTAGAAGATATGCCTGGAAACGCCTCGTTAAACAGCGGAGTTATGCGAATAGTCCCGTTGAACGATACCGATTATTCTGTCAAGTACTTGTATTACGTCCTGCAAACCGATGTCTTCACTGAATGGTTTAAAGACATCAACGCAGGAGCGAGCACGATACAGCATCTATTTCAAAAAGATTTCAAACACTTTGTGTTCCCGCTGCCATCTTTAGCTGAGCAGAATGTCATTTCCGCGAGACTTGATGAAAGCTGCGGACGACTTGATAAGGCAATCGCCAATCTTGAGACACAGCTTAAGACCCTCACATGCTACCGCTCCTCCGTCATCCATGAAGCCGTGACTCGAGGCCTCGACTCGACCGCCAGTACCAAGCCTAGCGGTATTGGCTGGATTGGAAATATCCCCACAGGTTGGAACCTGACGAAGCTGCAGCAAATAGCCTATTTGAGAGCACGTTTGGGCTGGAAAGGGCTAAAGGCAGATGAGTATGTTGAAGAAGGTTATCCACTCTTTTCCGCTTTCAACATCCAGAATAATATGTTGGTTCAAGCGGAGTGCGATTATATTAATGAGCAGCGCTACAAAGAATCACCTGAAATCATGCTTTCCGAAGGCGACGTCCTCTTGGTCAAAGACGGTGCCGGATATGGCAAACACGCCTATGTGCAGAGCCTAGAAAGGCCTTCTACAGTCAATGGCTCGCTAGCGGTTCTTACCCCAAAGAACGTTGTTGAAGGGCGTTACCTTCATTACTATTTTGATAGCGAGGTCTTTAAGCATCAGGCGCGAATGTTGATGACGGGCATGGGCGTCCCGCACCTAACCCAGCATTTTCTCAAGAATATCTTACTTCCTTTGCCACCAAAACAGGATCAAATCGATATCGCCGACTACCTCGACGCCCGCACCGCCGCCATCGACGCCGTTCTGGAAACTAAGCGCAAGCAGCTCGATATCCTCAAACGTCGTCGCCAGTCCCTCATCTACGAGTACGTCACCGGCAAACGCCGCGTGACCGAGGAGGCATAACCTCATGCCCGAGCAACCACAAGACACAGTCCTCGAACGCCGCGCCCCCATGGGCCGAAACGCCCTCAAGGAAGTCAACCTTCAGGAAGTCGTGATCGAGCATCTCGTCAAGGACAACGGCTACACCCGCCGCACGGCAAAGACGAGCTACGACCCCGTTCGCGCTATGGACGTCGACGTACTGTTTGACTTCCTGAACCGTACGCAGAAAGAGGAAATGGACAAGCTCCACGCCCTCTACAACGGCGGTTCGCGCGAGACCATTCTCGCCAAGATCGTCGCGGCTATCGGCAATCGCGGCCTCGTGGATGTCCTCTGGAACGGCGTGCCCTTCGATGCCGGTATCGAGCTCAATCTCGTATATCCGCGCCCTTCGGCTGCTTTCGACAGAAAAGCCATCGACCTCTTCGACGAGAACACCCTCTCGGTCATGGACGAGGTCTACCACAAGGAAGACGAACGCATCGACGTCGTCATCTTCCTCAACGGCCTCGCCATCTTCACCATCGAGCTCAAATGCGAGTCGTCGGGGTCAGGCTGGACGTACGAAAACGCCATATCGCAGTACAAGTTCGAGCGCGACTGCAAGACGCGTCTGCTCATGCCCAAGGTCGGTGCCTTGGCGCACTTCGCCATGGACCTGCATCAAGTCTGGGTATGCGCGGAACTCAAGGGCGGCGCGTCGAAGTTCCTCCCGTTCAACAAGGGTGTCCGCTCAGAAGGTTCGCTACACGAAACGAGGGCCGGCAATCCCGTACGCCGCGACAGCATCGCAACGGCATACATGTGGGAAGAGATCCTCACCAAGGACACCATCTTCACCCTCATCTACGACTTCATCTATTACGCGCGCAACCGCGAAACCAACAAGAAGAAGGACGAGAGGCCCATCTTCCCGCGCTATCAGCAATATCGAGCCGTCACCCGCGTTGCGGAGGACATCCAAAAGAATAAGACCATGCGCGACTACCTCGTCGAGCATAGCGCTGGTTCCGGCAAGACCAATACCATTTGCTGGCTTGCCCACAAGCTTGCTGGAATGTTTGCCGAGGGCGAGGACGACCTGCTATTCAACAAGGTCCTCATCGTCACCGACCGCATCGTCGTTGACAGGCAACTCCAGGCAGCAGTGCAGGACATGGCCAAAGTCTCAGGCACCATCAAGGTTATCGACTCCAAGGGCCAGTCCGACGAATACGGCGAGACAAGCAAATCGGGCAAGCTCGAGCGAGCTCTCTCGGGTGGGTACCGCATCGTTGTGTGCACCATGCCCACATTCCTAAACCTCGATCACGGCATCTTCGACGGTACGGGCTCCCGCTTCGCCGTACTCATCGACGAGGCCCATGGCTCAACCTCAGGCGAGACCATGGCCGCGGTCAACGGCGTCCTTTCCGACGTCGGCGAAGAGGACGAGGTTCCCACATCGGTGTCGGACATCATCGCCGATGATATCGCACGTTCAGGTCGTCAAGAAAATGTCACCATCATTGGCTTCACTGCCACGCCCACGGGCAAGACGCTCGACATGTTCGGCACGCTCAACGCACAGGGAAAGAAAGAAGCTTTCGACCTCTACTCGATGCGCCAAGCCATCGAGGAGGGCTTCATCCTCGACGTCACGTCCAACTACACCACATACGATTCTTTCTGCAAGGTGGTCAAGTCCATCCCGGATGACCCCGAACTCGAGTCAGCAGCGGCAAAGCGCCAGCTTGCACACCTAATCGCAACCAATGATGGAACCGTACAGGGCAACCTTCGCGTGATAGTTGACCATTTTCTCCAGAAGGTCCAGGGCGATCTCGACGGCAGGGCCAAGGTAATGATCGTCACCCCGAGCCGCGAAGCAGCCGTGCGCTACCGCCTGGCCTATGATTCACTGCGTAACAACAACATGCAGAAACTGGGACATGCACAGGCGCTCGTCGCATTCTCTGGTGAAGTGACGGTCGATGGCGAGAAATATACCGAGCGCGGTATGAACGGCGGTCTCGAAGAAGATAAGCTGCCGGAGCTGTTTCACAAGAACGACTATCGCGTTCTCATCGTCGCAAACAAGTACCAGACGGGCTTTGACGAGACGCTGCTTTCAGCGATGTATGTCATCAAGAAGCTCCACGGCCTCGCCGCGGTGCAGACGCTCTCGCGCCTCAACCGTATCTGCCCTCCCTACGAAAAGCGTCCCTATGTACTCGACTTCGTCAACGACTATGAGGACATTGCCGAAGCGTTTGCTCCCTACTACGAAAATACCGTGCTCGAAAACCCCCTCACGTATGCCGACCTCAAGGAAACTGAGAGGCACCTCGAGGAGCTCAACGTTCTCGACGCCGACGACATCCGTGCGTTCTATAAGCTCCTCGCTAAAGAAAGGCAGACGGCTAAGGACAAAGAGCGCATGTGGGGTCTTCTGGGCACCGCAACGGCGATTGTTCGGGAAATGGAGGAGGAAGAGGCCGACAGGGCCCGCAGGATCATCCGACATTTCATCCGCCAGTACGCGTTCCTTATCATGGCATCGCCCTTCACCAACGAGTACATGCACATGGAATACCGATTCTGCCAGTACCTCATTCGCGAAATCGCAAAGGCAGGAACGCATGAGCCCGGCATCGACATCTCGGATAAAGTCACGTTCTCGGACTTTCACGTATCGAAAAACGGCGAGCACATCAACCCGAAAACAGGTAAAAGCGATCTTGTCGCCTCGCCGGAAGTTTCGGTAGCAAGAGGCATCGGCATGGGGCTCACCCATGATGTAATGGAGAGCCTTTCCAAGATCATTGCCGACTGGAATGCTCGGTATGGCACAAGCTTTGACGATGAAGTCGCCGCCAGCTCGCTCATCTCGCTGCGCGGAACCCTTCGCACGAACGACCGCATCAAGCGCAGCGCGAAAGCTAACAGCAAACAGGACTTCACGAACACCGTGGACGATCAGACCGAGGAGGCTCTGGTCGAAAACTACGACAAGCACCAAGAGTTCTACAACTTCCTGCTCAACCATCAGGAAGTTCGCAAAGACCTCGTCCACCTACTCGTAGACGACCTCTACAACGGCTTGCATTCCCAGGACAACTAAGCGATTAGTCCGGGCTGAGTTTTACCCCTTCGCCCGGACATACCCACGCAACCCTCACACCACGTTCGCTTTACAAACAAGAACACTCGTTCGATACTAGTGTCACCGAACAGCGAACGCATGTACGAAAGGGGCGGCAGCGTGATCATGAAAAAGCACTCGCTCGCGGGTACCTGCGGCATCCCGCGCGAGCCCGAGCGAATCTACATTCAAGTCGATACCATCGCCGACGATAGCCCTACAACGGGACCTGCCGACCCGCAATATATCCACTGGGCCGACGGCCGCTGCTGGAAGACCGAATCCATCTACTGCCGCCAAGAGTTCGGCCGCATGATCTTCGGCAACCTGTGCGTGCGCTACGACATCTGCATCGCGCGCCAGCGCCGCACCCTGTGGTGGGAGAATGGCCGCTGGTTTGTCAGGCGCGGCTCCGGAATCGCGGTGAGCGCCTAGTGGCCACCGACATCCCCGCAAACAAGACCATACGCTGCCGCGGCACCAAGCCCGGCCGCCGCGTGCACAAACAGTACGTGGACGTGTTCGCGCGCACCAATGCCGATGGCTCCATCGTGCCCATCCGCGTGTGCTGGCCCGACGGCCGCTGCTTCACCATCGACGAGATCGTGAAGACCGTACCCTTCGGACCCATTATCCACGACACGCAGACCGCGACCTACACCTGCCGCTTCGCCCGCTGGAAGACCGAAATCTACCTCGAGCACTATCACAAGGAGGACCCCATCCACGGCGCCGAGGACCACCTGCGCTGGTGGGTCTGGGCATTCGACAACACCCTGGTCAAGAACGATATCGACCCCACCCCGTAGGGACATGGGTCCCCTGTCGGTATATGTGTCAAATAAGGGGGATGTCCAAAATCAAAGAGGTGTAGAGAACAAAAATTGAGGGAAAAGCATCGCGCGAACCAAAAGCAAAGCAACAAAAGCGAGCGAAGCAACAAAGCAAACGCGACAACGAATGCAGGAAAGCGTGGCGATCAGAACAAAATACCTGCCGCCCTGTCCTGCGTCGTACCCTGTGTCAAATAAGGGGGTATACAAACAAACGAGAGAGAGGCAATACTAAACACAGGAGCAAACGAAACGCGCAAACCGAATTGAAAGCGAACCATAGCGCAACGAACGAAGCGAATCGAGCCAAGCGAGCAGACAGCGAACGAACGAACAACCAGTCCCACATCGTACCCTCTGTCAAAAGGACCCCATATGTTTGAAACGTACGACAACAAACTCGAGACTCCAGCCGGAATGCTGAGCGTAATCGGAAACAAAGGCGCGCTGACATTCGACATCGATGAGATTGAAAGTGGGAACAAACTCAAGCTCGACCGCATGGTCGTCCTCCACGTCGCACTCGACGGCATGGAAAAGAACGTACCGTTCGTCCTCTCTGTCAACGGGCGCCCACTTATAGGATTCGAGCCAACAAAGCAGGGCATTCGTTACGCGACAACGCTCGCAAACGGAACCACCTTCGGCATCGACGTACTCGACCCAGCAAAAAGCGCATCAGGGTTCCATGTCGTGGGCGACGTCAACGACTACCGTCTCGAACTGGGCAGTGATAACGAGCTTTCAATCGTCTCCCAAACCGACGAGCCCGATACATTTGCCCATATCGCCGTGGCGTGGGCGCAAACTGAGGAGCTCGCGAAGGCAGCGCTCTTCATCAATCCGAACGCATAGCCCGCATCGATAGCTCTGTCAAAATACCCCGAGCTTGGGACTAGGCGATAGAACGGCATTACAAGCCGCGAAAGAAAAACCCGGCGCAGGATATACACCCAAGCGCCGGGCCGGCCAAAATGTAGGAAGGACTTTGACCAGCTCAAAGTTTACCACCGCCTCATCCGGAAGGCGCCCGCACAAGCCTCCCTGCTAACGACTGATATGTTATTTCAGGGGGATTATCGCCCACCGCCCAGCAGGCAAAGCCGCCACCGGGCGCTTACGGTAACCCAGTCGTTCCGCCCCATGGCCCCCGGCAAAGCTCCGTCGCGCACCGGCTCGGCACCACACCCGCCCTACCCGCACGCCCAAAAGTCACGCACGGCCACCACCCGGCCCGCCCGCTGTGCGCCACGGCTCGGGCCAGCTACCTGCCAAACACGCATGCAAGGGCAACGGGGACGGCCGCCGTCCGCTCCGCCCCCGCATAGCCCGCGGCTCGCGCCAGCCCTGCGGTCTGTCGCTCGTGCCCGCGGGCATGCGGCGGCTCCGCGGCCGTCGGCCTCAGCAAAGGAAACGAGCGTGTTTGGCAGGCGTCTGTCCCTCGCAGCGGGCGCACAGCGGGCGGGCCGGGTGGTGTCCTGCATCAGCGCGGACAAGGGGGCGTGCGGTCCGGGCGGGGTGGTGCCTCGCTTGTCGGTGCGCACTACGCTTTGCCGGGGGTCATGGGGCTACGCTCCTCGGGTCGGCGCACCCGGCGACGTCTTTGCCAGCCCGGCGGTGGGCACACCCGTCACACAGGACTCGCAACGTCCCCAGCGGAGCGCGACGATCACCCAGCGGAGCGCGACGATCACCCAGGGGCAGCGGTCGCGCCAGCGGATCGCCAGCGCCACTCCGGAGCGGCCCGCGCCACGGCCAGGCGACCGTCACTCAGGAGATCGACCCGGCCACTACGGAGCCGGCCACACCCCCTCAGGAGATCGCCACCGACACTCAGGAACCCGAGGCCGTCCCATCGGATCCGACACACGCCACCGAGGGCTCGCCACTCTCACTCTGGCCCGACCGTCCGCTCGCAGCGTCCGCCTCAGCCATCGCCGCCCTGGCAGTCGCCTCATCCTCGCCGAACCACTTCACACGGTACTCCCAGGGCAGCATCAGACCCGCCGCGACCTCGCCCATGTCCTGCGCCTTATCTGCCGCCGTGTCCGTGATGATCGAGTCGTCGAACGTCACGCGCACCTCGCCCTCGTCAGGCAGCGGCTCACCCATATGGCGGGCGGCACAAATCACCGCATGGAAGATCTGCCTCAGCGCACGCTCAAGCCCGTGCTCATGGCGGGCGATGTTGCGCATGAGGGCCGAGTTGTCGCTCGACACCTCCGTAGCGGTCTTCACGTAGCCCGTCTCGGTATCGAAGTCGAAGTACTTGCACCCAAAGCCGCAGAGATCGCCCAGGAGCGATAACGACGTCCTCAGGGCCGTCAGCTGCTGATCGGTCCGCAGCGGCGGCGCGAACTCCTGGATGGTATCCTCCGTGCTCATAACCTTCCTGAACACGGTGCAGTCATGCTTGCCGAAGGGAATGGCCACACGCTTGCCGCCGTCCGTGCCCTGGTCCACCAGCACGTCAGCGACAAAGATGCGCATCTTGCCCGCATCGACCTCGTTAATCAAGGCGTCGAAAGCCAGATCGACTGCTTGAACGGTGTCGACAGCATCCGCAAACACGCTCTGTCCATACGGCGAGAGGTCGACGCGTGTATTGTCCACGGCAGGTCGGATCAGGGCGAACGTCGGGCTCGGGCATCCGCTATCCCACTCCGTACACACGCCCTCGGGCTCCATCACGTTGCCGCTCTCATCAAAGACCACGGTGATGATCCGATACGTCAGCTCCTGCCTGCCGAGTTTCTGGCCGAGCGATCCGATATCACCATCAAGCCCACCACGCACATGCATCTGCAGCTGGTCATACGCATGCCCTCGGTACACCACACGCGTCACGAAGGCACACTCGGTGCATCCGTCCTCGTCCCACGTCAGCGGCACGATCATCCGGGCATCGTAATGCCGAACCCTCACCTTGCCGGCGTCACCATCGACCCACAGGGCCCATGCCCCGGTACCGAGGCCGAAGGCTCGCACCAGGCACGCCTGCGCCGCCTGCAGAAAGCCGGAGTCCTCAATCCAGTCCTCCATCCACTCCGTCACGGCCTTGTTATCGCATGCACAGATTGTCTTGTCATTAAGCAGCAGTGAACCCCACTCCGTGCAAACGCGCATTGCGGGCTTCACGCTACGCCGATGCACCTCATACGAGCGGCCGAACGCATCCGTGTCGTAGTAGTCGTAGAAACTGCCCTCAGACCGCATCCACTCATTCCACTCACGAATGTGCTCCTCCATCGGCTCCAGCGGTAGCACAAACCCGAGCCCCCGCAAATAAGCACGCACGTGCTCGGGCACCCAATACTCATCATCACCGACCATAGACAGCCCAATCTCCCGCATTCAATGTCGAGCAAATTGAACCGTCCGGTCACAAGCGCCGAGCCGTATAATGCACCCTCGGATTAAGCAGCCGAGAAAAGGGGTCGCCCGTGGTTACGTTTGAGCTATTGAATGAATCTGCCGAAGATCTGCTCTACGCCTACCACCCCGAAGGCGATCGCCACCACGCGGGCATCGTCACCTACAACCCCAACACCCGCGCCACCCACATCATCGAACACGCCACTACCGACCACGGCGCCCACTACGCCCACCGCCTAGCCCACCATCTAGCCACCGCTTCAACCCCCATGGCCGCGGGTACACTGGATTAAGTGCATGGGCGCCGCATTCAAAGTCGGGAGGGGTCATGGGTCTGTTTAGCAAACTGTTCCAAAAATCTGATGGTGAAGATCTGTTCTACTCGGATAAATGGATGAGAAATGCGAGCGACGAAGAGCTCGAAACGGAACGAGAAAAGGTGCGCCTCAAGCATTGTTCTGGAGACGAGAGAGCTCAAAGAGTCCTGTGGCAATTTGACAACGAAATGAGCCGTAGAGCTTGGGCGGGGCATGAGGATGATGAAAACAAGTTCCCCGTCCATTCAGAACACGGATGGTACTTGCCTGAAGACGACGACTAATCGCATCAAACAAAAACGGCCCCGAGGGAACTGGTACTCCCCGGGGCCTATCCGTCCGCGCGGTCGACATGAAATAACACACGCAGACGGCTACCAACCATTCTAATCAATATGCCGAGCATTCTGCCGTCGAGTATTAAGCTGCCGAGTATTCCACCGGCTACCGTCACCCACGCAGAACGTCGTCCATCATGGCATACCGAACCGCGTCAATCGAATGATCGTTCCCGTCCGGTATGTCATCAATCCACGTCCCATCACGGTCGCGCAGATACTCCTTGCAGGTGAACTCCGCATACGTCAACGGACACCGCTCCGCATCGATGCAGATCTCCCGCAGGCCCGCCAGCCAGTCATACGACAGCCGCCGCATCCGAGCCTTCCTCGCCGGACGCGCCCGCAGCCCAAAGTCACGCCGATACACCGCCATCGACTGCTTTCCATCAGGCGTATCATCGCACCAGATCAGCTCGTCATGGAAATACGCATCCTCTCCGGCCACGTCGCTATACGTCATAGCGTCCACGACCATCTGCCCCGTCTCCGCGGGCGTCTTCCTATTGGCGCTCATCTCGCTATAAATGCTGAGCCTTCGCGCGCCCGGCTCCCATCCGCAGCGAACGAACCGCCAAGGGTCAGGGAACCATCCCCAGTCAACGCCGTTGCGCGTCCTCTCAAAGCCACGACACCTCATATCGCTCATGCGAATGTCGAGGATGTTATCGAACACGTTGCCGCCGGTGCCAGTAACCTCTCCCAGATACTCCCACCGCCAGGCCTGTTCGCACGTCTCCCGCAGATACTCAGCTTCCTCAATAAAAGGCTCGCCGAGCCATTCAGGATGCGACTCCACCACATCCAAATACGATGAATGCCGAACGATCGTGTCGCAACGCCTACAACGCTCCAGGCGCTCCACATTCACCCAAGACCACATCGTCTTGGGCGGGTTATAGCTGTAGAAGATCCAGAACCTGTCTCCGCCACGCCTCAAAGAGTTCAATATCGAGCGTACGGCCTCGATACCGTCAAACTGGTCCAGCTCCTCAAACCAGACAACCGCGCAATACCCCTTGGTGAACTTCACCGACTTCAGCTTTACCGGATCATCAGCCCCGCGAAATACAATCCTCTGCCCCGTAGGCTTATAGATGATTTCCATTGGTGAGATTTTGCACTGGAAGTACCCTTCCAGCCCCAGCGCCTCAATAGCCCAAAGCATCTGCTGATATACGGAGTCCCTCAGCGTATTGCCGAACCGTCGCACAATGCAAGCATTCGCCTCCGGAAAGGCGACGATCAGCAGCACGATAGCCACGCTGATAAAGCTCGACTTCGTACTGCCTCGACCGCCGTGCATCCAGTAATGCGTATGGCCATGCGCCATCACGTCGCCCAGCACGTCATGAAAAGACGGGATGATGAGATCGGCCGCCTTAACCATTCGTATCCGCCGAGTCGCCCGTAGCCGTGCGCACCTCGACGCCGAGCACGATCTTGGGCGCGTCCTCCGTTTCGACGGCGGTCTTTCGCGTCTCGGGACGGCCGAACTCCTCTGGATACTTTCGCTCAAGCAACCAGGCGGCGGCAGTCCAGTAGCGAGGCTTGGACAGAGCCGTCTCGCGGATGGACTCAAGCAGCTCCTGCTTGTACTGAGCTTCAGCTTTTTTAAATTCCTCGCCTAATGCGCGATGCAACTTGCTACTCGGCTTGTTCAACCAGCGATACAGCGTTGCCTCATGGATGCCAACGGCCATGCAGATGTCCTTGTTATGCATGCCCTTGGCCTTCAGGCCGCACATGACCTCGATCAGTTCCTCAGTGAGTTTCGGCTTCAAATAAACCTCCTCCGACCAGCGTTTAACTACCGCTTATGGTCGAAGGAGGTCACAAAGAGACGTTAAGATTGAATCGGCTTCAGGCCTTACGCCGCCCAGCGGCATGAGCCCAAGACCGAATGGAAATAGGTAATGGAAGCAGCAATCTGAGGGGGTCGCGGAACGTGAGGGCACAGATTGCCATCGCCTGGGTCAAATACAAATATCGAGCATGGAACGTCAAGGTCACCAACGCCTGCCCCTTCAAAGGCGGAACCGCATATCTGCTCGGTCCGACGCTGGCCGAAGGTCAGGAGACTCCTGCCATCGGGGGCATACCCTTTGTCGTAGAAGAGAAAGGGCGGGTGCGGATCGTCCCGCAACTGTCGCAAGAGTGGTTCGCTATTATGCGGGCGAGCAAACCGTTCGAGGACAAGTCAAATCACGGAAACACCTAGGCATCACCTCCGTTCCCGCTTCCCCCTCAACTCACACCTTCGTCGTGCCTCGAGTTCGTCTGCCTCAGTAAAATGGATGCAAACACGGTAGACAGGAGCGGCTATGCCAAAGTTCCAGTACGTTAAAACCGGCGAGTTCGAAGCCCCAGCTAGATTCAAGACCAAAGGCGGGGAGGCACTTTCCGGCTTGCTAAACAAGCTGACCCTACCCGGCACGCTGCCAGATAGGGTCGACTATATCCTGAAAAGTCAGATGGCATGCGATGCAATTGTTTACAGCGCGATCTGCCTCATCCCGCTCCATAAAAACGAGGGGCTCTTCCTAGAAGCGACACTATTTCAAGGCTGCCCTCTAGAACGTGTCACCAATCCGCCCACCGTCCATCCAGTCATAATTAGGGCAGAACGGGCATTTAGAGTTCGCACAGACGGAATCAGACCGGAAATCATAAGTGACCTGGAATGGAATGATGAAACGAGGACGTGGGAGCCGCACTCCTTCCTCAGCCACACGGCTGAGTATGCAATCATCGAAGACATAATCGTAGCCGGCTCACGAGTGAGAGCCTAACGGATCAGCCTCGTTCCCGCTTCCCCCTCAACCCATACCGCCTTCGCAGCCGCGAGTTCGCCTGCCTCAACCGCGCGTACTCGCGCTGCAGGGCCTCAAGCTCGGCACCCTCAACACCTGCCGCCTCAGCCTGGAGGAGCTCGTTATACGCCCGCTCCTCCTCAACGTGCAGCCGCTCGGTGCACAGCGGGCACATTCCGGTCGTACGCACCAGACGCACGCCGATCACCCCGCACTCGGGACACTGGGGGCGCACCTTCAGCGACACATGGATCCGGCTCGCATGCGCCTCGACGGACCGCACCGTCCGAAACACCCCCGTCTCGCGGTAGATCGCCTCGCGCACGCCCGCGGCCCCCAGGTGGCTCTGCTCGCGCACGATCTCCTCCTGCCGGCACGTCCAGGGAACGGCAGGACCCGGGCGGCTCATGCCCTCATCAGGCCGTCGATGGCCTCGCGCGACTCGTCGAGCATCTTCACGAGCTCATCGCTCGCGCACCCGTAGACCTCGCAGACCTCCAGAAAACTCGCAATCGCGACCTTCATCGATGCACAGGCATAGAGAAACTTGGCCTCGTTCATCTCGTCGTGCTCAATCATCATCAGAAACCTCCGTAATCTCGCGGTTACGTTACGGGGCGCCCAGCCTATATCTCTTATATATTTCTTACCTTTATAGAGAGATAGGAAAAGGGCATCCGTAACCGTGTAACCGCGTAACAATCCCAGCTCAAAAGGGTTACGGCACGACATGCCAGACCGTAACCAAACCGTTATGACTCGACGCGGCGCCTAAACACACGCACGGTCTTGACGCCCACACCAAACTGCCGCTTGGCCACGACGCTCTCAAAGCCGTAACGCTCGTTTATCTTGCGGGTGAACTTCTGCCGTCCAAACGGCCGCAGCCCGCTCGACTCGCACCATGCCTTGTAGTCCTCATATCTCCAAGCGATAACCGCCTCGGCAAAGTTATCGCCATCAAGCATCTCATCCTCAATCCAGCTCAGGACCGAGTCGTTGTCCGCACGCACCTCTCCGGCAAGCGCATCGCTCCTGCCGTTCGGGGTCATGCCGTTTTGGGCTATCAATCGCCGCAGCCCCTCAACGCCCACGCGCGCGAGGTATTCCGCTGCGGCGCTACTGGTGAGCTTCTCCCAGATGCGCGGGTCGTAATCGGCATCAGACTTGGAAAACGACGCCTCGAACGGTATCGGGAACAGTCGCCGCATCATGCCCTCGCTCGAGTCGCCAAGTGATGGAAACTCATTGCAGCTGAAGACCAGCGTGCAGTACGGCCGAAATTCGAACCCCTCACCGTTCTTAACGTCGGAGTAGATCCACTCTCCCGTCACGACCTTCTTAAAAACGGAGAGCACGTCTCCATTCAGCCGCTCATTCGAGATATCGTCGCCTAGATTCGCGAGCTTGCCCAAGAGCCTGCCCGCTTGGAACTGTTTGCCCACCACGTTGATATCGAGTGAGCTAACGTTCTCGTTTCCCAAGACGTTCCTCAAAGCGAGGATGAAGGTGGACTTACCGTTCGACCCCGAGCCGATCAGCACCGGGCATTGGCCGAACTCATTGCTCCGGTACATGCACATGCCGATCGTCTCCTCCAGGTTCGCCCGCACCTCGGCGCGACCGCAGCTGATCCGGTCCAAGAACCTGTCAGCCGCCTCGTCGTACGCGTCGGCGCGGTACGAGTGCGGGATGATGTTGGTGATCACCATGTCCGCCGCCTGGGGAACCAGCCCGCGCTCAAGGTCCAGCACGCCGTTGGCAAAGCCCATCAGCGTAGCAGCCGAAGCCTTGGTCTCGGGAGCCATATGCAGGATGTAGTTTCGAACCTCCTTTTGGTCTGCCATCTTACAGTCGTCAAGCAGGTCAATGGTCGCCCGGTTTATCTCCTGCCAGCCCGTGGCATAGCGCTTGCCGTCCCAGATGGCGGGAGCTCCGTCGATGATGCAGGCCCTATGGGCATCAATCAGCTCACGCGCCACCACGTTATGGCGAACGGGCCCGGTTGGGTTCCCGTTTTTATCGAGCTTCCTAAACGCACGCGGACGCCCCTTCTCATAGCGAGAGCACACGCTGCCCAAGATCTTCTCGATATCCTGCTGAGGCAACGGTGGAAAGCACCGCTCGCCGTTCACCGCCTCGACGGCGGCACGGATATGAGCATCGTCCTTACCCTGCGCCTGCAGCGAGCTCGCATACCGGAAGAGCGTGTCGTTCCTCGCACCCGCGCCGATCTCCTCCGGCAGCGTGAAGCGTGGGCCCGATGTGCCACCCGGGCGCGCCTCAGCCGTCGCCGCTGCAGGGCGCACGAAATCCAAGAACGCCAGGACGTTGGCATCCGCCTCGGCGACCCCGACCTCCTCCGGCGACGCGAGCCACGTGTAGCGCCTGCCGTTGGGGTGTACCGAGGGCGGTGCGACCAGATAGCCGCCATCGCCACGGATATCCACACCCAGGGCTTTGTTAGCGCTGTTGCGTACCTCATGGTCCACTTGGAAGAACAGGTGCATGCCGCCGCGCCCCGTGATCGCCGTCGCGGTCGCGGGCAGGGCCCCGTGCTCGTCCTCCCAGCGGGCCAGCGTCTCACGCCCATCCTCGCCCTCGCTCTCATCAACGTCGATATCAATGACGACCAGCCCACCCGACACGGCACCGCAGGCGATGCCGACGTTATGGCGCGGGTTGGCGCTCCACCACGCGCGCGCCTGAACCGGATCGGCCAGTGCAGAGCGGCACCCGCCGTGAATGGCGGGCACCTTATCTCGGGCGATCAGGGGAAAGACGGCCCAGCCGCGCTCGGCGTATGCGACAGCCGCCGCGCCGAACTCACTCAGGCCCATAACGTCCCTCCAAAATCTCGGTCACGATGCGAGCGGCATCCTCGGGAGCGCAGAACAGAAACATCACGCCGTAACGGTCTGACATGGTCCTGCACGCCTTCGCCAGGCGCTTGCCCTCTATGCGCCGCTGCGCGTACTTTCGGAGCCTAAAATCGGCATCTGGCTCCGTCCACAACGCTAGGGAACTCAAATCAGTCACACCCGCGTCGTTTTCGACGAGGACATACAGCCGTACACCGGCATCACGCGCGCCGATCAGCTCGCGACGGAACCGGGCATGCTCCCGGTCGATATCCATCGCGAGCTCGGCGATGCTCGCCTTGGTGTCCACCGCCACCTCGGGAGGGCGACAATAGTCACCAAAGGCGAGCTTACTCCGCACGAGGGTGATGCCCCGATCGGCCCACCACTCGTGCTTCACCTCATGCTTGCCGGCTTGCTGGCGCGTGTCCTCCAGATACACGCCGCCCATGCCTAGAACGGGATGTTCGGGTCATACGGCACGGGGCGCGTCGTCGGGTAGGGCGCGAGCTGCGGCGGATAGGCCGGGTACGGCGCCGGGGCCACCGTCTGCACCGGCTGCACGGGCGGCTGGGGCGTTGGCGGCATCTCCATTACGGTTCTTGCCGAAGCGCCAACAGGCATGGTGTCGGCGACCCCCACCCTCACGCCTCCGCCAACCTTAGGCTTGGGTGTGGCGTGCGTACGGTTGTCCTTGCGCTCGGGAACCTTGTAGTTCCCGGCGCGGATATCATCGACGGAGTACACGCCCACGAGGTTCAGGCGTTCCTTGTCGTCGCCCTGCTCATTCGTGTACTCCTCAAACTGGAACACGGCGCCCAGCGTCAGACCGATCAGGTTCATCGGATCGCACGTCTGCGTCCAGGCGGCAACCGTCCACTGCGGGTTGCTGTCCTCCAGGCGGCTCAGGAACTGCTTGAACATGCCCTCGCAGTTCTCCTTGTACGAGCGCACGAAACGGTGCGCCCACGGGTTCTTCTGGCCAAACTCATCGTTGTAGAAGCCCGCATACTGTCCCTCGGCGACGTCATAGACCACGTTCAGGTACTCACGGTCCGTCACGTCTTCGATGTCCACAATGCGGATCACGTAGCCGCCCGCGGGCAGCTTCTCAAACGGCGTCGACTCCTCAACGCCCACCCAGTTCATAACCTTCATACTTAAGCCTCCTCGAGCTCAGTATTATTGGAATCGGAAAGCAGGGCGGCAGGCGCCACGCCCAGCTGGCGCAAGATCGGCATCACGTCGTCTGGATTGCAGCCGCGCACCTGCAGGCCCTTAATACGCTGCGGAGCCCATTCAAGGCCTGGAACTTCCAGCTCGCTGTCCATGTAGAAGGCGTGCCCGTCGACGTTGGTGATAAAGTTCGGCCACTTCTCATCGACCGTCACCTTCGTCTCCAGCGCGCCCTCGACGTCCTCAAGCAACTCGATGGCCATGGCCATATACTCGGGACGAATGGACTTGTCGATACGGGCGAACCCATAGCTCAGGGCGAAGTCCTCAAACGCCTTGGCATCGGCCACGCGCCACGTGCCCTTGGTCAGGGTCACGATATAGTCACCGACCTTGGCGCCACCGAGCTTCAACGCCTTCTTGGTCACGCCGTCCTCGTCGTAGCTTTGGCGCATCCCCGCGTCGGCCTCGGCGCGAACCGCATCCAGGCGCGATCCGACCACTTTCTGCAGGGCGGTGAGGACAGCAAGCTCCTCGTTAATCTTCATGGTCTTGACCTCCAGGGGTCTCAATCGGCGGCAGCGGGGGCAAACTCCAAAAGTCACGGATTGCCGCATCCACCACCGCCAGATCGTTATCAATCATCTGCTCGGAAAACATGCCCCAAGGGCTTTTGGCCACGCCGCGTTCGTTGGTAAAGAACACGTGGCGTCCCTCGACGACCGCGCACTCCAAGATCACGTCAAACAGCCCCTCGATGCACAGCTGGCTATCGAGCATCTTGCCGATGGTCTGCGGCTTGGATGAGCCGTCATCGCCAAATTGCGGGTGATGGAGAAAGTAGACGACCGTATCGGGTGTCGTGGCCATGGCGGCTTCAAGCAACATCTCAAAGTTGACCGCCATTTTTACGAACTTGTCGTAGCCCTTCTCACTCGCGTGGCGGAAGTTGTCGAACTGCATCAGGTACGTCGAGTCATCGATGACGTAGATCGGGTGCGTGTTCGCCGCCAAGATCTGGCAGATGCTCGGATAGTCCGATCTCAGCCAAACGGAGAGCTGTGTCTTAAACGGAGGACGTTTGCCGGTGCACCCCAGCACCTCCGTAAAACGCGGGTCGAGGTTTCTCATCGACGTAGATTTGCCGGAGCCCGACGGCCCCAGCACCATGCATAGGACGCCCATCAGACATCACCCCGCGCAACAAAACGCCACAGTTCGCTTTTGCGTGCTACACTGTGCGCCGGATACCTTCCCCAAGGTTTTCCACGGCGCAGTCGGGGCCCTAATCCCGCCTGCGCCATTTTGTGTGCCGTGCGCCTACACGGGCGCCCCGGCAAACGGCCGACGCTTTCCATCGGCGATCGCCTCCTTCGCATTGCTAAATACCGTGTCACGGCAGATCAGCCAACGCCCGTTGACCTTGTCCGCCGGGATGCGCCCCTCGACGCACCCGCGTCTCACCGACCCCACATGCTCTCCAGTCAACTCAGCGAGCTGAGCGGGCGTCAAAAACATAGGGATATCCGCGAAGCCCATTTCTTGCCTCCTCTCATATGGATTCACTTGTCGGTTTGATTACGAGCGCTCGATGCCGAGCTGAGCACAGATCTTATCGGTGTAAAAACGCCATTGCCCACCAAAACGGAATGCCCCGTCCAGATTGCCCTTGTTGGCTTCTTTCGCAACGGTACGTACGCATACGCGGGCAAGGCGGGCAACCTCAGTCGTTCCGATTACCGCCGGAAGATGGTTAATCTCATCGACGGAATAACCGGCCATATAGAGACCCCTGGGCTTCACTACCTCTGCCATCTGATCACCTCCAACTGTCGCATCGTGACGCGCCAAGATGAAGATAAGGCAAGTAAAGAAAAAATGCGCACGTCACAGACGGCGAACGGTGAACCGCGCTGAGTTTCACAACACTATCTCAGCCTAGCTGTCAGCTAATTAAGCTGCGGAGTGTCACACCGGCGTAACAGTTTGTCACACTCTGATATATAAAAGTTGAAAACGTAAACTATAGTTTACGCATAGATACAGAGCTATTTCGCATATTTTCAGCAGGGCCGATTTTATACATTTGTAGGACTTGTGAAGGGGTCTGAAACTATATTAGAAGTACCCCCATTGGATCAAAAATTCGAAATTTGCTGGCATATTTGCCGGCATGTTTGGCGGTATAAAATAAAACAGCCCAGAGACATAGCCTCTGAGCTGCGAACATTTGGTGGGCGTTACAAGATTTGAACTTGTGACCTCTTCCGTGTCAGGGAAGCGCTCTCCCCCTGAGCTAAACGCCCAAATGGAGCGGACAACGGGGCTCGAACCCGCGACCCCAACCTTGGCAAGGTTGTGCTCTACCAACTGAGCCATGTCCGCTTACGGGGATTAATCTTACGTGATACCCGCATCCTATGCAAGAACTTTTTTTGAAAAGTTTTGCGACGCCCTCGCGAACCTCACGAAGACATCAGCCACCTCAAAAAGGCCGAGCTCCTCACCCTGATACACGTATGCCGAGCCCGGAAGCGCCAGCTCAAGCAAAAGGGCCGCCCGCGCGCGGCGCTCGCCGAGTTCACGGTCCTCGTCATAAGACGACCCGTCGCGTAAGAGCCAGTCGAGCGCAATCTGGTGGTAGCGCGTCGCCTTGATTTGCGGCAGGGCATAGCGCGTCGCCACGCGCGATAGATCTCGTGGACCTCGTTGCGGTCCCACAGCGGATGGGTGCCGTCGTCAACCATGTCATCGCCCTCGGCGAGATGCCACCGGTCGAGGTCATCGCGGTCGAGGTCCTTGGCGAGACCGTGCGCCACATCAATGCGAAAGCCATCAACGCCTCGATCGCTCCAAAACGTCAGGACGTCGCAAAAGAACGCATGAACCTCAGGGCATGACCAGACAAAGTCCGGCCGCTCGGGCGTAAACATATGCAGCTACCACTGACCGTCCGCAACACGCGTCCAGGCGGGGCCGCCAAAGTTGGCATTCCAATTGGTGGAAGGCAGCTCGCCATGTTCGCCGCGACCATCGCGGAAGATATAACGGGCGCGCTCGGGCGATCCAGGGCCGGCGGCAAGAGCGGCTTTGAACCAGGGGTGCTGGTTGGATGAATGATTGGGCACGATGTCGACGATGACCTTGATGCCGCGTGCGTGAGCCGCAGCGACCATGTCATCGCAGTCGTCAAGCGAGCCGAGACGTGGGTCGACATCGCAGTAGTCCGCCACATCATAGCCACCATCGACAAGAGGCGATGGGTAAAACGGGCTCAGCCAGATGGCCTCGATGCCCAGCCGCTCAAGATAGTCCATCTGCTGGGTAATACCCACGATGATACGCCCAAAGCTGTTATTCGCGGCAAACAACGCCACAGCCACGCCCCAAGACGCTCGCTCCCTCTCGGGTTCGGGCCTCTGCAATGGGTACGAAAAAGCCCGGCTACCGTGGTAGTCGGGCTGTTGTACTTGGAGCGGACAACGGGGCATCCGCGTATCCGCTTCGCGGATCCGCACCGGCTTCGGCCGCCTGCCGGCGACCTCGCCAGCTCGCTACAAACGCTCCGCGTTTGCTTAACGCTCGCTCCCTCTCGGGTTCGAGCCTCTGCAATGGGTACGAAAAAGCCCGGCTACCGTGGTAGTCGGGCTGTTGTGCTTGGAGCGGACAACGGGGCTCGAACCCGCGACCCCAACCTTGGCAAGGTTGTGCTCTACCAACTGAGCCATGTCCGCATATGTAAAACAAAACGGGCGCCGGAGCGCCCGGATGTTGCCTGGAGGCGAAGCCCGGATTCGAACCGGGGGTAAAGGCTTTGCAGGCCTCTGCCTTACCACTTGGCCACTTCGCCGAAAAAGGACCGTTAAGAACGGTCCGGAAATGCAATGGAGCGGACAACGGGGCTCGAACCCGCGACCCCAACCTTGGCAAGGTTGTGCTCTACCAACTGAGCCATGTCCGCTTGCGGGTTATTAATTTACGCGAGTTATCCAAAAGACGCAAGTACTTTTTTCAAAAAAGTTGCCCAAAGCAAGTTCACGCAGGAAAATCATGTCAACCCAAGGCGCTAAGCGCACGATTCCAATGCCGAGCTAAACAGCTTCACCATCCGAACGCGTGTGCCGGCACCATCCGTGCGACGGGCAACCTCCACATTATCGACGAGCATGCGCATAAGCTTGATACCGCGTCCGCGTTCCTCGGATGCCATCGGTTCGCTCGCCCCATCGATAGAATAGCCAGCGCCTCGATCAAGCACCTCAAGCACAACACGGTCCCCATAGGCCTGAATCGTCAGGATGCAGCCAACACCGCCCGCATGGTCATATGCGTTACCCAATGCCTCCCCCAACGCTAATGCGACGTCATAGCGCTCATCACGCCTCAGGGGAAGTGATTCGAGAAGCTCGGCCACACGGTGCCGATAATACGGGAGATTCTCGATGCCTCGCTGCACCTTGACGCTCTTGCTCCATCGCGGCAACTCCCCCACCGGAATGGCGGGAATCGACTCCCGCACCGGACCCGCAACATGAAGGATGTCGACAAGTCGGGCAATCTCCAAAAAGCGAACGACCTCATCGGAGGCGTTAACAAGCGAAAGCAGCCCTTCTCGTCTCATAAGCTCTCTGGCACGCGTAAGCAAAAACGCCAAACCCGTCGAGTCGATAAAAGCCACGGTCTGGCAATTGATGACAACACGGCGCACCCCCCGGTCGATTAAATTATCCAACCGTCGGCGCAGCTCGGGCACCGAGGCGATATCGATATCGCCCGGTGGCGTCAAAACCGCTATGTCATTCCACTCATTCATGCGACCATGGTTCCCCAAAAGAGCTCGCTCGATGCACACTTTTCTGCAACCGTTAGGATTCTGTATGCCCAACGTCGCGACCTACGATCGACCCCGTAAAAACTCAAGGGACACCAATGCAATGTCATCGTCCAGCGCCGAGTCGGTAAAGCGGTCAAGCTCGCCCAAGACCTTACCGCAGATGCCCGATACGCCCTCACCCGAAACAGAGAGTAGAAGGTCGCGCAGGCGTTGCTCGCCAAAGAAAGCACCCGAGCGGTCGCGTGCTTCGATCGTTCCGTCGGTATACATAAACAGCATGTCACCAGGATCGAACGTAAACACGCCCGTCTCGTACACCATGCTCTCAAAGGCACCGATCACGCCCGATTGGCACCCAAGGAGCTCCACTTCTCCCCCGCAGGTCTCTCCTCCGCCATGCGGCGTTGACGACGGCCTAATGACCATAGTGGGAGGATGTCCCGCAGAGCAATAGGTAGCGCGGCCCGCTTTAAGATCAATCTTGGCGATAAACGCCGTCACAAACGTCTCGACCCTCGAAAAGCCCATGAGCATGCTATTGAGCGAGCGGGCCATGCGAGCGGGTCCCGCACCCTCCCAGGCATAAGCCGTCAACGCCGTCTTGACGAGCGCCGACATCGACGCCGCCTCAATTCCTTTGCCGGAGACATCGCCCAATATCATAACGGCGCAATCGTCGGGAAGACGGATAAGCGTATAGAAGTCACCACCGACCAACGCCGAATTCGTTGCCGACAGGTATACCGAATCGGTTGCGATGCCCGGAACGTCGCCTAGCGAATTTCTCATGCCAATCTGAAGCGTCTGAGCGATATGACGCTCTTCACGCTTTTGAGACTCGCCCTCATAGATCAGCTCAAAGTCGTGTGCCAAATGCACCATGTAGTCGTATTCAAGGTCGTCGATTGGCTCCTGGCTGCCATCACGGAGCAGCAAAACGCGCCTCGTCGGTCCCTTGGCGATATCAGCGGGCACGATTGCATCGTTGCTTCGCGTACCATCCGCCTCCGAGTGGCAGCGCCCCGCCTCGATACCGGAGTCGACATAAAGTCCCTGACACGGCAGGCCGTGGGCTCTCAACCATGCGCCCATAGTCGTGGATTCGTCCACGCGCGTAAGGCGCACGTGCTTGAGGTCGTCGGCGCTCGTCCCACCCAGCACCGATGTCTCAAATCCATCGGAAATTGCCCCCAGGCGCGCCGCCGGCGTCGTGACAGAAAAGAAGAGTGACTCCGGATCGCCCGGCAATGCCACACGACTGCCGCCTTCAAAATCGATGACATAGGTTCCGAGGCCCGCATCATACTCCACGGGGCAGAAATGGCAACTGAGCACAGCGCAGATTTCGGTCGACACCGCACGCGAGGCGGCAATAGGATCATCGAGATAGGCAAACAACTCATCGCGCAGCACGTTGAGAGAACGGCCAAGCTCTGCCGTGCGACGTGAACGTAGACTCGATGCCATGCCGACTAGTTGGATGGAGAGGTAATCGCAAATGACCTCGAGCACGTTGACATCATAGGCAAGCGGCGCCTGCGGACGTTTCCAACCGACCTCCAACACACCGAGCACCTGAGTGCCATAAAACACGGGAAGACATATCTCGCTGCGGTATGGAGGCATATCTTGCACGCGTAGCAGGTGCTTAGAACGATTGTCCAGGTCCATAAACATACCCGAGGCAACCCTATCGCCCTCGAGGTCCTGCTGAATCGACAGGCGGCAGGCACGAGCCTCACGGAGCACATACGTCGGGATACCTGCACCATACGGCATAAACTCGGGCAGGTAGCTGTCATACAACTCCTTGGAAACACAGCGAAGCTTAAAACCGCCGCTCTCAGAAAAATAGATGGCAGCACCCGAGGCATCGAGGGTTCCTACAAGCTGGTTCAAAACGGTATCCAACAAACTAGGCAGCTCATCGGAGCCCACCGTGCTCATAATGACCGACAACGTGCCCGAGAGGCGCTTATTCGCCACTCTGAGCTCCGAAAGCGCACGCTTGAGCTGACGGTCATGCGAATACTGCTCTTCGATACTATGGAGCGCCACGAGAACACGCGGCGCACGGCGGCCAAAGATACGAGGCGGCGTAACCGAGCCGGCACAAACTAGGACGGGAATAAAGGAGCCGTCACTGAGCTTAAGCATCAACTCGCTCTCGGTACCATTGGTCTCAAAAGGAAGACGATGTTCTGTCGCGCGTTCAAATGCTGACGAGTACAAGAGATCTTTAACGTCCCCGTTGATCACATCGGAACGTTCCTCGCAGATCAAGTCGAGCAAGCGATTGTTTACATGCAAAATGGTTCCGTCGAGCTCGCAGATAATGACAGCATCGCTCGTAATATCGACCAATTGGGCAACGTCAACCCACTCATTGCGCTCAAGCGTTTCCATCGTGAACCTCACCGTCTATCGGTAACAAAAAAGCCTCCGAAGAGGCTTCTCAAATGCGATGGTGTCGGAGGCGGGACTTGAACCCGCATGACCAAAAAGCGGTCACTAGCACCTCAAGCTAGCGCGTCTGCCAATTCCGCCACTCCGACATGCTATATTGTTGATTCGCAGTTCGTTTTGTTGGACCCGCGCTTTCAACGAGGAAGATAATAACCTATGATTCGAGAACTGTGCAAGCACTTTTTTCAAAAAAGTTTACGAATTTGAAAATGCGCAGGTAGATCTATATGTCCGGGCCGGAATGGGGGCAACTTCCCAACGCGTCCTCGGGCATGCGGTACATTTTGATTCGCGCTTCGCGCTACAAAATGTACCGCCCCCTGCGGAATGCGTTGGGAAGTTGCCCCCATTCCGGCCCTACAGCCACATACTCCAAGTACGATTCTCAAACATATACTGGGGCTGATGCAAATTTGGTGGCTCGGCTTTGCCGAGCCCTTATATAAGGAGGCCGGAGCTAAAGCTCCGGCCTCGCTATCTTTCCCATTAGATTAAGTGAGCGATCAGGGAACCGCATTCCACCTGCCGAGTTGCCGCAGGGCCTGCCCTGGTGTTGCTTTTCAGAACATTCCGCAGGACGGAGGAAGCCCCGCAGCGCGTAGCGCGCAGCGGGGCTTCCGACATGTCCGAGGACGTTCTGAAAAGCAACACCAGGGCAGGCCCGGACGACAACAACCGACTACAGGTCGATATGCGATTCCTTAATCGGGAACGGCTCGGCGAAGTGGCAGGCGCAGCAGTGGCCCGGAGCAACTTCCCTAAACTCGGGAAGCTTCTCGGAGCAGATGCCCTGCGCGATCGGGCAGCGCGTGTGGAAACGGCAGCCAGTCGGCGGATCCAGCGGTGACGGCGGATCGCCGGCAAGGATGATGCGCTTACGAGACTTTTGGATATCCGGATCGGGAACCGGCACGGCAGACAGCAGCGACTGCGTATACGGGTGGTGAGGCTCGCTATAGAGCGTCTTCCAGTCAGAAACCTCGACTACCTTACCCAGATACATAACGGCAACGCGATCGGAGATGTGCTGAACGACGGACAGGTCGTGGGCGATAAACAGATACGCCGTACCAAACTTGTCCTGCAGTTCCTTAAGCAGGTTCAGAACCTGGGCCTGAATGGACACATCCAGAGCGGATACCGGCTCGTCACAGATAATCAGCTTGGGCTTCAGTGCAAAGGCGCGGGCAATGCCGACACGCTGACGCTGGCCACCCGAGAACTCATGAGGATAGCGGTTGATGTGCTCGGGGTTCAGTCCGACAACGTCGAGAAGCTCGCGGACGCGCTCAATGCGCTCCTCCTTGGTTCCCACGCCGTGAATGGTCATGGGTTCGGAGACGATCTCGCCGATGGTCATGCGAGGATTCAGCGAGGCATAAGGGTCCTGGAAGATAAACTGCATCTCGCGACGCATATCCTTGATCTCATGCTTGCTCATTTCGGCAACATCTTTACCCTGGAAGAACACCTTACCGGCGGTCGGCTTGGTCAGGCGCATGATGGTGCGACCCGTAGTGGACTTACCGCAACCAGACTCACCAACCAGACCAAAGGTCTCACCAGGATAAATCTCAAAAGAGATGTCGTTTACAGCAGAGACGACGCGCTTGGAAAAACGCTTGGCGAACATGCCGGACTCTGCGGAGAACTCCTTAGAGAGGTGCTCGACCTTCAGTAGCGGAGTGCGCTCGTTATTGTCTGCCATTTACGCCTCGCCTCCCTTCTTGGAATCCTTACGCGTGCGGGACGTCTCAGGGGCGTTCTTGAGGAACTCGGGGTCACCGGAATAATGGCACGCAGAATAGTGGCCGGACTCGGTGACAAAACGCTCGGGGCGCTGCTTGCGGCACTTATCGGTCGCATAGGGGCAACGAGGCGAGAACACGCAACCCTCGGGCAGGTTCATGAGCGAAGGCGGGTTGCCGTGAATCGGCGTAAGCGGCTTCTTCTCATCGATGGCCTGCTCCGGGATGGAGCGAATCAGGCCCCAGGTATAGGGGTGACGGCTCTCGTAGAAGATTTCCTCAGCAGTACCGAACTCGACGGGACGGCCGGCGTACATAACCATGATCTTGTCGGCCATATCGGCGACAACACCCAGGTCATGGGTAATCATGATGATGGCGTTGCCGTTCTTCTCCTGCATTTCCTGCATAAGCTCAATAATCTGAGCCTGAATGGTAACGTCAAGGGCAGTCGTGGGCTCGTCGGCAATCAGAATATCGGGATCGCAGGCAAGGGCCATGGCAATCATGACACGCTGACGCATACCACCAGAAAACTGGTGCGGATACTCATTGACGCGTTTCTCGGGCTCGGGAATGCCAACGAGGTCCAAAAGCTCGGTGGCGCGCTTGAGCGCCTCCTGCTTGGAGTAGCCACGGTGCAGACGAAGGCCCTCACCCACCTGCTTGCCGATCTTATAGACCGGGTTCAAGGAGGTCATAGGATCCTGGAAGATCATCGCGATATCGTTGCCACGGATGTGCTGCATCTCTTCCTCGGTCATCTCGAGGATAGAACGACCGCGATAGCGAACGTCACCGCCCTCAATCTTTCCCGGAGGCATCGAGATAAGACCCATGATGGTCATGGCGGTCACGGACTTACCGGAGCCGGACTCACCGACGACACCCAGGGTCTCGCCACGATCGAGCGTGTAGGACACACCATCGACAGCGCGAACGACGCCATCCTCGGTGTGGAAATACATCTTAAGGTCATCAACCTCGAGCAGATGCTGGCCCTCGGGAACCGGCTGGTCCTTCAGGTCCACATAGTTCTTGTTCTTCTTCATCCTTATGCGTCCTTCATCTTGACGTCGAGGGCGTCGCGCAGACCGTCACCCAGCAGGGTGAAGGCGAGCACCGTCGAGAGAATTGCCAGACCGGGCATGATCATCATCCAGGGAGCAGTCAGGAGATACTGCTGGCCGTCCTGAATCATGGAGCCCCACGAAGGCGTAGGCGGAATAACGCCCATGCCGAGGAAGGACAGAGCGGACTCGGTCAGAATGGCGCCACCAATGTTCATGGTCGCGTAGACCACGATGGAGGCAACGGAGTTCGGGAAGATGTGACGCACGACGATACGAGCATCAGATGCACCCATCGCGCGCGCAGCGTCAACATAGTCGTTTTCCTTGACCGTCAAGATCGCGGATCGGAAGACGCGCGCAATCGAAGGCCAGCCAAGAATACCGATGGCGATAAAGACGTTCTGAAGACCACGGCCGATAACGGCGATCATGGCGACAACGAACAGCACGTACGGGAACGCAAGGAAGATGTCCGCACAGCGCATGATGATCGTATCCCAGATGCCGCCGTAGAAACCGGCCAGAGCGCCCATGACCAGACCAATCACCGTGGAGATCGCAGTGGCCATAATGCCGACGGACAGCGAAACGCGTGCACCGTAGATAACGCGGACGAGAATGTCACGGCCAAGGGAGTCGGTGCCAAACGGGTGCTCTGCACACGGAGCCAGCAGCGACGTTTCGGCCATGGTGGTCGAATCGGAAGCCGTCGGCGAACCGAGCCAGGGCTTAGCCCACAGATCTGCGGTCAAGGCAACCACAACGACGATAATGATCCAGCAGACACCGATAACGGCGAGCTTGTTCTTACGAAGACGCTTAAAAGCGTCGCCCCACAGCGTGCGAGACTTGGCGGGAGCAGATGCGGCCATGGTGGCGGTAGCCTGCTCCTGAGACTGAGAATCAGTTTCCTGCATGAGACGTACCTCCCTTAGGCCTTATCCGACGGACCGCCAAGGCGGATGCGCGGGTCGAGGAATGCATAGCTAATGTCGACGAGCAGGTTGATCACCATGACGACGACGACGATGAGCGTAACGCCGCCCATAACGATGGGCCAGTCACGCATGCTAATGGCGCGATAGACCTCATAGCCGATACCGGGCCAGTTAAAAACCGTCTCGGTCAGGATGGCGCCCGAAAGCATGGCACCAAAGTCGACACCAATATAGGTAACGACGGGGATGAGTGCATTCTTAAGCGCATGCTTGATGATGATCGCGCGATTGGAGAGACCCTTGGCCTTTGCCGTACGGATGTAATCCTGGCTCATGACGTCAAGCAGCTGCGAGCGCATAATGCGGGCGGCATAAGCGGTCGAAACCGAAGCCAGCGTAATGGTCGGAAGCACATAGTGCATCCAATCCTGATACTGAGAACTGGAACCACCGGCACCCGAGATCGGCATGGAGAATGCACCGCCCGTGGCGTCCTTGAGAATGACGCCAAAGAACAGCTGCAGCAACATACCGAGCCAGAAGGCCGGGACGGCAACGAGGATCGACGTGGTGAGCGTTACCAAAATATCCCAGAAGGAATAACGCTTTACCGCCGAAATGATACCCGCACCGATACCCATGATTGCCTCGAGTACGATGGCGCACGCGGCAAGTTTGACCGTATACGGATACTTCTGGGCAAAGATTTCCGTAACCGGCAGCTTGCGCTGATAGGAATTACCCAGATCGCCATGAAGCAGGCCGTTCATGTAATACAAGTAACGGTCCACGAGCGACGTTTGAACGGGGTCGCCGTTCTCGTCAAGGATCGCGTTGCCGTCCTCGTCCGATTGGACCAGGTGATAGCGGACGCGAAGCTGAAGCTCCACCTCGGGGGACAGAGCCTTGTCTCCACCGATCAGCTTGATCGGATCTCCCGGCACGATATTCTGGAGGGCGAACAGAATCAGCGTAACGCCCAAAAATACCGGGATGAACTGAAGCACACGTTTAACGATGTACTTACCCATACCACTCCCCTATCTAGGGATTAACCTAAATGGGATGCCGATCGCCAGACCGGCATCCCAAAATTACCATCAGCCAGTTTACCCCAGGTTAGGGAGAACTGTATGTTTCCCATGAGGTCTACGTAAATACTTGACCCTCACGGAAGCTGCAAAACTCTTAGGCGAGCTCAGCGGTACCCAGATCGGCGTGCTTCTGCGGATCGACATAGAGGTACTTGATGCGATCGGAGCCGGCGATGGTGTGCGTGTAGAACATCAGCGGGATGACCGGGCAGTCAGCAGCGACCATTGCGTCGGCCTCCTGCATCTTAGCGACGCGCTCTTCGTCGTCAATCGTGGTACGGGCCTCGTCGACCTTGGCGTCGAACTCGGGGTTGTTGTAACCAGAACGGTTGTCGCCACCGAGGGAGTCGGAGTGGAACAGCGGATACAGGAAGTTGTCCATGATCGGGTAGTCGGCAATCCAGCCCAGACGACCGAACTGATAGTTGAGGTTCTGGTATTGCTCGAGCAGGGCAGACCACTCGGGGGTATCGGAGACGGCGGTAATGCCAACCTTGGCAAGGTCACCGATAATGGACTCCATGATCTCCTTGTGGCCACCGTCCTGGTTGTAGGACAGAGTCACGTTAATGCCACGGTCACCGTTGGCGTCGGCGGGAGCAACCTTGTCGAGGTACTCGTTAGCCTTGTCGACGTCGTAGGCGCAGAACTCCCATGCGCCCTCCTTGTAGCCATCGATGCCCGGAGGAACAATGCCATCAGCGGGGGTGCGGGTACCCTTGAAGATGGTCTTGCAGATGGCCTCACGGTTGATGGCCAGGGAGATACCCTTACGCAGATCGGCGTTGTTGAACGGCTCGGCCGTGGTGTTGCAGGTCAGGTAGTAGGTGGAAGGCTCGGCACCGAGCAGCATGCGCTCGCCGTCGCCCATGGTGTAGCCGTCCTTGGACTCGCCGCGATCCTTCTTGGCGGCGTCGATCTGAGCAACGGGAACGTCGCAGATGTCAAGGTTACCGGCCTGGAACTCCTTGTAAGCGGTCTCCACGTCCTTGATGACCTGGAAGTGGATGCCATCGATTTTGGCCTTGTCGCCATAGTAATCGTCGAACTTCTTGAGGTTGATCTCCTGACCATCCTCCCACTTGCCGTCCATCATGAACGGGCCGTTACCGATCGGGGCAAGGTAGAAGCTCTTGACATCGGACTCGGCGCACTCGGGAACCGGGGACAGAGCCGGATGAGAGGCGACGAAGGGGAAGTCGGCGTAAGCGGAAGTCAGCTTGACGACGAGGGTCTCATCGTCAGGGCAGGTAACACCGCTGAGCTCAGTAGTGTTACCGGCAAGCAGATCGTCATAGCCCTCGACCATGGAAAGGTGATAGGAGACCTCGGAAGGACCATACTCTTGAGCGACAGCGGACTTGGTGCTGACCAGACGCTCCCAACCGAGCTTAAAGGACTTGGAGGTAACGTCATCACCGTTGTGGAACTTGGCCTTCTTGATCTTGAAGGTAAACTCGGTGGCATCGTCGTTGGCCTCGAAGGACTCGCAAGCCAGCGGAACGATCTCGCCCTTCTCGGCGTCATAAGAGGTCAGAGCGTCAAAGAGCTGGTACTCGACCTGAGTGCCCTGGTCCTCCTGGACATTGTAGGGGTCGATGCAGACCGGGTTATTGATGTAGAAGTTCAGCGTCGAACCGGACTCAGAACCGGAAGCGTCGCCGCCCTTCTTGCCGCATGCGGCAAGAAAAGCCATGGAGCTCGCAGCAAGGGTACCGCCGACAAAGGCGCGACGACCCATAACGGGCTGGTGGAACATAGAATCAGCCATGCCATCCTCCTTATGAGATAGGACAAAGAAACGTTCAGTCGGACATATGTCGAGACAATCCGATCCGAACTATCGAAACGCCGCCCGTTGCTATGGCTGGTTATGCACAACAGGCCAACGTTTTCAATACAGTAGCGCATTTTATGCACGGCTTGGGGCTAATTCCGGTTAACGGTCGAGAATTTCTTTAGTTGGGCGCAGTATGTGGTGATATTCTGGCTCTGTTACAAGTCTGTAAACAAAAAGGGCCCCGTACATGCGGGACCCTTTTTAATTTTTTTATGCGACTCGTGCTTAGTAGCCCACGATGCCCTGCGGGAAGAAAAACATGCAGAGCACGACGCACACGGCAAACACGACAGCCATGATGACGGTCAGGCGGTCAAGGTTCTGCTCCATAACGCCCGTGGCAGAGCTGGAGTTATACAGCGAGCTGGCAATCATATCCGAAACGCCGGTGCCCTTACCGGAATGCATCAGGACGAGAATCGTCAGCGCCACGGCAGAGACAGCCCAAACTACAAACAGCAGAATCTGAAACGGACCCATAGAGAAGCTCCTTAATAGAACAATTCAAACTCTAGTACTGTACCACAACCCCCGACACTCCCCACCTGCCATTTGGGGACGAGGTAGAAATGGCAGAAATACCAAAAAAAGGGGGGGTTGCCCGAATATGGTCAACCCCCTTGCAAAGAAACGCTTGGCGTTTTCTCTTAGGCCTCGGTCGCGAGCACGCGGCCCGTCATCTCGGCGGAAGGCTCCAGACCAGCCATGGTGAGCATAGTCGGGGCGATATCGGAAAGTCGACCGTCCTCGATACCGGTGAGCTGTGCCTTCTCATCAACGATGATGAACGGCACGCGGTTGGTGGTGTGAGCCGTAAACGGATGCTTGGAACCGTCGGAAGCAACGTCAAACATGTGATCGGCGTTGCCGTGGTCGGCGGTAATCAGCGCAAAGCCGCCCTTAGCGAGAATCGCCGGGACAACCTTGGACAGGGCATCGTCAACAGCCTCGACGGCCTTAACGGCCGCGTCGAAGACACCGGTGTGACCAACCATGTCGCAGTTCGCGAAGTTCACGATGTAGAAATCAGCGCGGTCCTCGTTGATGGCAGCGACGAGCTTCTCGGTAACCTCGGGAGCGCTCATCTCGGGCTGCAAATCGTAGGTAGCAACCTTGGGGGAAGCGACGAGCACGCGCTCCTCGCCCTCCTTGGGCTCCTCGATGCCGCCGTTAAGGAAGAACGTCACGTGGGCGTACTTCTCGGTCTCGGCGGTGTGCAGCTGCTTCAGGCCATTGGCTGCGATTACGTCGGCCAGAACGTTCTCGGGGAACGTCTTGGGGAAGGCGACCTCGACGTCAAACGTCGGATCGTATTCGGTCATCGTCACAAAGTGCGAGAGCTTGATCTGCTCGCGCTCAAAGCCGTCGAACTCCTTGTCCGTGAACACGCGGGTCATCTGACGAGCGCGGTCGGGACGGAAGTTGAAGAAGATGGCCGCGTCGCCCTCGTGGATGCCCTCGTTGTGGGCAGCGAACGGCTCAACGAACTCATCGCCGCGCGGATCCTTCTCGTAGTAGGCCTTGATACCGGCAACGGGGTCGGTATCGGCATCGGACGCATTGACCATGACGTCGTAGGCGCGCTCGATGCGCTCCCAACGGTTGTCGCGGTCCATAGCCCAATAACGGCCCGAGACGGTAGCAACGCGAGCGTCGCAACCAGTCTCCTCGGAGATCTTGGCCAGGAAGGCGCAGAACTCGCTCATGTAGCCGGCACCGGACTGCGGATCGACGTCGCGGCCATCCATAAAGGCGTGAACGCGAACGGTCTTAATGCCATACTGGGCAGCCATCTTGACCAGGGCCTCGACATGGTTCATGTGAGAATGAACACCGCCGGGGCTCATGAGGCCCATGAGGTGCAGGGTCTTGCCCTCGGTCTTGACGTCATCCATAGCCTTGACGAAAACCTCGTTCTTGGCGATGGAGCCGTCCTTGATGGCGTTGTTGATGCGCGAAAGCTCCTGAAACACGATGCGGCCGGCACCGATGTTGAGGTGACCCACCTCGGAGTTGCCCATCTGGCCGTCGGGAAGGCCCACGTCCTCGCCCGAAGCACCGAGCGTGGTGTGAGGATACTTCTCGTACAGGCTATCGAGGAAGGGCGTCTTGGCGGCAGCGACGGCGTTCTCGCCGTCGGCCGGAGCCAAGCCGCAGCCATCCATGATAATTAGGAGTGCAGGAAGATGACGCTGTGCCATATGCCCTACTCGCCTGCCTTGACGACCATAGAGGCGAAGTCGGCAGCCTTGAGCGAAGCGCCGCCCACGAGGGCGCCGTCAACGTCGGGCTTGGCAACAAGCTCAGCGATGTTGGCGGGCTTGGCGGAGCCACCATAAAGAACGCGGATGCCGTTGGCGAGCTCCTCGCCGAACATCTCCTTGAGGGTCTCACGGATAGCGCCGCAGACCTCCTGAGCGTCCTCGGCGGTAGCGGTCTTGCCGGTGCCGATGGCCCAGATGGGCTCGTAGGCGACGACGACCTGCTTGGGGCAGGTGATCTCAAGACCCTCGAGACCAGCCTTGACCTGGTTCACGACATGCTCGACATAGGTGCCGGCCTCGCGAACCTCAAGGGACTCACCGCAGCAGAAGACGGGAACAAGACCGGCGGCAACGAGAGCCTTAGCCTTCTTGTTCTGGTCCTCATCGGTCTCGTGGAAGTAGTCACGACGCTCGGAGTGGCCGATGATGCAGTAGGTGCAGCCAGCGGACTTGAGCATGTCGCAAGAGGACTCACCGGTGAAGGCACCCTTGGCCTCCCAGTACACGTTCTGTGCACCGAGGGCGATGGGGGCAGCCTGAATGCGGTCATGAACCGTAGTAATGTCGATGGTCGGAGGGCAGACGAGCACCTCGACGCCAGCCGGCACCTCGGGCAGAGCCTGGGCCAGCTCGTCGGCGAGCTTGGCAGCCTCGGCGACGTCGTTGTTCATCTTCCAGTTACCAGCGATAAGAAGGGTGCGATTAGGCATCGAGAAGCGCCTCCACTCCGGGCAGGGCCTTACCCTCGACGAGCTCCATGGAAGCGCCACCGCCGGTGGAGATCCAGCTCATCTTGTCGGCCAGGTTAAACTTGTTGACGGCTGCGACGGAATCGCCACCACCGATGATCGAGGTGCAATCAGCCTCGGCGACAGCCTCGGCGATAGCCTGGGTGCCGTGAGCGAAGTTGTCGAACTCAAAGACGCCCATGGGGCCATTCCAGAATACGGTCTTGGCGCCCTTGACGGCCTCGGCGTAGAGCTCCTCGGTCTTGGGGCCGATGTCCATGCCCTCACGGTCGTCGGGGATAGCGTCGGAAGCGACAACCTCGGGGACAGCGTCCTCGCCAAAGTGGTCGGCAACACGGTTGTCGATAGGGAGCAGGATCTTGACGCCCTTCTCCTCGGCCTTCTTGAGCATCTCGCCAGCGCGCTCGACCCAGTCCTCTTCCTTGAGGGACTGACCGACGGTCATGCCCTGAGCCAGGAAGAAGGTATAGGCCATGCCGCCACCGATAATCAGGGTGTCGGCGGAGTCGATAAGGTGATCGAGAACGCCGATCTTGGAGGAAACCTTGGAACCGCCGACGATGGCGACGAAGGGACGCTCGGGCTCGGCGAAGATACCGGTCAGCGTGTCGACCTCCTTCTCCAGAAGGAAGCCAGCGACTGCGGGCAGGTAAGCGGCGGGACCCACGACGGAACCCTGGGCGCGGTGAGCGGTACCGAAGGCGTCGAGAACGAAGACGTCGCCATAGGAAGCGAGGGTCTTGGCGATCTCGGGATCGTTCTTCTTCTCACGCTTGTCAAAACGGACGTTCTCGAGAACGAGGACCTTGCCCGGCTCGACGGCGGCGACGGCCTCGGCGGCCTTCTCGCCATAAGTGTCGGCGACAAAAGCAACATCGAGACCAGAGAGCTCGGCGAGCTTCTTGGCGACGGGCTCGAGGGAAAGCTCGGGCTGGAAGCCGGTGCCCTCAGGACGGCCAAGGTGGCTCATGAGGATAACGCGAGCATTGTGCTCAACGAGATAGTTGATGGTGGGCAGGGCAGCCTTGATACGGGTGGTGTCGCCAACGACGCCATCCTTGATAGGCACGTTGAAGTCAACGCGGACGAGAACGCGCTTGCCGTCGACATCGATGTCGCGGACGGTCTTCTTGGTAAAGGCCATGTTTGCTTCTACCTTTCGTACGTGTCTGCCTCCCATTACGGCAGACGATTTCTTATAAAAAGGGCGCGACCTTAGGGTGTAAGCCCTATAAGGCCGCGCCCTTTTTTAGACGCTCAACGAGCTATTCGCTAAAAGCTAAATTAAGCAACGAACTTCTCGAAGTACTTGATGGTGCGGACCATCTGAGAGGTGTAGGAGTTCTCGTTGTCGTACCAAGAGGTAACCTGAACGAGGGTCTGGCCGTTGCCGAGGTCAGAGCACATGGTCTGAGTGGCGTCGAAGATGGAGCCATGGGTCTCGCCGATGATATCGGTGGAGACGATGTCGTCCTCGTTGTAAGCGAAGGTCTCGGAGATGGTGGCAGCGTAGGCCTTCATAGCGGCGTTGACCTCGTCGGCGGTAACCTTCTTGTCAACGACAGCGTAGAGGTTGGTGAGGGAGCCGGTCGGCGTCGGGACGCGCTGGGCGGCACCGATGAGCTTACCGTTGAGCTCGGGGAGAACCAGGCCGATAGCCTTGGCAGCACCGGTGGTGTTGGGGACGATGTTGACGGCGCAGGCGCGGCTACGACGCTTGTTGCCCTTGCGCTGCGGGCCGTCGAGCGGCATCTGGTCGCCAGTCCAGGCGTGAATGGTGGTCATGATGCCGGACACGATGGGAGCGAAGTCGTTCAGACCCTTGGCCATCGGGGCGAGGCAGTTGGTGGTGCAGGAAGCAGCGGAGATGATGTTGTCCTCAGCGGTCAGCGTCTCATGGTTGACGTTGTACACGATGGTGGGCAGATCGCTGCCAGCCGGAGCGGAGATGACGACCTTCTTGGCACCAGCGTTGATGTGGGCCTGAGCCTTAGCCTTGCTGGTGTAGAAGCCAGTGCACTCGAGAACGACGTCGACGTCGAGGTCGCCCCAAGGCAGGTTGTTGGCGTCGGCCTCCTTGTAGATCTTGATCTCCTTGCCGTCAACGGTGATGGAATCCTCGCCAGCGACGACCTCGTGATCGCGAGCATAGTTGCCCTGCGTGGAGTCGTACTTCAGCAGGTAAGCGAGCATATCGGGAGAGGTGAGGTCGTTGATAGCGACGATCTCGGAGCCCTCATGACCGAACATCTGACGGAAGGCCAGACGACCGATGCGACCGAAGCCGTTAATAGCAACCTTTACTGCCATTGTGTCTCCTTTCGTAAGGCCCCCGCAAGCTACAGCGCCCGCCGTTGAGGCCCACAAACTAACCACTCGCCTAATATACCTTTTTTTTGACTTGAATTTCACGAGAATGCTCGAAATTGAAAATCAAATTTGCTTTAAAACGTTTTAAAGCATAAAACAGCAGTTCAAGTACTATATAAACTGCCGCTTTAAACTACCTGTTCGCTTCAATGAGCTTTTCAAGACGCAAAACACGGTGATATAGGGCCGACTTTGACAAAGGAGGGTCGGCCATCTCCCCCAAATCTCGCAGTGAGAGATCGGGATAGCGCTCACGTAAGTCACAAAAGGCCGCCAAGGCATCCGGGAGCACATCGCGCATGCCGCGTCGCTCAAGCTCCTCGATAAGCGCGAGCTGATGTTGGGCAGCGCCGGCGCTTCTCGTCTGGTTGGCCAGCTCAGCATTCACACGACGATTTACGTCGTTTTTCACCAACTTGACCGCACGGGCTTCCTCGATTTCGGCAACGCTGCGCTTGGCGCCAATCAATTTGAGCAAATGCTCAATCTCCTCGGCGCTCTTGATGTACACGGCATATGATCCTCGCCGGGCGTTGACGCGTGCATGAACCCCGACCTGCTCCAACAGGTCGCAAAGCCCCTTGGCGTATTGTTCGCCCTGCACCGCAATCTCCAAGTGAAAATCGCCACGCGGGTCTGCCACAAAGCCGCCGGCAATCAAAGCGCCGCGAATGTAGGCGAGCCTGCAGCAGGGCCGGGCGACGATATGGCGCGGCACACCGGCGACGAGCCCTCCCCTGCGGTCGAGAATGCCCAGCAGAACCAAAGCCTTATCGAGGTCGGGCTGGTCGGGCAAGGTGATGAGATAGTTTCGCACCTTATGCAAGACCGACTTGCGAACGGTAAACTCCGTTTTGAGCTTGAGGATGCGGTGCGTCAGCGTAATCATCGTGCGTGCAACGGCACCCGTCTCGGTCGCAACCGTCAAACGGTACCGACCAGAGCCCGCCAGCGAAAGCGTGCCACTCACACGTGTAAGAGCGGCAAGTGTCGACAGATCGCAATATTCACATTCGGGTTCGCAGCGCGCGAGCTCGTCACGCACCTCGGCGGTAAACGACATTCAAACCTATGCTTTCGTATTGGCACGCGACAGGTCGCGGTGAGAAATGCTCACGTGATACTGAGCACCTTCCAGGTATCGGGCCGTAGCCTCTGCAATGGCAACGCTGCGGTGCTGGCCGCCCGTACAGCCGATGGCAATGGAAAGCTGCGGCTTGCCCTCCGCGATATAACCCGGCATGACCGTATCGAGCAACTGCGTCCAAACCTTCCAGAACTCCTGCGTCTTGGGATGGTCCAGGACAAAGTCGGAGACCTTCTTATCGAGGCCGGTCAACGTGCGCATCTCGGGGTCGTAGAATGGATTAGGCAGGAAGCGAACATCGATCATGATGTCTGCCTCGACGGGCATACCATGCTTAAAGCCAAATGAGAAGACGTGGACGTCCATGAGCTGCTGGTCGGACAGCTCTGAAAAAGCCGCACGCAGCTTATTGCGTAAAGCAGAGGTACGAAGGCGGCTCGTATCGATGATCATATCGGCTCGGTCGCGCACGCCCTGGAGTTGTAAACGCTCGCGCTGGATGGCGTCGGCCGTGGTCTCCCCCGGCTTCGCAATGGGATGGCGGCGGCGGTTTTCGCTGTAGCGGCGAATCAGCACCTCATCAGATGCATCGAGAAACACAATGTCACAGCTCATCTCGCGCTCTTCCAAGGCGGCAACGGCGTCAAGCAGCTCATCAAACAGGCCTTGGCTGCGAAGGTCACAGGTAACAGCAAGATGTCTACCCACACCCGTATTGATGCCAACGAGCTCTGCGAGCTGCGCAATCAGACGCGGAGGCAGGTTGTCGATACAAAAATAGCCCATGTCCTCAAACACATGCATGGCTTGCGTTCGGCCCGATCCGGACATTCCGGTGATGATGACGATATCGGGAATGCGCTCCGTGCGCTCCGCCGCATCCATGGCATCTCCCTTTTGCATGTGCTGCCTCCTAAAATAAGCGCAGGACCCGGCCAGCGGATCCCGCGCGATCAATTGCCTTAGTTGAGTATACCGCCCCAAGCGGATACGAGGCCCGTCTTACGCCTCAAGCGCAGCCTTGAACCAACTCGTAATACTTGTGGGGTGCGTAATGGCAGTGCCAACGACAACGGCCCAGGCGCCGGCGTCAATCGCGGCGCGAGCCTCCTCGGGCGTATGCACACGACCCTCGCAAATAATGGGAAGACCGGGGAACTCCTCGGTTGCCTGGCGCAAAAGCGGCAGGTCGGGGCCGTCTGCCATGGTGCAATCGATGGCGGCGACGCCATGCGAAAGCGTAGTGGAAACCAAATCGAAGCCCATGTCGACCGCGCGGCGGATATCCTCGATCGTGGCGCAGTCCGCCATCAGAAGCACGCCCTCCTCGTGCAGCGGACGAAAAGTGTCCTCGAGCGACTTGCCATCGGGGCGCGGACGATCGGTGGCGTCAATCGCCACGATGTCAGCACCGGCAGCAACGCAGGCGCGGGCGTGACGCAGCGTCGGCGTGATGTAAACGCCCTCGTGTCCATCCTTCCACAGGCCGATAACAGGAACCTCACAACGACCCTTAATGGCAGCAATGTCGGCAAGGCCCTGGCAGCGAATGGCGGCGGCGCCTCCGAGTTCGCAAGCGCGAGACATTTGAGCCATGGTCTCGGGCGTACGAAGCGGCTCGCCCATATACGCCTGAACGCTCACGATGAGCTTACCCTTCAGGGATTGAATTAAAGGATCGACGGTCATAAGGCTATAACCTTTCTCAGAACAGCCTCCCGAGGCGTGTCGTCTCGGGAGGCTCCTACAGCAGATACGTTTACTTTAACGAGGCAAGAAGATGCTCGGCGGCGCCGATAAGCGGTGCGTCGCCCTCCAGAGAACCGATGAGGATCGGCGTGTCCTGAAGCGGATCGAGCGCCTGGCTGGCATAGCCCTCGTGTACCGAATCCTTCCACGTCTGCGAACGCCAATCGGGTCCCTGGTGAATTACGCCACCCGAAAGCACGATGACCTCTGGATCCAGAATGTTGGCGAGCGAGCCCAAGCTAGCGCCCAATGCAAAGCCGGCATCGTGGATGACCTCGGTCGCCTTTGCGTCACCCGCGCGGCACAGGTCGTTCACGTCGCGGCCAACCGAGGGACGGCTGGGGTCAACACGACCGAAGCGCTCGTCGTACATGCGCCCAATCGACGTACCCGAAGCCACCGACTCCAGATGGCCGGAACGCCCGCAGGCGCAGGGAATGCCGGCGGCAGCCGAGCACTCGATGTGGCCCATATGGCCGGCAGCACCATGGAAGCCCTGCATCACGCGGCCGTTCTCGACATATGCGCCTCCGATACCCGTGCCGATGCCCAGACACAAGACGGAGAACTTGCCCTTGCCGACGCCCCAATGGGCCTCACCCAGAGCATGAGCCTGCACGTCGCCTACAACGGCAACGGGAAGACCGAGGTCCTCGCGCAGACGCGGCCCCAACTGAACGCCGGACCAGCCGGGCATGATCTCGTTGGCATACGCGATGGCGCCCGTCTTGGGATCGACGACGCCAGCGGCACCGATACCGACGCCAAGGACCTCGACATCGGGATTCGCCTCGAGAGCGGCCTTGACGGACGCCTCGATACGCTGGAAGACGGCCTCACCGCCCTCTTGGGCCTCGGTGGGAACCTCAGCCTCAAATACGGGATGGGGCACGCCGCCATCAGCCGGATATTCCATAATGGCGGTCGCAATCTTGGTGCCACCGATATCAACGGAGCAGATGTACTTGTTCTCCATGTCGCTCTCCTTAGGAGATAAAAACAACTACAGGAAATTAAAGGCGGTGTTATCGCCGCAGCTTGCTAAAGGCTTCCCGAGTGCCCGGGGTTGGGGTGAAAGCGGTCGGGCATTGACCTAATGGGTCACGCTCGATCGCTTGAGCCCAAGATCGGGTGCCCGGGAAAGCTTTACAGGAGACCGTTGTCCTGCAGGACCTTCCTAATCGCCTCGACGTTCTCGCCGGTCATGGCCTTCACCGGGCGCGGCATGGTCGGGCTGTCGAAAATGCCCATGAGGTTCATAGCGGTCTTGAAGGCGCCAACGCCACCGGCATAGCCCTGGACGCCCGAGGTGACGTCCCAGATGTGCGAAATCTCATTGAGGCGATCCTGCTCGGCTTTGACGGTAGCCCAGTCACCAGCCTGAGCGGCCTTCCACTGACGCACGTAGCCCTCGGGCTCAACGTTGGCGAGACCCGGGACAGAGCCGTCGGCGCCACCAAGGTAGGCACCGTCGACGACGACCTCATGGCCGGTGAGGATGCTCATCGGATGGCCGTTCTTCTCGTTCTCCTGAACGAGGTAGCGGAACGAGACGTCGTCACCCGAGGAATCCTTGACGCCAGCAAGGACGCCCTCGGCGCCGAGCTTTGCAAGGAGCTTCCAGGGGAGCTTGGTGTGAACGCACACGGGAATGTCATAGGCAAAGATGGGCAGGTCGAGCTCCTCGTGCAGGATGCGGAAATGCTCCTCGACCTCGGTCATGCCCTGCAGGGCATAGAACGGGCAGGTGGCGACGAGCGCATCGGCGCCCAGCTCCTGAGCAACCTTACCGTGCTCAATCATGCGCTCGGTCTCGGTATCGATGATGCCGACCAGAACAGGAACGCGGTGGTCGACGATTCGAACGGCCTCGGCGATGATCTGTCGACGACGCTCGTCGGTGGAGAAAACGACCTCACCCGAAGAGCCCAGGAAGAACAGGCCATCGACGCCGGCGTCGATCATGCGGTTGATGCTGCGCTCAAAGGAGGCAACGTCGAGCTGGTGATCTTCGGTATCGGGAACAACGACGGGAGGAATAACGCCGGTGAATTTCTGAGTTGCCACAAGAATCTCCTTAGTTGTCTGGCGGGTGGCCCTATGCCGCCCACTCTTGTTGGCAGTGTCCAGGCCGTCTAGGCCAAAGAACACAGGTAGAACGCTTGGTTAAAGAAGTCGACGACTTCGTTTTCGAACGCATTGATGCGTTCGTGAGCATATTTGGCATAGATAATATGCCTCCGGTCACACTCAAGACCGTTGAATACGGCAAACTGGCCCTTGGGATCGCTCACGGCATCCATGAGCGATGTACCCATGAGTACCGATCCGCGCACCCGAGACGACAGCGCTTCGAGGCCGCCGGGAAGCGGATTGGCAACCGCCGTGCAGGCAAGGCCCCGCTCGTCCAGAGCAGAAACCGCCAGCGCGACTCCACCGCCAAGGCCCTCGCCCCATGCAAAGATGCGGTCGGGGTCCATGCCGTCAAGATTGCGCGCGACCTTTGCCATTGCACAGCCCCAGCGGACGCGTTCAACAAAAACGGGCGAGGTAACCCCCTGCTTCAGCTCGCTGAGCCCAATCACATCGTCGTCCAGCGCAAGCACGGCATATCCCATGGCGGCAAACCTCGTCATGTGATGCCATCCACGTACGGGTCGGTCGATGTCGTGAAACATCAGGCATAGCGGCACAAGCTCGGATGCCCGGGCGCAACCTGAGGGCTCAATCAAACGGCCGTGTACGACTTCCCCGGCAAGTTCAAAGGAAACCTCGGAGTAACGCGCGCACGGATTGGCGAAATCAATCGCCGTGACAGTCAGTCCGCAAACCTCAAGGTCCGAAGCGGCTGTCTCCAACTCGGAAACATCCGCCAAGGCATCGCCACGCCAATCACGGAAATCGGAGAGCCTTGACGAAACCGTCCCAGAGATCCCCGCAAGCTCGGGGTCAATCAGCTCATTGACATTGCTCTCGCACTTAGACATGAGCCTCCCCTTCCTTGCAGAAAAACGGAATGATCAGATCGTCAAAATCCTGAATCTCCTCGTGGCCAAAACCCTCAAAGAACTCATGGCGCTTCTCACAGGTCAGGTTGTTGTAGACCGCAAACTGCGTCGCCGGTGGACAGACGATATCAGCCGTTCCCGTGCCAAACAGCACGGGGCATTTGACCATGGGGGCAAAGTTCTTGGAATCGAAATACGCCAGCTTGGCATAGGCTTCGTCAATACGAGTCGAGTCCTCGTCAAACCAGCGAGACCAATAGCGCAGGCCCTCGTAGGCAATGTCGTCGGCATCCAAATCCCAGACCAGGCGGAAATCCGACAGGAAAGGATAGAGGATGGCGGCACGATTGATAAGCTCGCTGTTAAGCGCGCAGGTCGCAATGCCCAAGCCACCGCCCTGCGAAGCACCGTTCACAAAAACACGGGCAAGATCGATGCCCTCGAGCTCGCGAATAATGCGGCACAGAATGCGGATATCCTGATGCAAGCGTACGTAGTAGAGATTGGCCGGATCGCCGTCGATACCGGCAACGATATGCCCGGCAACCGTTGTGCCTTCAAATCCACCAATATCCGCGGAGGGGCCACCCTGACCGGGGCAGTCGAGGGCGACAAGTGCCATGCCCATACCCGAAAACGATGCCTGCTCGAACCAGCTGCGGCTTGCGCCCGGATAGCCGTGGAACTGTAGCACCAGCGGCACGGACTCGTCCGAAACCGGCTTGAGATACTTGGCATGCAGGCGGGCGCCACACATGCCGGTATACCAGAGGTCAAAAAACTGGCAGGTCGCAGCATCGGCAATCGATGCCGCCTCAACCGAATAGTCGATCTCGACGGCGTCAGCCTCGGCCATGCGGTCGTTCCAAAAGAGATCGAAATCTGATGGACGAGGCATGGCGCCCCGATAACCACCAAATTGCTGTTGTAGCTCCTGAGCGCTTGGCATGGCTCGTGAACCCAACCTTTCGAAATCGCAACGAAGGTGCGCCCGGCAAGGGAGCCGGGCGCACAGGAGGGAAAGCGAACCTACTCGCCAAGCTTGGGGTGCAGCAGCGACGGCGCAGCACCGAGCAGCATCTTGGTGTAGGGGTCCTGCGGGTTCTGGAAGACCTGCTTGGCCTCGCCCTGCTCGACGATCTTGCCGCCGTTCATGACGATGATGTCGTCAGAGATGTAGCGGACCGTCTGGATGTCATGGCTAATGAACACCATAGCCAGGCCGAGCTCCTTCTTAAGATCGGTCAACAGGTTGAGGATCTGCGCGCGGACCGAAACGTCCAGAGCCGAGGTGGGCTCGTCGGCGATGATGGCGTCAGGGTTCAACGACAGGGCACGGGCAATTGCCACGCGCTGGCGCTGACCGCCCGAAAGCTGGCCGGGAAGAACCTCGGCGGCAGAGCTGGGCAGACCGGTGAGTTCCAGGAGTTCCTTAACGCGCTTCTCCTGCTCGGCCTCGGTACCCAGGTTGTGGACGCGCATGGGGTCGAGCAGCTGCTCACGAACGACCATGCGAGGGTTGAGTGCCGTCGCGGGGTTCTGGAACACGACCGAGATGACGCGGCCCATGTGACGACGATCCTCGGCAGTACGCTTGGTGACGTCCTTGCCCTTAAAGTAGACCTTGCCACTCGTGGGGGCCTGCAGGCCGCACATGACATTAGCAGTGGTGGACTTGCCGCAACCGGACTCGCCGACGATGCCGATCGTCTGACCGGGCATGAGCTTAATGGTCACGCCTTGGACGGCATGAACCAGATTGGGGTGCAGGATCGAACCGGTACGGGTCCTAAAGGTGACGTGGACATCGTCAAGGAAGATAATCGGCTCGACGCCGTTGACCGCAGTCTCGCTCATCTACATCACCTCCGCATGAGGGGTCAAACCATTTGCCTTGAGCACCTCATCGGGGAGCTCGGAATAGAAGTGCTCGGTGCCGGGCACGCGCTTGAAGACCGGACGGGTGTCCAGGCCGATGTGCGGATGGCTTGAGCGGGGCGCGAAGCGATCGCCCTTGGGGAAATCGCGCGGGCTGGGGACGGCGCCGGGCACCTGGTGCAGGCGGCCCGAACCGCTCTCGATGGACAGAACGGAACCCAGAAGACCGCGGGTGTACTCGTGAATCGGGTTGGTGAGCAGCTCCTTGGTGGGCGCCTGCTCGATAACCTGACCGGCGTACATAACCGTGATGTTATGGGCGACCTCGGCGACCAACGCCAGGTCATGCGAAACGAAGATCATGGCAAAGCCGAGCTTGGCCTGAAGATCGTTGAGCAGCTTAATGACCTGCTTTTGGACGGTAACGTCCAGAGCGGTCGTGGGCTCGTCGCAGATGACCAGCTTGGGGTCGCGGGTAAGGGCCATAGCGATCAGAACGCGCTGACGCTGTCCACCGGAAAGCTCGTGCGGATAGCTCTCGAGCGTGCGCTTGGGATCGAGGCCGACGAGCTCCAGGAGCTCCTCGGCGCTGCGGGTGCCGCCGCGCTTGGTGAGCTGCTTCATCTGGGCGGAGATGAGCATAGAGGGGTTGAGCGAGGACAGGGCGTCCTGATAGACCATGGCGATATCGGTACCGCGCAGGCCGAACCACTCCTTCTTGCTCATCTTGAGCAGGTCACGACCCTCCCAGAGGACCTCGCCGGAAAGATGCTCGTCCTCATCGGTCAGGCCCATGATGGCCAGCGTGGTGATGGACTTACCGCAGCCGGACTCGCCTACCAGGCCCATGGTCTGGCCGGGACGGACGTCAAAGTTGACATGGTCGACCACGTTGATATCACCGTGGTGCTCAAACTGGATGCAGAAATCGCGGACCGAAAGAATCGGCTCAACGGACTCATCGGGCACATGGCGGTCGTTACGCTTGAGCTCGACATCGCGCAGGGCGCCAAGACGGGCGGACAGGGACTGGGCCTGCTCCTTGTAGGCGCGAACGGGGTCGGAGACCAGCAGGTCGGCCTCGCGGCGCTTGGAGGAATCGGTCGGATCCAGGGCGGCGGAAGGAGCAGCGGCCATAGCGTCGGTAATGCCCTCGGAGAGGATGTTGAGCGCCAGGCAGGTGATCATGATGGCCAGACCCGGGAACAGCGCCTGCCACCAACGACCGGCGAGCACGCCACCGCGGGCGTCGGCGAGGATGTTGCCCCACGTAGCAGTGGGCTCCTGGATGCCAGCGCCGATAAAGGTCAGCGAAGCCTCGAAGATAATAGCGTCGGCGACCAGGGTGACGGTGAAGACCATGATCGGGGCAATGCAGTTACGAAGAACGTGCTTGATCAGAATCCACGGAGCCTTGGCGCCGGAGACGATGACCGCGCGGACATAGTCCTCACCGTACTCGGATACGATGTTGGCACGCACGATACGGGCGATCTGCGGGGTGTACATAAAGCCGATCGCAAAGATAATCGACGGCACGGAGTTGCCCAGGATGGAAACGAAGACGGCTGCGAGGGCGATACCCGGGACAGACATGATGATGTCCAGGATGCGCATAATCGTCTCGGAGACGGCCTTGCGCGAAACCGCAGCAAGAGCACCGACAACGGAGCCACAGACCAGAGCCATAGCGGTAGCACCAAAGCCGATGATCAGCGAGTAACGGCCACCGTAGAGCATACGCGAAAGGATGTCACGGCCCTTGTCGTCGGTTCCGAAGATAAACCCGTTGCCGGGAGCCTGGCGAGCCGTAAAGATCTCGACCGGGCTATAGGGGGCAAGAACGGGGGCAAGAATCGCAGTCAGGGCGACCAGCACCAGCACGATGGCGGCAATCTTAGAAGATAACGTCATCTTCTTCCAGCCACCGAGCTTGAGCCCCTTGGAGGCAGCCTTCTCGAGCTGCTCGGTTTGCTTCTCTCGAATCTTTACCATAATCTACACCGTCCTGATGCGCGGGTTGATGAGCAGGTAGAGCATGTCAACCACGATGTTGATGATGATGAAGGCAAGAGCAACGACGATGACGACGCCCTGAACCAGGTTCGCCTCGTTGCCCTGAACGCCCTGCAGGATCGCAGTGCCCATGCCGGGGAGGTTGAAGATGACCTCGATGACGACGGCGCCGCCCATGAGATAGCCAATCTTAAGACCGAGGGTGGTGACCGGGGTGATCAGCGCGTTGCGAAGAACGTTGATGCCGACGACGACCTTCTCGGGAACGCCGGCGCCGCGAGCCATACGGACATAGTCCTTGTCGAGCTCCTCGACCATGGCGGTACGCACGATACGAGTCATCTGACCCGTCAGCGGAAATGCCAAGGCGATGGCGGGCATGATCATGCGTCCCAGATAGCCAGCCGGATTCGTGGTGAAGTGCGGCAGGGCACCCGATGCCGGGAGTACCTTAAGGTAGGAGGAGAACAGCAGGATCAACAGAACGGCAAGCCAGAACGACGGGGTTGCCAAGCCGGCGATGGAAAAGACGCGGATCACTTGGTCCGGCCATTTATCGCGATACAGTGCCGCGATGACGCCGAGCAAAAACGATACGACCGCACCGATGGCAAGACCGATGAAGGTCAGCTGCATCGTGACGGGTAGGGCCGTGGAGATGCGCTTGGCAACGGAGTTGCGAGCAGCACCATAGGTGCCCATGTCGCCATGGATCAAATTGCCCATATAGCGCACGTAGCGCACGGGCCAGGGGTCGTCCAGACCATACTTCTCATGGTACTCGGCAACCGCCTCGGGCGAGGCACCGTCACCCAACGCCGTGTAGGCGGGGTCGGTCTTGGAGAACGACATAAGGAAGAACACCAGGACGGTGACGCCCAATGCCATGATCGGCAGCGCCACGAGACGCCTTCCAATCAAACGTAGAAAGTTGTTCACGTTCTCTCCCCTTTCTTTTGTCGGTAGGACCAACTGGTATATGAGTACGGACACTCATTACAAGACCCGAGCGACATCGTTGCCGCCCGGGTCTTTGTTTCAACTATGAGGATACGGTCCCAACGGCCGACATCCTGCATATAGACTCAAGCGAGTCTTACGCCTTGACGGTCGCGACGCCCTTAAAGGACATGCTCGTCGTGCCGATGCCCTTGAAGCCATCGAGGGCCTCGCCGTTGGGCGCAATGGACGGGTCGTTCCAGGAAGCGGAGACGGTCTTAACGTGGACAACGGGGTACAGAACGGCGTTGTCGGCGATGATGTCGAAGCACTCGTTCCACTTCTTCTGCTGCTCGTCGCCCTCGGCGGCAAGAGCCTCGTCCATAAGGCCGTGGAGCTTCTGCCACTCAGCGGACTCCTTCCACGGGCAACGGGTCTGCATCCAGACGTTGTCGCCGTACCACCAGTTGAGCAGCAGGTCGGGGTCTGCGCCGAAGCAGGAAGGATCGCCAGGGGCAAGGAGGATATCGTAGGCCTCGCCGCCGTCGATGGCAGCATAGGTGGCCGGCGAAGTATCGGTCTGGATGGTCACATCGAAGCCGAGAGCGTCGAGGTCGTTCTTGACCTGGGCAGCCATACCCTTGATCTGCTCGTTATCGGTGGTGCGCAGGGTAATGGCGCCCGGGGTGATACCGGACTCCTCGATAAGCTTCTTGGCCTTCTTGGCGTCGGTCTTGTACACCGTGGAGGCCTCATGATAGTTGGTGAAGCTCTTGGGCAGGTAGCAGCTGGCAGCGGTAGCAAGGCCGGCGAAGGTGTTGCTGATCATCTTCTCGGTGTCGAGCGCATACATGACAGCCTGACGGACCTTGACGTCGTTCCAAGGCTCCTTGGCGACGTTGAACATGATGAAGCGGGTGCCGAAGCCCTGGACGTTGTCAATCTTGCAGCCGGCGCCCTCGAGCTGGTCGACGGCATCAGCGGTAACGAGCTCCATGACGAGCGTGGAGCCTTCCTGCTGAGCGGTGACGCGAGCGGTGGGGTCGGTCAGGATGCTGTACTGGATCTTCTTATCCTCGGCAGCATACTCACCGTTGTACTCGGGGTTGGGAACCAGGGTGATCTCGGTATCGGAGATAGAATCGTACATCCAGGGGCCGGAGCCGATCGGCTGCTTGGCGCGATCCTCCTCGCTCTGGGCGGCAGGAGTAACGCGAATGATGGCCAGACGATCCTTGAGCAGGGAGAAGTTGGGGACCTTGGTCTTGACCGTCACGGTGCTGGCATCCTTGGCCTCGATGGACTCGAAAGGCTGGAAGAACGGAGCGTAGGTGGCAGAAGCGGCGCAAGCGGTGTAGGAGGCGACGACGTCGTCAGCGGTAACCTCGGTGCCATCGGAGAATTTGGCGCCCTTGCGGATGGTGACCTCGAAGGTGGTGTCGTCCACGGACTTGGGATCATCGGTGGCGAGCTCGTTGAAAGTGCTGTAGTCGTGGTAATCGATGCCGTAGAGGCCCTCGATGACGTGCCAGTTAGCGCCCAGGCCCACGGCGGAGCCGGTGCTGGCGGGGTCGAAGCTGGACGGAGCGTAAGCGGAACCGGCGGTGATCACGCCGCCGCCACGGTTGGCGGAATCGGCGGGAGCGGAACCCTCGTCGCTAGAGCTGCCACCGCAGCCAGTGAGACCAAAGCCGGCGACAGCAGCGACGCTGCCGGTGAGGCCAAGGAACGAACGCCTGGACATACCCTTATTGATGATGGCCATGTCTTCTCCTATCAATAGAGAATCTTACCCGGGAGCACCTAAACTTGCCCCCGCGCAACTTGCGGACGATATATACCTTACCTACCGACAAACCCAACTGAGGTGCCGCGCTCGGCGACCGATACATACATACGCTTGAACGGTATTTACTACCGTTCACCGAATTCGTTGACAAACGATACAGCAGACAGTATGTATCGGCGAGGTGAGATATCAGTCTTCGTCAACCCGCAGGATAGCAGGGTTTTCGCTTGGGTTAGTCAAACGTTTTAGCGTTAATAAAACCCGAAACCAGCAGGCAATCATGGCGAAATAAATGGTTGAAAATCGCGCAATCATGTATATCAGTTGTTTAGGCTCGTGTTTAGCTATCGGAATGGCCAGCCGCTGCCTCGGCGCGCTCGGCATTCCATGCAACGAGCGCCTCGTGGACCGCCTTGGCAACATCGGCAGGTATGCCGCGAACTTCCGCGATCTCTTGCTCACTCGCCGCGCGCAACCGCTTCATCGAGCCAAAATGGCGCATAATTGCACGTTTTCTAGTGGGTCCCACGCCTGGAACGTCATCGAGTACCGAAACCGTCATGGCTTTATCGCGCAATTCGCGATGGAACGTGATGGCAAAACGGTGCGATTCGTCGCGCACCTGCTTGATGAGATAGAGCGACGCAGACCCGGTCGGAAGTACGACAGGAGTCTCGTCCCAAGGCACGAAAACCTCCTCATCGGCCTTTGCCAAACCACAAACTGGTATATCGAGCCCAAGGGCCTCAAGTTGCTTAATTGCAGCCGTCAATTGCGGCTTGCCGCCGTCGACAACGAGCAAATCGGGGCGCGAGCCAAAACGTTCGTCGCCCATCCGCTCGGGAGCATAACGACGCCCCAAAACCTCGGACATCGAAACGAAGTCGTTCGCCTCGTCCAATTCGGCCTGGATTTTAAAGCGGCGGTACTGGCTCTTGTCGGCGTGGCCGTTGGTAAACACCACCATCGAGGCGACCGTAAAGGTGCCATGAAGCGTAGAGATATCGAAGCACTCGATTCGCATTGGCGGCGCAGGTAGCGCCAAGGCGCTCTCAAGCTCCAGGAGCGCTCGATTGGTGCGATCGTCGGCGTATCCCGTGCGCATCATATAACGCATGAGGGCATGACGCGCATTTTTAGATGCCATATCGAGCAACCGGTGTTTTTCGCCGCGCTGAGGCCTATGGAGATGACAGGAACGCTCGCGCTTGTCCGAAAGCCACTCCCCTAGCGCCTCCGCATCCTCAAGCTCGACGGAAAGGTTCACCTCGGCTGGAATATCAGCCGTCTCGTCGTAATAGCGCTTGAGAAAGCCCGATTGAAGCTCCTCTTCATCGACATCCAGGCCCTTATCGAGAATGAACTCACAGGTTCGAACCGTTCGCCCCTCGCGCACAACAAACACGCAGGCGGCCGAAATGGTCTCTTCTCGATAGAAACCAATCACATCGAGATCGACACTCGACGGAAAAACGACCTGCTGTCGGTCGTCCAGGCCCCTAATAACTTCCAAGCGACGCTTGACGCGCGCCGCCCGCTCAAAATCGAGCGCTTCGGCGGCGTCCGTCATCTCGGATGTAAGCTCATCAACGACATCTTTACGATGGCCCGACAAAAATCGCTCGACGCGTTTAACGTTTTTAGCATAGTCGGCTGGAGAGATAGCACCGACGCATGCCCCCGGGCCGCGGCCAACATGGAAGTCAAAGCAGGGACGCCCGTTTTGAGCGCAAATCATATTGACGATATCTTCTTCGCCCTTGTGGGACTCGACGATACGGCGGCATCGACGCCATTCCGCACAAGAAGCCGAGCAGATCGGGATTACCTTGCGCAGCGTATCAATGGTCTCGCGCGCCGCGCGGCTGTCGGTGTAGGGACCAAAATAACGCGTTCCCGGCTTATGACGCTCACGAGTATATTTAATAGCTGGGAACAGATCGCTCTTGGTGATAGCGATAAAGGGATAGCTCTTATCGTCCTTAAGGTCGACATTAAAGTACGGATGATATTGACCGATCAGGTTGCGCTCGAGCACCAGCGCCTCATGCTCGTTCTCGACAACGATATAGTCAAAGCTCGCAACCAGCTGCATCATCAGTGGAATCTTTTGGCGCTCGTCCTGCAGCGTCACATATTGACGCATGCGCGAGCGCAGATTTTTAGCCTTGCCAACGTAAATGACATCGCCCTTGGCATCTTTCCAAAGGTAGCAGCCAGGCTGCATGGGCACACGCGAAACCTGTTCGGCAAGCGTTGGAATGTTGTCATGACCTGCCACGACTGCCTACCTGCGGCGAAGAAGCGCGGAGACCTCAGGCATCTTTAGAAGGACGGCAAGGCCAAAAGTCACGGCAAGTGAAACCATGCCCGCGATGCAAACATAGCCCAAGGTAATAAGAATCGATCCGCCAAGCGCTCCGACAAAACTCTCGAGCGCCCACAAAACGCCGGCACCCGCTGCGGCACCCAGGCCGCCGAGCAAAAGGCCATAGAAGCAGCCGTGCAGAATAGATTTAACCTGAAGACCCTGCAGACGACGACGCAGCCACCACAGCGAACAGCCGACCAGAATCACATAGTCGACAACATACGACATCGCAATCGCAGGCATGCCATAGCCCAGCACCACACCAAACAGCAGAACCGAACCAGCCTGACCGATGGCAGAGTATAGGCAATAGCGACTATAGGGCTTCATGTCGAGCAGCGCCGAGAAGCTCTTCTGCATCAACACGACCACGCCGTAGAGCGGCAGGGAGAGCGCCAGATAAACCAGAAACTCGGACACAAGCGCCACACCCGACTCGTCGAACTTGCCGGCGCAATAAATCATGTTGAGCGGACGGGCAAACACCATGAGATATAGCGCGAAAGGAATCAGGAAGAAGAGCATCTGGGCCACGCCGCGCGAGATACCAGCGCGCACGCTGTCATAATCCTTTTCCTGGGCATCGTGCGAAAGCTCGGTATAAAGCGCCGTCGAGAGCGAGGCGGCTATCAAGGCATAAGGCAGTGTGTACCAAAGGCGCGCATAGGCAATTACAGAAGGACCGGTCTCGGGCTGCACCACCAGCGCGGCTGCGTTGGTAATGGAAGTCGACACGAACATGCATACCGTAGCGAGCAACGTCGGGACGCCGAGCGCGAGCGTCTGTCGCAGTGCAGGATCCTTAAAGTCGATATGAATATGAGGCCGGACACCATGCTTACCGAGTGCGGGAATCTGGCACGCCATCTGGACAAAAACGCCAAGCGTCGTGCCGAGCGAAATCAAAACGACGCCCGCCCGCTCACCAAAGCAGGCAGATACGGGAGCGAAGCCCATAAAACTCGCAATGACAATCACATTGTTGAGTACCGGGGCGAACGTCGACCAAAAGTAGTCACGATGCGCGTTAAGAACGCCCGAGAACACCGAGCCCAAGCCGTAGAACAAAATCTGAATGGCAAAGAAACGGAACATGAATGCAGCGGTATCCATGCTTCCGCCATCGCCCGAAAGGAACGACTGCGTCCAGATAAAGCCCGGAGCAAACACGGTGCCCAACACCGAAATGCCGCCCAGCAGCAAAAGCAGGATGCCGAGCAGATTACCTACGTATTCGTTTGAGGCGTCGCGACCCTGCTCACGACGCACGCCCATGTACACCGGCAAAAAGGCGGTAACCAACATACCGCCCATCACGAGCTCATAGAGCATATTGGGCAGGTTGTTGGCGACCTGATAGGAAGACGAGAGCAGCGACATGCCGATGGCGGCAGCCATAGCCCAAGTACGGATAAACCCGGTGACGCGCGACACAATGGTCAGTGCAGTCATGAGGCCGGCGGAACGGCCAACCGTAGAGTAGTCCGACGAGCCCATATCATCTACGTCGTCCTGTGATTGGGGGCTGACTTCAGTGTGTTGTCGAGAATCAACCTCGATATCAGGCTCATCGATTATCGCGAAGGGGTCGTCGACCAAAACGGCATCATCGGCAGAAAAAGCTCCGTCAACAGGCGTGACATCGCTGTCAAACGAAGCGCCATCGTTAGCTACGGCATTATTACCAAACACCGTGTCAACTTCCCTGGCGGCAGCGGTTCGACCAGAAAACGACAATAGATCCCAATCATCGTCCTCAACAGCAACGCCCTCGACCGGATCGGTCGAGCCGAGCGGTGACCACTCGTCATCCAAAAGCAACTGCTCGCCATCACCGTCGGTTGCAGGCCTCGCGGGACGATCGGCTGGGACACCCTGCAGTGCGCCCTTTCCCTGAGCCGCCATCAAAAACACCGCCGTCTCATCGGGACGCGGCGCACGAGACGCCCCGGCGTCAGGCATCCGTCCGGCACGGGATTGAGCCGCGGCCAAAAACACCGCCGTCTCATCGGGACGAGCCGAAGAGAGAATCGTGCGGGGAGGCACCGTACCGGCACCGGCGGCACGCAAATACACAGCCGTCTCCCCTGGATCTGCAGCAACGGACCAAGCGTTTCGAATCTGGTCATCGACCGAAGAAGCCTCAGGCGCGGGCGTCTGAGAAGCCGAACCCTTTGCAAAGTGAGCTCCGCGCTTCGATTCTTCCTGCGGCATCGCTCAGTCCTCTCTCGTGATCGGGGCAACCGTCGCCCCGCAAAATGCAACTAAGTCGTCGGGGGCAAGCTCAAGTTGATAGCCACGCTTACCGCCTGAGATAAAAATGGTATCCCAAAGGACGCATGTCTCATCGATCAGCGTCCGAAAGCGTTTTTTCATGCCGACTGGACTGCAGCCGCCCCGGACATACCCCGTCGCGGCAAGCAAGTCCTTGACATGCATCATGGTCAGCGACTTTTCACCAGCGGCGCGCGCTGCGGCCTTTAGGTCAAGCTCGTCGGCAACGGGAATACAGCACACAACGTGTTCGTTGGACGGCGTCACGCAAACCAAGGTCTTAAACCCCTGGTCAGGCTCCTCGCCAAGTTGTTCCAAAATTGCAACGCCTAAACCCACCGACTCATCGCCATCGTCTTCATACGTATGGAGAATATAGGAGATGCCGGCGTTTTCCAGCTCGCGCATCGCATTGGTTTTCGGCGTCTTTGCAGCCTTTGCCATGGCATGTCCCTTCCCTCGCATTCGAACGTAACGCCTAAGTATATGTCCAATTTAGCCGCATACGTCATCTCGACACACAGAAGCGCCACCGAATCGAAAGGAATCGGTGGCGCTTCTCGTACGACGGCGTCTCTTTACTGGGCGTCGAGTTGTGCCTGACGCTCGCGGTCGCGCTTGAGCAGCGGTGCCAAGAACTTGCCCGTGTAACTCTGCGAACATGCCGCGACCTGCTCCGGCGTACCCGAGACCACGACGGTTCCGCCGCCATTGCCGCCCTCGGGACCCATATCGATCAGGCGGTCGGCAACCTTGATGACATCAAGGTTGTGTTCAATCACCAGCACCGTGTTGCCCGCATCGACCAAGCGCTGCAGCACATCGAGCAGCTGGCGGACGTCCTCAAAATGAAGGCCGGTCGTCGGCTCGTCCAAAATATAGAACGTCTTGCCCGTCTGGCGTCGATGAAGCTCCTTGGCGAGTTTCACACGCTGCGCCTCGCCGCCCGAAAGCGTCGTGGCAGGCTGCCCCAAACTCACATAGCCCAAGCCAACGTCATACAAAGTCTGAAGCTTGCGCTTAATCTGCGGGATATTCCCAAAGAAGGCCAGCGCCTCGGTGACGCTCATGTCGAGCACGTCCGAGATGGTCTTGCCACGGTAGGTGACCTCGAGTGTCTCGCGGTTGTAGCGTTTACCGCCGCAAACTTCGCAGGGAACGTATATATCGGGAAGGAAGTGCATCTCGATCTTGATCTGTCCGTCGCCCTTGCACGCCTCACAGCGCCCGCCACTCACATTAAAGGAAAAACGACCCGGCGAGTAGCCGCGCGCCTTCGACTCCGGCGTACTCGCAAACAGCGCGCGAAGATCATCCCACAGGCCAATATAGGTAGCAGGGTTGGAACGCGGTGTGCGGCCAATCGGCGACTGATCGATATCGATAACCTTATCGATACACTCGATGCCCTCGATTTTCTTATACGGACCCACAGGGCGCGTCGAACGGTGAATAGCATTCGTAAGGGCAGGCGCAATGGTGTCGGTAACCAGGGAGCTCTTGCCCGATCCCGACACGCCGGTAACAACCGTAAGCGTACCAAACTCGATCTTGGCAGTAACGTTTTTGAGGTTGTTAGCTCGAGCGCCCGTAATTTTAAGGCAGCCGCGACCGGGCTTGCGCCGTTCATCAGGCACCCGGATCATTCGTTTGCCGGTCAGATAAGCGCCCGTCATCGACTCAGGACACGCCATGATATCGGCAGGCGTTCCCGCCGCGACTACGTGTCCGCCGTTGACGCCGGCGCCGGGCCCCATGTCGATCACGTAGTCGGCGGCACGGATCGTGTCCTCGTCGTGTTCGACGACGATGACGGTATTGCCGATATCGCGCAGACGCTCAAGGGTCTTGATCAGGCGCTCGTTATCGCGCTGATGAAGGCCGATCGATGGCTCGTCCAAAATGTACAGGACACCCATGAGGCCGGCGCCGATCTGTGTTGCCAGGCGAATACGCTGCGCCTCGCCACCAGAAAGCGTCGCCGAGGCACGATCGAGCGTCAGATAGTCGAGTCCAACATCGACCAGAAAACGCAAGCGCTCCAGGATTTCCTTGACGATGCGCCCGCCGATAAACTGTTGGCGCTCGGTGAGCTCCAGGCCCTCAAAAAACTCGAGCGACTCACGGCACGACAGGCAACAAACCTCGTAAATGGACTTGCCGCCCACGGTGACGGCGAGCATCTCGGGGCGCAAACGAGCGCCGTGGCAGCTCGAGCACGGTTCCTCGCGAATGTACTTCTCCAAGCGCGCCTTGGTGTTCTCGTTCGTCGTCTCGGTATAGCGTTCGTACAGGATGTTGCGAACGCCCGAAAACTTGGTATCCCACTGGCTACGACGTCCGTCGAGCTTTTGGTAGTCAACCGAGATCTTCGTATCGCCCAGGCCATCCAAGAATGCACGACGCACGCGAGGGGGCAAGTCCTCCCACGGCGTATCGGCGCTTACCTTAAAGTGTTTACAGACCGCAGCAAAAATCTGCGGGTAGTAGTTCGAATTGCCAAACAGGCTACCAAAGACTCCGTCGGCAATGGACTTCGAGGGGTCCTCGATCAGCGCCTCGGCATCAACGGTTTTCTTAAAGCCCAGGCCGTCGCACTCAGGACATGCGCCATAGGGAGCGTTAAACGAAAAATCACGCGGCTGAAGATCGTCAATGGAGTGTCCATGCTCCGGGCACGCCAAGGCCAACGAATACTCCAGCAGCTCGCCCTCGGTCCCCTCGGGAGCATCACGATCGGGCAGCATGTACACATTTACATTGCCGTGAGCCAGCGCGGTCGCCTGCTCAACGGACTCGGCGATACGGCCCAGAGAGTTCTCACGGATCACGATGCGATCGACCACGACCTCGATATCGTGCTTGAACTTCTTGTCCAGATCGATTGGATCGTCGAGCGAGCGCACTTCACCGTCGACACGCACGCGGCTAAAGCCCTCGGCGCGAAGGTCCTCAAACAGTTTGGTGTACTCGCCTTTTCGCCCGCGCACCACCGGTGCCAGCACAAACGCGCGGCGACCCTCCCCCGCCGCCAAGACCTTGTCGGCAACCTGGTCGGTCGTCTGGCGCTCAATGACGCGGCCGCATTCGGGACAGTGCGGGGTGCCCACACGGGCGAACAGCAGGCGCAGATAGTCATAAATCTCGGTTACGGTGCCAACCGTCGAGCGAGGGTTTTTAGACGTCGTCTTTTGGTCGATCGACACCGCCGGCGAAAGGCCGTCGATTGAATCCAAGTCGGGTTTGTCCATCTGGCCCAAGAACTGGCGCGCATAGCTCGAAAGGCTCTCGACGTATCGACGCTGGCCCTCGGCATAGATAGTGTCAAATGCCAGCGAGCTCTTGCCCGAGCCAGAAAGACCGGTAATGACCACGAGTTGGTCACGCGGAATGGAAACATCGATATCACGGAGGTTGTGCTCACGAGCGCCGCGAATAACGATAGAAGAATCAGACATGGAAGCTCCTTGCCTCCTATTGCATCGAATCATACTGCCGATGAGTTTAGCGCACTCGACGCGCACAGATGTTCGTAATATAAGATTCGCAGACCTTTAGCTTTGCGTATCGGGCGCTTTGTTTCTCGAAATGCCGTGGAAAGGTTACAGTAATCTAAAACTAAACTTAATTTGCTGTAACAGAGGAACGTCCATGACCGAAGATATCCCCCTTGAAATCACTTCGAGCGACATGGCCAATCTGCCCATATTCATCGCCGTCCTTATCGTGGCCACCGTCGTCGTGCGCGTGTATTTTTCAATCAAACACAATGAAAAGCCGCCCATTGCCCGCGTCTTTTGGTGCGCGACGCTCCTCATCCCGCTCGGCATGGTAGCTGCATGGATTACGAATCAATTGCTCGTAAATGAGGACAGTTCCCTATGGGTCCTTTCTTATTCGGCGCTCGGTGCTGCCGCCGTCATACTTCTTGTCGAGCCCTTGGTTTCGGGACTTATCGACCAAACCGATCTTGCGACGGGAACGGTTGCCTGTATTTGCCGTGACATCCTTGTCATCGCCGCTGTTTCAGCGCTCTCGTTCGTTTCACTCGAAATTTCCTGCAACGAAACGTTCTATCGCATTCCCGCCAACTCATTCGGGTTTTCCGTCGGGCTGCTCGCGACGGTTCTGCTCTCCCTTTATTTGCTGGGACAGCGTCATGGAGGCGTCATGGTCCTCGTGCCCGTCGTCTGTTGCATCCTTGGCATTGCCGAGCACTTCGTCATAACGTTTAAAGGCGAGGCCATCCTGCCAAGCGATATCTTGGCCCTTGGCACCGCAATGGAAGTGAGCGAGGGATACGAGTTTACCTTTACCGCCGGAATCGTAACCTCTCTAGCCCTGTTAGAGATTTCCCTGGGGCTTCTTTCGCTTATCCGACCGAGAAAGCTCCGTACGCCCACCCATGTCTTCCCCGCAATCGCCGCTAACCTCTGCGCTTTTCTGCTCGTGACCGTTGTGGGGCTCTCGGGCTTTTCCAGCATCGACTTGGAGCAGGCGCTGAATTTTGGATTTGACCGTTGGCAGCCCATCACCACGTATGCGTCTCAGGGTTTTATCACTTCGTTCACCGAAATGGTCAACGAGTTGCCCATTGAGAAGCCCGAAGACTATACGCCCGATGAGGCGCAGAGCATCGAGCAGGAGCTCGCCGCCACCTACGACAGCACGTATGGCTCGAGCGAGCAGCGCGCGGCGGCCGTTGCCCAGTTCAATGAAATCAAGCCGACGATTGTTGCCGTCATGAACGAGAGTTTTAGCGACCTTTCGTGCTTTGAGCAGCTCCAGGCGGCCGGGTACACCGGCCCCGCATTCTACAACTCGCTTCCCGACACACTTGTTCGCGGCACCATGCTCGCTTCGGTCGCCGGTGGCGGAACGGCGAACTCCGAATTCGAATTTTTGACCGGAGCGACAACGGCCTTTGTCGGATTAGGCAAAATCCCCTATCAGCTATATCAGATGAATGGCGTCAACAGCCTGGCAAAGGACCTTAAGGAGCTTGGGTATACCGCTACCGCTATGCACCCGCAAAACCCCGTCAACTACCATCGAGATAAAATCTATCAGCAGCTGGGCTTTGGAGACTTTCTTTCAATCGGCGATTTCGAAGGTGCGCCCTGCTACCATGCCGGCGTATGCGACTACGCCACCTACGACAAGATACTCGACCTGCTTAGAACCGACGAAGCCCCGCAGTTCATCTTTGACGTCACGATGCAAAATCACGGCGGCTACGACTATGGCACCGTTCCCGCCGAAGAGCTGACAAACTATTGGGTCGAGGGAGCCAGCGAGGGCGCCAATAGCGCGCTCAACACCTATCTTACCTGCATCAACGCATCCGACCGGGACCTCGAGTACTTTATCAACGAGCTCCGCAATATCGGCAGACCGGTTGTTCTTGTCTTTTTTGGCGACCATCAGCCGAGCGCCGCAACGACTCTCAACGACGAGCTGTACCCTCAGGAAGATACGGCAAGCCACGCTTTCCGTATCTATCAGTCGACCTATTTCGTCTGGGCTAACTATGAAATCGCCGGCAATACCGAGCTCAACGTCTACGACACCGTCGGGGCAAACGAGATTGCAGCCATTACCCTTAATAAGATCGGCGCCCCGCTCACCGACTATCAAAAGGCTCTGCTTGCAACAAGGTCAGATGTGCCCACCATCAATGTCGCCGGCTATCTTGGTGCCGACGGGCTGCGCTACGATTTGGAATCTGAAGACAGCCCATACGCCTCGACGATCGACAAGCTGCAGCGCATGCAATACCTCGAGTTCGCCTGCAAAGTTCAGTAAGCCCGCTCATTCGCTTGGGCCCATCGTATTGCAAGCACGCTCGGCCCAAATGCATCACAAATGACTCCCGCTCGCAAACGAGGGTACAATGACGCTCGTGTCACATCACGGGGCCCCGGCCCCAACATATACAAAGGAGTCATACATGGGTTGCGAGCACGCACAGGCCGCCGGCGGACAAACGTCGCCGTCGCAATTTGAGGAGAACACGCTGTCCGAGGTCAAACGCGTCATCGCCGTGCTTTCCGGCAAGGGCGGTGTCGGCAAGTCGTTTGTCACCGGCGCCATCGCCACCGAGCTTGCCCGTCACGGCCACAAGGTCGGCGTCCTCGATGCCGACATCACCGGTCCCTCTATCCCCAAGATGTTCGGTATGAGCGGACGCCACGTCCATGCCCTTGGCAACCTTATGCTGCCCGAAATCTCCGAGCACGGCGTCAAGGTCATGAGCTCCAACCTGCTGCTCCAAAACGAGACCGACCCCGTCCTTTGGCGCGGTCCGGTCATCGCAGGCGCCATTAGGCAGTTCTGGAGCGAGACCTCGTGGGGCCCCATCGACTACCTGCTGGTCGACATGCCTCCGGGAACAGGCGACGTCGCGCTCACCGTCTTCCAGTCGCTGCCCGTCGACGGCATCGTCATCGTCACGAGCCCGCAGGATCTGGTCTCGATGATCGTCGCCAAGGCGGTTAACATGGCCGAGAAGATGAACGTCCCCATTCTGGGCATTGTCGAGAACATGAGCTATATTGAGTGCCCCGACTGCGGCAAGAAGATCGAGGTCTTTGGCAAGAGCAAGCTCCCCGAGGTCGCAGAGCGCTATAACCTCGACATCTTGGGCCAGCTTCCCATTAATCCGGCACTCGCCGAGGCCTGCGATAAGGGCGAGGTCGAGACCGCACTGCCCGACGGCATGTTGCCCCAGGCCGTCTCTGCCGTCGAGGCCATTGTCCCGCACGAGACCGACGAGGCCTAAGTGAACACGAGCGCCTTCTATGACGTCCTGGTAATCGGCGGCGGGGCTTCAGGCCTCGCCGCCGCCATTACGGCCGCACGCGCGGGTAAAAGCGTCTGCATCGTTGAGCGCGATGTCGCCTGCGGCCTTAAGCTCCTTGCGACCGGCAACGGTCGCTGCAACCTCTCCAACGAATCGATTGATCCTCAGCGGTATAACCACCCCGCATTCGTCGAATCCGTCATGGGCCCCCAGCCCGAACAAGAGCTTATGGGTTTCTTCTCCTCGCTGGGCATCATGACAACCTCCGAGGAAGGCCGACTGTACCCGCGCTCCCTTCGCGCCGAATCGGTACGCGACGCGCTTCTCAACGTTTGCGACCGCCTGGGTATCACCTTAATCTGCGGGGCCAACGTTGCCTCGGCGCACAAAGCTTCCGAAGGCTGGGCACTCCAAATAAACCGTCCAGCGCGGGCACTCAAGGCAAAAAAGCACGACGACCGAAAATCGGAGCTCCGCTCGCTTCGGAAAGCACTCGCCGATGTCCCTCGCAAGAACGAGGCCCTGGAGGCACATGCCGTAATTATCGCCACGGGTGGCAACCCCACCGGTATCGCCGATACGTTTAGCCTCCCCCTCACTTCGCTGCGCCCCATCCTCTGCCCCATATCGGCAACGGTCGTCGGCGATCGGGCAGCACTCAAGACGTTGGATGGTCTGCGCGTCCGCGCCCGCTTGACGCTCACCCGAAACCACAGTGAGCTCTGGCACGAAGACGGTGAAGTACTGTTTCGAACCTTCGGTATCTCGGGCGTCGCTGTCTTCAACCTCTCCCGTCGTATCCAGCGCGGCGATACGATCCTGCTCGACGTTTTCCCCGACCTCTCTAAAGACGAGTTGCTCGATATGCTTAACAGGCGCGTTAAGCTGCTCGGCGGCTTTTCGCCCCGCGATCCCCGTTGGCTCGACGGCATGCTCGCCCCGCAACTCTCCCGCGTCGTCTGCACAGCGTTCGAGCAGTGCCATCCAGGCTCCAACGATGTCATCCACCTGATCTCGATCCTCAAGCACTTTAAGTTGCTCGTCGAGGGAACAGCCGAGGAGCGCTCGGCGCAGGTCACGCGGGGTGGCGTATCTGTCGAGAGCATCTCAACACCCAGTCTACGCGCGCGCAGCGTTGTCGACGCCCCGCTTTACGTCTGCGGCGAAGCGCTCGACATCGACGCCGATTGCGGAGGCTTTAACCTTGCGTGGGCCTGGATCTCGGGCATTCGCGCTGCAAGCAGCCTGTAGCCGCACAGTCTATAATCAAAAACGCATTCGGGCCGTCTGGGATACCGGACGGTCTCTTTCTTGCCTCTAAGGAGACCTCGATGATCGAAATCACCCAAGTCAACGCGTCACTCGATGAAGCCGGCGATGAAAATGCCTGCCTCATTGTTGGCAAGCGATTCGCCAAGCGCGTCCTGCGTTGCAAGGACTCCGAGATCAAGTCCATCGAGCTCCACCGCAAGTCAATCGACGCTCGCAAAAAACGAGACGTACATTTTATCCTGAGCTTTCGTGTTGAGCTGACTAGTCCCCACCTCGAGCGAGAAGCGGTCGACAGCGTTGCCGAGCGTGACCGCTCGCGCGTACGCGCGATAGAAGACGATGAGCCTTCATTCCCCTCCCCCGTTTCCAGCGCACCCAAAGAGCGCCCCGTCGTCGTCGGTGCCGGTTGCGCCGGCCTTTTCGCCGCACTCACCCTTGCCGAAGCAGGTCTTAAGCCCTTGCTCATCGAGCGCGGCGACCCGGCATTTCGCCGCTCGCAGGCGATCGACCTCTTTCTAAAGGAGCGTATCCTCGACCCCGAGAGCAATATTCAGTTTGGTCTGGGCGGCGCGGGGACCTTCTCGGACGGCAAGCTCAATACGGGAACAAAAAATCCCGCCCATCGCCTTATCCTCGAAACCTTCGTCGAGGCGGGTGCGCCCCGCGATATTCTGTGGGATGCCAAGCCGCACATTGGCTCCGACATCCTTCCCACGGTTGTTACCGCTATATCCCAGCGCATCGAGCAGCTCGGAGGTGTCGTCCGTTATCGAACAAAACTCGTCGACATTCGCATCGACGCGTCTGGCGCCATCACCGGTATTGATGTCCAATCGTCCCAAGACGCCGCTTACGAGCCAATTGAGACAAAGCACCTCATCCTCGCCTGCGGGCATTCTGCTCGCGATATTTTTGAACTCCTTAAGGACCACAACGTGGCCCTCGCACAAAAGACCTTTGCCATGGGCGTTCGCATCGAGCATCCGCAGCGCGACATCGACCGAGCCCAATATGGAGCCTCGGCGGGACATCCTGCCCTCGGAGCAGCCCCCTACAAACTCGTCGCTCATCTTCCCAACGGCCGCAGCGTGTTCTCGTTTTGCATGTGCCCCGGCGGGCAGGTTGTCGCCGCCTCTTCCGAGCAGGGCCACCTGTGCGTCAACGGCGCCAGCCTCAATGCCCGCGACGGCCGTAACGCAAATGCCGCCCTGCTCGTTAACGTCACGCCCGAGGACCTTCCCGACGATGACCCGCTCGCCGGCATCGAGCTCCAGCGCGCCTGCGAGGCGGCCGCCTATCGCCTGGGCGGTTCCAACTGGAACGCACCGGCACAACTCGTCGGAGATTTCCTCGCAGGACGCGCCAGCAAGGCGCCCGGAAAGGTAAAGCCCACCTATCCGCTCGGTGTGACCTGGACGGCAATTGACGAAGCCCTGCCGCAGCATATCGTCGAGTCGCTCCGACTGGGACTTCCCCTACTCGGAAAAAAGCTACGGGGCTACGACTGCCCCGATGCCGTTCTTACCGGCGTGGAGACTCGTTCGAGCTCACCGGTCACTGTCACCCGAGACCGAACGTGCCATGCCGTGTCGACCCCGGGCCTCTACCCTTGTGGTGAGGGAGCTGGATATGCCGGAGGCATCATGAGCGCGGCCACCGACGGCATCCGTTGTGCCGAAGCCCTGATCGCAGACCTCTAGCGAACGAATTCCAGCGCGCAAAAGACACAGGCCCCGAGCTCCCTATGGAGCTCGGGGCCTGTTCGCTATTTCTTAAACCGTGCACCCTGGCGTTTTCTACCCGATGCGAACGTGGAACCCTTGCGGGCCTGCGAACGCAAGCGCTCGATCGTCTCGTCCTCAGACGCACCCTCGAGCATCGCCCGAATCTGAACGACAGCATCACGCAGGCGCGCCGCCTCCTCAAAGTCCATGGCGGCAGAAGCGTTACGCATATCCTCTTCCATGGTTTCGACGATCCGCACAAGCTCGTCATGCGGTAGTTCTTCCAACTGTTCCGCAAGTGTCTGCTCGGGCGCCACCGTTTCCGGCACACCGCCCTCGCCCGACTCATCGGGCGTATAGAATGCGCCATGGCCAAGAGAGTCGCCCTTCGAGCGTCCCTTGGAGCCCACAGTTTTTTCGGCCTCGGCAATAAAACTTGAGATGTCGTTGATGGCCTTGCGCACTGTCTTGGGCACAATGCCATGTTCTTCGTTATATGCCATCTGAATCTCGCGACGGCGCCGCGTCTCCTCGATGGCCGCTTTCATCGAATCGGTCACAACGTCTGCATACATGATGACTTCGCCATCGGCGTTACGGGCCGCACGGCCAATCGTCTGAATCAGCGAACGGCGGTTGCGCAAGAAGCCTTCCTTATCGGCATCGAGAATTGCCACCAGTGAGACCTCGGGAAGATCCAAACCCTCGCGAAGCAGGTTGATGCCAACGAGAACATCGATCTTGCCCTCCCGCAGCGTTCGCAGGATCTCGACACGGTCCATTGTCGCCGTATCAGAGTGCATGTAATTGACCTTAATGCCCGCATCAAGTAGATGGTCGGTCAGGTCCTCGGCCATGCGCTTGGTCAACGTGGTCACCAGCACGCGCTCCTTGCGGGCAACGCGCTCGCGAATCTCGTCCTCAAGATCGTCAATCTGACCGCGAACGGGACGCACGTCGATCTTGGGGTCGAGCAGGCCGGTCGGACGAATAATCTGATCCACGTCGTTTTGGCTCACCCGCAGCTCGTAGTCGCCCGGCGTGGCCGAGACGTAGATGAACTGTGGAATCCTCGCCTCAAACTCATCGAAACGAAGCGGGCGATTGTCGAGCGCCGAGGGCAGGCGAAAGCCGTGCTCCACCAGGGTCACTTTACGCGAACGGTCGCCTTCATGCATGCCACGAATTTGCGGCACCGTCACATGGCTCTCGTCTATGATGCAGAGCATGTCCTTGGGAAAGTAATCGATTAGGGTAAACGGTGGTTCACCCGGCTTACGCCCGTCCAGATGACGCGAGTAGTTCTCGATGCCGTTGCAAAAGCCCATCGTCTCGAGCATCTCGAGGTCATAATCGGTCCGTTGCTGTAGACGTTGCGCCTCGAGCAACTTGTCGGTCGCCTTGAGCTCCGCCACGCGCTTCTCGCACTCTTCGCTGATCGACTTCAAGGCCGCCTTGACCTTGGGCTTCTCGGTCACATAGTGCGATGCCGGCCACACAGGAATAGCCTCATACTCACGAAGCATCTCACCGGTAACCTCATCGATTTCGGCGATAAGCTCGACCTCATCGCCAAAGAACTCAAATCGCAACGGATGCTCGGCATAGGGCGGATACACATCGACAACATCACCACGCACGCGGAAGGTGCCACGCGCCAAGTCATAGTCGTTCCGGTCGTACTGAATGTCGATGAGCGCATGGATAAAGTCATCGCGCTCGAGCGGTACTTTCTTGTCGACATTCGGCGCCAGCCCCGCATAGTCCTCAGGAGAGCCGATGCCATAGATGCAGGACACCGAAGCAACGACGATCACATCGCGTCGAGAAAGCAACGAGGCGGTCGCCTGATGTCGAAGCATCTCGACTTCTTCGTTAATCGAAGCATCCTTCTCGATATACGTATCGCTTTGCGGCACATATGCCTCGGGCTGATAGTAGTCGTAGTACGAGACGAAGTAGACCACGGCGTTGTTGGGAAAGAATTCTTTGAGCTCGCTCGCAAGCTGGGCGGCGAGGGTTTTGTTGGGGGCCATGACCAGCGTTGGCTTACCGAGAGCTTCAATGGTCTTGGCCATGGTAAAGGTCTTGCCCGAGCCGGTCACGCCAAGCAAAACCTGATACCGGTCTCCGTCCCTCACACCCTGCACAAGCGACTCAATGGCCTTAGGCTGTGAACCTGCAGGCTCATAGGGAGACACGACCTCAAACGGTACCTCAGAGCCCTCAACGCCAAAACGTTTGAGCTCTCCGCCAACACGCTCAACTTCAAAATCCGCCATGGATACTCCTAACTCATACATCTGCAGTATACGCAGGCGGCAGGCATAGTCCTATACGAACCGGTCGGGATAGAGGGTCTTATAGCGAATCCAGGCATTATTGACACGAATCAAATAGGCTTGCGTCTCGGGAAAGGCAATCGCGTTATGGAGCGATGTGTTTTGCTGCGCCCACCCATCGACATTGCCCATTCCGGCATTGTAAGCAGCAATAGCGCTATCCGTCGACCCATTGAAATACGTCAACAGGTATGAGAGGTACGCGCACCCAAATTCGATATTCGAAGCAGGGTCATTCAGGTTATCGGCAGAATACTCATCCCCGTCGACAAGGCCCTTAGCGATCATATCCTGAGCGGTTTCGGGCATAAGTTGCATGAGACCTTGGGCGCCCTGGTTTGATTCCGCCTCGGGATCCCAGTTTGATTCCGACTTGATGACGGCACACACCAGATACGGATCGAGATTATGCGAAATACTGGACTGCTTTACATACGCCTCATAGTCAATCGGATAGAACGGTTTAAAGAAAGCGGCGGGAGCACACGAGTAAACGAGCGAGATAAGGCCAAAGACGAAAACGACAACCAGCGGCACAAGGCGATACCACGTAAAGAAACGCGTCTTAGGCATCTGTCGTCTCCTTATCCATAGCATCCATAAGGCCATGGCGAGCAAGCCACGCGTCCAGTTGTTCAAAGAGCGAGCTGTCGCCCGCCGCGTTATCAATCACGGTCGTGGCGAGACTGCAAAGCGAAGACTCATCGGGCTGGCAAGCACAGCGAGCATCAAAATCGTATGGTTCCATACCACGGTGAATAGCGCGTTCGCGACGGACCGCTAAAGGAGCGCTAACAACCATAATTTCATCCGCAAGGCCAAAGGCGTCCTCAAAGCCAGTCGGAGCAGATACTTCGACCGCCGCAAAGGGATAGCGGGGAGACGAAACCGTACAGCAAACAGGATCGAGAATCCTCAGCGAAAGCTGCTCAACGAGAACGGGGTGCACAATACTATTGAGCCTTGCAACCGTATCGGGAGAAACAAAAGCTCGAGAAGCGAGGACGTTACGTCGAACACCGCCATCCTCGTCCAAAATATCCCAGCCAAACTCTTCAGCAAGAGCATTGACGATATCCGACCCCGGCACGTACAGCGATTTGGCAAGAACGTCTAAATCGATAAGCAGGGCTCCGCGAGATTCCAGAAAGCGGCAGGCAGTCGATTTACCCGAAGCAATATTGCCCAAAACGAAAACGGTAAACATCAAGCCCTCCCTAACGTCAATGCGAGTAATTATCGCGCAAATACAAAGCGACGGTTCAAAAAAAGCCAAACAGTAAGAGAGTCAAAGGAAGAGTCCGTTCACAAGGCACAGCTTGTATATAGCGCAAAAAAGGGGGAGGCCGCGAGGCCTCCCCCTTCTCAGTCCAAGCGCACGGCTCGGTGCCGTCCACCGGTCAGCGGCGCCCTGGCCTCCCACGGGCTGGCCCCGCAGTACTCTCGGCGCGATGGGGCTTAGCTTCCGGGTTCGGAACGGGACCGGGCGTGCCCCCCATGCTCTGGCCGCTGACCGGTGGGCGGCGCCCACCGTATCTTCGGTGCCCGGTGTCCCACTCACGTGCCCTGGGGGCCGCATGGCGTATAGGAGAGGTCCGACTCGGGGGCATCCTCGTGCCCGGACCGCGCGTGAGCGCTGGGTCCCGCGGGCCGCGAGGTGCGGTTCCGGAAGAGCTCGGGCGATTAGTGCGGCTCGGCTGAGGCTGTCGCCAGCCTTGCACCTGCCGTCTATCGACCAGGTAGTCTACCTGGGCCCTTACCGGAAGGAGAACTAATCCCTGGAACGGCTTCCCGCTTAGATGCCTTCAGCGGTTATCCGCGCCG